>NZ_CP027727.1:1578196-1893835 GCF_003851685.1 Pseudomonas sp. R5-89-07 | reverse complement strand
AGACTCTGCATGAAATCGGCGCTTACACCACCCTGGAAATTTTGCTGAATGCGTTTTGCGGTGCGGCCCTGGAGCAACACGGCGGGCGTACGCCGTCATTCAAGCACCGGCGCATTCTCGACTTGCTGGGCAACAGCGCGCCGGACCCCACCTGGCCGTTGCACGCCTCGTTCCTGCGTATGATCGATTTTATCGCCGGCATGACCGACAGCTATGCCACCGAGATGGCACGGGAGATGACCGGGCGCTCCAGCCCTCAATAGCGAAGTGATCGAGTCGCTCTGTTACCTGAGAAGAATCGCCCTACGCCGGGAACAGAGCGGCCTGATCGAATTCGTACATATTCCCGAGGAATAATCACGCACGCCATCGCGGACCAGACGAGCAATCCCTACACCCCATCGACGCTTGACTCACTGTGTGCCCTCTATGCCCAGACATCCCCTTCGTATTCTTTTGGTGGAGGATCACCCCTTTCAACTCCTGGCCACCCAATGCTTGCTCAGAAGCTTCGGCTTCCACCACCTCACTCCCGTCGAAAATGCCGAACAGGCCATACGCATAATGACCCAGTCCGAATTCCCCTTCGACTTGATGTTATGCGACCAGTGCCTACCTGACCTCCCGGGCATTGAGTTGGTGGAAATCGCCAGCCGTGGTCAATTCGTTATCAGCGCGATTCTGTTGAGCGGGCTACCGACGACTGAATTATTCAAACTGACCCTACAGGCTGCGCAGCGAAACCTTCCACTACTGGGCTGCTTGTCAAAACCATTAAACAAAGATGAGTTTGAAGGTTTAATACCTTCAACTTAAGCCTTATTGATGTAGGACTTTAAACGTTGTCGACGGCGAAAAAACAACCTGAGAGCCGTCGCAAAACATCTGTGCTCGTCAACCACACCAGCCGCCCTGAAAACATTCGAACTCCGTGTCACGATTACCTAACAACTCGTAGGCCTCTACCTTTTGTGATGTAGGAAACATCCTGTTTTGTGCTTGCCCCCCCCACGCTTCATGCTGCTGCCTCTTCTTCTGAGCTAATGTGACCGCTTTATTTGCACCTGCATGGAATGTGATTATGAACACCGTTTTTATTATCGACGACCACCCCGTTATACGACTTGCCATCAGAATGTTACTGGAACATGAAGGTTACAAAGTCGTTGGTGAAACGGACAACGGGTGCGACGCCATACAGATGGTTCGCGAATGCCTGCCGGATTTGGTGATTCTCGACATCAGCATCCCGAAACTCGACGGCCTCGAAGTACTCTGCCGATTCAACGCCATGAACACGTCGATGAAAACCCTGGTCCTCACAGCCCAGTGCCCAACCCTGTTTGCCACGCGGTGCATGCGTTCGGGCGCCGACGGCTACGTCTGCAAGGAGGGGGACCTGAGCGAACTATTGAGTGCTATTCGCGCCGTACTGTCCGGTTACAACTACTTTCCCAGCCAGGCCCTGAATGCAAATGGAGCGGACGAAGCGGATACCCAGGAGTTGGAGCTGTTCAAAACCGTCAACGATCGAGAACTCATGGTCCTGCAACTTTTTGCACAAGGCCGCACTAACAAGGAAATAGCCAAGGGCATGTTCTTGAGCAACAAAACAGTCAGCACTTATAAAAAGCGATTAATGCAAAAACTAAAAGCCCAGTCTTTAGTTGAGCTCATCGAGATGGCAAAACGAAACGCGCTAGTGTGAGAAAGCGGATGCCCAGCCGTATCAAGGACTATTTGATTATATTGAGTGCCAGTTTTTGCTTCAGCACTACCGTGCTTGCGAACGCCTCCACCGACCCGCAACACTTCACCTTATTGAGTCGCGCAGGAATCGTTCAATTGGACACTCAACTGGACAGGACCCAGCGCCAGTGGTTGCAGCACAAGCGCGAACTGGTACTGGGTACTGCCGCGCCTGATTACCCGCCGTTCGACCTCACTTCCAGTGGCCGCGATTACGAAGGCCTGACTGCAGACTATGCAGGTCTGCTGGCCAAGGCCCTTGCCCTACCGGTCAAGGTCCTGCGCTACCCTTCCCGGGTGTCCGCCATTCAAGCCCTTGAAGACGGCGACATCGACTTGCTGGGGTCTTCCAATGGCTTCGAGGCCGCAAACCCCAACCTCACACTGTCGGCACCTTATGCCGTGGACCAGCCGGTACTGGTCACTCGCGAAGGGGAAACCCGCAGCCTCAGCGATGGCCTGGAAGGGTTGCGCTTAAGCCTCGTCTATCATTACCTGCCGCTCGATGAAGTGGAAAAGCTGTACCCCAAGGCCGACATCCGCACCTATCCCTCGTATCAGAATGCCCTGAACGCAGTGGCATTCGACCAGGCGGATGTGTTTCTTGGCGACACGATTTCCACCCATTTCATGATCAACAAGGGCTACCTCAAAAACATTCGCATGGCCAATTTCGGCAAGCATGAAGCCTATGGTTTCAGCTTTGCCCTGCGCCACGACAACCTCATTCTCCTGAGCATTGTCGACACGGTTCTGGCGGCCGTGCCGATCAACGAGCGCGATAGCATCGCCAAACGCTGGAGCGCCGGCAGCGATATCCTGCTGACCGACAAGAAACTGCAACTGACACCACGCGAAGAGCGCTGGCTGCAGGCGCATCCGGTCGTGAAGGTCATCGTGAACGAAACCTTCGCCCCGCTCACCTTCTTCGATGCAGAAGGTAACTTTCGCGGTATCACCGCCGACGTTCTCGAACTTATCCGCTTACGTACCGGCTTGCGTTTCACGGTTGAGCGCGGGCGTGACGTCGAGGCGATGATCGAGCAGGTTGCCACGCAAAAAGTCGACATGATCGGCGCCATCGTGCCGAGTAACCAACGGGAGGCGCAGTTGAGTTTCAGCCGTCCGTACCTGGAAAACTCTTATGTACTGTTGACCCGCAAAGAGCCTGGCGCGCCCTTGAACCTGGAGCAGATGACCGGCAAGCGCCTGGCGGTTACCCGAGGCACCCCGCTGGCCGACTCTCTGCGCAAGGACTTTCCCCAGATTCAACTGGTGGAAACCGGCGATACCTTCAGGGCATCCGAATTGCTTGCACAAGGGCACGTGGATGGCGCAGTGAATACGTTGTTGATCGCCAACTATTTCCTGTCCTCGAAAGTTTTTCAGGACAAGCTGCAGATCACTACCAGCATCGGCACAACACCGGCAACGTTCGCCCTGGCCACCTCACGCCATGCAACCGAATTGAGCTCGATCCTCGACAAAGCCCTGCTCAGTATCGCGCCGGATGAGATGGGCGTGATCAACAGTCGCTGGCGCGGCTACACAGTCGAGTCCGACAGTTACTGGCGCAATTACAATCAACTGATTGCCAGGATCGTGATCGGTACCGGCTTGTTGCTCCTGGTTTCCCTGACGTGGAATGCCTACATGCGCCGCCAGATCAGGCAGCGAAAAATGGCCGAGCGCGCCCTCAATGATCAGTTCGAATTCATGCGCGCGCTGGTCAACGAAACGCCACACCCCATCTACGTACGTGACCGCAATGGCTTGCTGCAGACCTGCAACGACAGCTACCTGCAGGCCTTCGACGTCAAGCGCGAGGACGTGATCGGCAAAAGCGTGACCCAGATGAGCATGGCCCTGGCACCCGAAGCCGCCCAGTACCATGCCGACTACCTGCGGGTGGTGGCCGAGGGCAATCCATTGATCCTGGACCGCACCCTGCATATCCACGACAGGAAGCTGACGATCTACCACTGGATTCTGCCCTACCGCGATTCCATTGGCGAAGTCCAGGGCATCATCGGCGGCTGGATCGACATCAGCGAACGGCGCCAGTTGTTTGATGAACTGCGCGCTGCCAAGGAGCGGGCCGATGAGGCCAACCGCGCCAAAAGCACGTTCCTCGCCACCATGAGCCACGAGATCCGCACGCCGATGAACGCCGTGATCGGCATGCTCGAACTGACGCTCAAGCGCGCCGACCAAGGGCATCTCGACCGTCCGGCAATAGAAGTGGCTTACAACTCGGCCAAGGATCTGCTGGAGCTGATAGGCGACATCCTCGACATCGCGCGCATCGAGTCCGGGCGTCTGAGCCTGGCCCCGGAGCGTGTCAATCTGCGAGAGGTGATTGAGTCCGTGGTGCGCGTCTTTGACGGTCTGGCGCGTCAGAAAACCCTCAGCCTGCTATTGGAGTTCAAGCCCGACCTGAGCGACATCGAAGTCCTCATAGACCCGCTGCGCTTCAAGCAGGTGCTGTCCAATCTGGTGAGCAACGCCATCAAGTTCACCGAACATGGGCAGGTAAAGATCAAGGTAGAGCTGCAACCGAGCCAGGCGCAGGAACAGGTCGACGTGAGGCTGGTCGTGGAAGATACCGGTATCGGCATCAACCGCGACGACCAACTGCGCCTGTTCGAGCCGTTCGCCCAGGCTGACAACTCCGGGCACCTGGCCAGAAGCGGTGCCGGCCTGGGCCTGGTGATCTGCCGCAGCCTCTGCGCAATGATGGGTGGCCAACTGAGCCTGAGCAGCGTGCCCATGGTCGGTACCCAGGTGCACGTCAACCTGAGCATGCCGCGTCTGCACCCGATCACGCCCCAGGGGGAGCAAACGCCTGCCAAGCCCGCCTGTACCCCGGTGCTCAACGTGCTGGTAGTAGACGATCACCCGGCGAACCGCCTGCTGATGTGCCAGCAACTGGGCTACCTGGGCCATCAGTTCACCGCCGCCGAGCACGGCGCTGCGGGTTTCCAGGCCTGGCGTCAGGAACAGTTCGACCTGGTGATCGCCGACTGCAACATGCCTATCATGAATGGCTACGAGTTGAGCCGTTCCATCCGTGAGTATGAGCAACGCGAACAGTTGGCGCCCTGCGTGGTGTTGGGGTTTACCGCCAATGCGCAACCGGAGGAAAGACAACGTTGCGTGGAAGCGGGCATGGATGACTGCCTGTTCAAACCTATCAGCCTCACCGTACTGGAGCGGCAACTGGCGCTGATCATTCCACAACCCGCGTGCCAGCAGCTGGACCTGGAATGCCTCGACGCGCTGACAGGAGGAGATCCGCAATTGACTCGACGCTTGCTCGAAGAGCTGCTGACCAGCAGCATTGATGATCGTCAGGCCCTCATCACACTGCTGGATCGCAAGGCTTCATCTACGGACATCATCGAACAAGCCCACAAGATCAAAGGGGCCGCACGCATCGTCCAAGCCAATGCCTTGGCCGGGCAATGCGAAACACTGGAGCAAGCCTGTTCTCGTGACAATGATCGACGAATGATCGAAACAGGTATCAAGTCCGTGGAAAAACTCATGCTCGAGCTGGAACGGGCACTGCAAGCTCAACTGCATGACCTGGACAGCCAATAGGAGACAGGGGCTTGCCCCCCGCCTCGCTCGCTCAGCAATCGGTCAAGCGCAGGAAAATAGCCGCCAGTTGTTCGATACCCGTCTGGTCCTGAGGCGTAAAACGAGCCAGTGACGGGCTGTCGAGGTCAAGGACGCCGATCAGTTGGCCGTTCTTGACCAGTGGCACCACCAATTCACTGTTCGAGGCGCTGTCACAGGCAATGTGCCCGGCAAACGCATGCACGTCTTCCACTCGCTGAGTTTGCCGGGACGCCGCAGCGGTGCCGCACACGCCACGACCGAACGGGATACGCACACAGGCGATCTGGCCCTGGAACGGGCCAAGCACCAGCTCCTCATTGCGATTGAGGTAAAACCCCGCCCAGTTCAGGTCGTCCAACTGGTTGAACAGGAACGCGGAGAACTGCGCGCTGTTGGCGATGAAATCCCGCTCATCGGCCAGCAGTGACTCCAGTTGCGCGCAGAGCAGTGCATAGCCATCGAGGCCGGTGCCGGCCTGCTGCAAATCGATCATGGTTGACGCTCCAGCAATTTGAGACCCACCCAGTAACGGGCGAATTGATAGGCGCAACGGCCATTACGGTTGCCGCGCCCGGTCGCCCAGCGCACGGCGAGAATGTCCAGTTGTTCATCGCGCTGCCATTGCAAGCCGGCCTTGCCTGCCAACTCGCCGATCCAGTGCTCCACCACATTCAGGAAGTGTTCCTGGGTGAACGGGTAGAATGACAGCCACAAGCCAAAACGGTCGGACAAGGCAATTTTGTCTTCTACCGCCTCGCTCGGGTGCAGCTCGCCATCCACGCGCTTCCAATTGTCGTTGTCACTCTGGTTCTCCGGCACCAGGTGACGACGGTTGGAGGTGGCATACAGCAACACGTTTTCCGGCGCCTGCTCCAGGGAGCCATCCAGTACGCTCTTGAGCACCCGATAATCGCCTTCACCGGCCTCGAACGACAAATCATCGCAGAACAGGATAAAACGCTGCGGCAGGTTGAGCAGTTGCTCGACCACACGCGGCAGATCGGCCAGATGGTCACGCTCGATTTCGATCAACCTCAGTCCGGCGTTGGCATGTTGGGCGAGCAAGGCGCGTACCATGGATGATTTTCCGGTACCACGCGAGCCCCATAGCAGCGCATGGTTGGCAGGCAGGCCATCAAGAAACTGTTGGGTGTTACGCGCCAGTTGTTCACGCTGTTTGTCGACACCGATCAGGTCCGACAGACGCATGTCCAGGCTGACGTCCAGCGGCAACAGGAAGCCTGTGCGGCCTTCACGCTGCCAGCGGGCGGCGAGGCAGTGATTCCAGTCGATGGCTTGACGTGGGGCGGGTAACAGGGGTTCCAGGCGCGCGAGCACGGCGTCGGCCCGCTCAAGAAAGGCATTCAATCGAGAATCCACAACTATTCCTCTGGCAAGTTCTTGTAAAAGATGGCGTATTGGCAACCCCGTGGCAGACCGCACAAGGCTGCGTCAAGAAATCGATTTATGCCAGACAAGTCAGCGCTGGTGGATGTTCAGCTATGCTTGCCGGGCGAAGGGAAACGTGAAGTGGTTCAACACTCGATGGATATCAAGTTCGCCCACCGCTTGTCTTATAAACAAGCCAGATTGACTGTGCTGGTCGGTTTCGTCTTGGGAACCTTGCTCAGTTTTATCCAAATCGGCATTGATTATGCCAGTGAAGACGCATCCATCAACCGTGAAATACGCTCGCTGATCGAAATCAGCCATAACCCGGCCTCGCGCATCGCCTATAACATCGATGCCGAACTCGCTCAGGAACTGACCCTGGGCCTGCTGCACTCCCCTGCCATCGTTCACGCGCAATTGATCGACAACAACGGCGTGGTGCTGGCCGACGTCGAGCGGCCACGCAAGGAAAGCCATTATCGGCCTGTCAGCGATTTCCTGTTTGGCGCCAACCGCCAGTTCGAAGACCGGTTGTATCTCAACCATATGCCCAACGAATCCCTGGGTGTGCTGCGCCTCGATGTAGACACCTACGCGTTTGGCAGCCGCTTCCTGCGCCGCGCCGAAGTTACTTTGCTCAACGGTTTCGTGCGCAGTCTGTTGTTGACCGGGATCTTGCTGGGCTTGTTCTACGTCATGCTCACACAGCCGCTGGTGCGCATTATTCGAGCGCTGAGCACACGCAGGCAGGCGCGCCTGGACTGTCCGCCGGGGCATGAGCATGACGAAATCGGCGTGCTGGTCAACGTTGCCAACCAGCAATTCGAAAACATGGAAACCGAGATTCAGCAACGCCGCCATGCCGAAGACCGCCTCACCGAATACCTGGGCCAACTGGAACACATCGTTTCGGCGCGCACCCTTGAACTCAAGACCAGCAACCAGCGCTTGAGCCAGTTCAATGATGAACTGGAAGCAGCGAAGATGACCGCCCTGGGCATGGCCCAGGCTCGGGCGGCGTTTCTGGCCAATATGAGCCATGAAATCCGCACCCCACTCAATGGCCTGCTGGGCATGATTGCCCTGTCGCTGGACAGCCCGCTCAACGCCGAGCAGCGCCAGCAGCTGTCCATCGCGCATGACTCCGGCAAGGTACTGGTGGAGTTGCTCAACGATATCCTCGACCTGTCCAAGTTCGACGCGGGTCAACTGGAGCTTGAGCGTATCCCGTTCGACCTTGGCTCATTGGTGGAAGACACCGCTAACCTGTTGTCGCAAAACGCCGCACCCAGCGTGGAACTGACCTGCCTGATCGACCCGCTATTCCCGGCCCAAGTCATTGGTGACCCGACGCGGGTCCGGCAAATCGTCAGTAACCTGCTATCCAACGCCTTGAAGTTCACCCGCTTCGGCCGCGTGGATGTACGCCTGAGCCACCACGGCGACGGAATACGCATTGAAGTCTGCGATACCGGCATCGGGATTGCCCAGGATGCCCAGGTCAAGATTTTCCAGCCGTTTACCCAGGCCGGCGCCGGTATCACGCGCCAATTTGGCGGCACGGGCCTGGGGCTCGCCTTGACCCATAACCTGTGCGAGGCCATGAAGGGCCGCTTGAGCATCAGTTCGGAGGTCGGCTTCGGCAGCCAGTTCTGCGCCGACCTGCCGTTGCCCACCCATCTGGCGGCGGCAGCCCGCGTGCCGTTGGTGGGGGATGTGATCGTCATTACCAATCAAAGCAGTGGCCTGGGAGAGTTGCTCACCACCCTGCTGCCCCATTGGGGTTTGGCGCCGCGTTGCTACTCCATGGAAGACGACCTGAGCGGACAGCATCCCGACCTGTTGATCACCGACTGCCCGGAGTGTCTGTTCCGCCTGAGGCCGGGCATTACTGCACCGATTCTGGTAGTGGCCGCCTATGGCAACTTCATGCCCAGCGAAGAAGTCGCGGCCCTGGCGCCACTGCAGCAACAAGCCCGCCCTTTGAGCCGTAACGCGCTGTATCAAATCCTGCAGCGAAATTTGCGCAGCGATACGCAACCGATTCTGGACCCGGTCCAGATCGATGCCGCCCCCTTCAGCCATCGCGCCCGAATCCTCTTGGTCGAGGACAACCCGGTCAATCAACTGGTGGCCAAGGGCATGCTCAGCAAGCTCGGCTGCGAGGTCATCGTCGCCGCCCATGGTGGCGAAGCCCTCAAGTTTCTTGAGGATCAGCGCTTCGATCTGGTGTTGATGGACTGCAACATGCCCGTGATGGACGGCTACGAGGCGAGCCGGCAGATTCGCCGGAGCGGTCGCTGGCCGGACCTGCCAATCGTCGCCTTGACCGCCAACGCCCTGTCCGAAGAGCGTGAGCGCTGTCGTGCGGCGGGGATGAATGATTACTTGGCCAAGCCGTTTCGCCGTGAAGAACTCAAGGCCCTGCTGGACCTGTGGGCGCCTGAGACGACACGTCTCATTTGAGCAGCGCTTCGATCTCTCGGCCCAAGTCCTGGGGCTTGGTGGTCGGGGCAAAGCGCTTGACCTGCTTGCCGTCACGCCCGATGAGGAACTTGGTGAAATTCCACTTGATATTCTTCGAGCCGAGCAGGCCTGGCGCCTGCTTCTTCAGCTGAACGAACAGCGGGTGGGCATCGCTGCCATTGACGTCGATTTTTTTGAACAAGGGAAAACTGACGCCGAAGTTCAATTCGCAAAATTCGGCTATCGCACCCTCGTTGCCCGGTTCCTGCTTGCCAAACTGATTGCATGGGAAGCCCAGCACCACCAGGCCCTGGTCCTTGTACTGCTGCCAGAGCTGCTCCAGGCCTTTGTACTGCGGGGTAAAACCGCACTTGCTGGCGGTGTTGACCACCAGAATGGCCTTGCCGGCGAAATCGGCCAAGGTCTTTTGCTCACCCTTGATGGTGGTGCAACGGATGCTCAGCAAGTTGTCGCTCATGACAGTGCCTCTGATGAAGGGAAGAAGCAAAGGTAGTTCGCAATTGAATTGAGTCAATTCAATTGATGACGATGATGATAGGCGATCAACCCAAGCCCAGCTCTTTGTAGGAGCGAGCAGTTCGCCTAGCGCGGCACCAGGTCCAGGCACACCGAATTGATGCAGTAGCGCAGGCCCGTCGGCGGCGGACCGTCCGGGAACACGTGCCCCAGGTGCGCGTCGCACTTGGCGCAGGTGACTTCGGTGCGAATCATGCCGTGGCTGACGTCGCGGATCTCCACCATCGCGCTATCGGCAATCGGCTCGTAGAAGCTCGGCCAGCCGCAGCCTGAATCGAACTTGGCGGCAGAGTCGAACAGCGGCTCATTGCAGCAAATACAGTGGTAGACGCCGTCGGTCTTGGTCTCGTTGTACTTGCCGCTGAACGGCCGCTCGGTGCCTTTGAGGCGGCACACCTGGTACTGCGCGGGATCGAGCATGTCCCGCCATTCTTCGAGCGTTTTCTGCAACTTGTCCATCGATACACCTCGGCAACTGAAAAACCCTGATCTGTGTCTTTTCCGTGGATCAGGCGGCACGTATGATTGCGCCTCTTCAAAACGCCAGTCTGGCACCCGCGCCATTACCATTCAAACGTATTTATGGGTGCTAGCTGCGCAGGAATCAACCGTACGGTAGTGCTTGCACCGTCTGGATCGTTCATTTTCGGGATCACATCACCATGCAAGTCAGCAAATCGAACAAGCTCGCCAACGTCTGCTACGACATTCGCGGCCCGGTGCTCAAGCACGCCAAACGCCTGGAAGAGGAAGGCCATCGCATCCTCAAGCTGAACATCGGCAACCCGGCGCCCTTTGGTTTCGAAGCGCCAGATGAAATCCTCCAGGACGTGATCCGCAATCTGCCCACGGCCCAAGGCTACAGCGATTCCAAAGGCCTGTTCAGCGCGCGCAAGGCGGTGATGCAGTATTACCAGCAGAAGCAGGTGGAAGGTGTCGGCATTGAGGACATCTACCTGGGCAATGGCGTGTCCGAACTGATCGTGATGTCGCTGCAGGCCTTGCTCAACAACGGCGACGAAGTGCTGGTGCCGGCACCGGACTACCCGTTGTGGACCGCCGCCGTGACGCTGGCCGGTGGCCACCCGGTGCACTACCTGTGCGACGAAGGTGCCGACTGGTTCCCCGACCTGGCCGATATCAAGGCCAAGATCACCCCGAACACCAAGGCCCTGGTGATCATCAACCCGAACAACCCCACCGGTGCCGTGTATTCCAGGGAAGTGCTGCTGGGCATGCTCGAACTGGCGCGCCAGCACAATCTGGTGGTGTTCTCCGACGAGATCTACGACAAGATCCTCTACGATGACGCCGTGCACGTGTGCACCGCCTCCCTGGCGCCAGACCTGCTGTGCCTGACCTTCAACGGCCTGTCCAAGTCCTATCGCGTGGCGGGGTTCCGCTCCGGCTGGATTGCGATTTCCGGGCCCAAGCACAACGCCCAGAGCTACATCGAGGGCATCGACATGCTGGCCAACATGCGCCTGTGCGCCAACGTGCCGAGCCAGCACGCGATCCAGACCGCGCTCGGCGGCTACCAAAGCATCAACGACCTGGTACTGCCACAGGGTCGCCTGCTCGAACAACGTAACCGCACCTGGGAGCTGCTCAACGCAATCCCTGGCGTCAGCTGCGTGAAGCCCATGGGTGCGTTGTACGCGTTTCCACGGATCGACCCGAAAGTCTGCCCGATCCTCAACGACGAAAAGTTCGTGCTCGACCTGCTGCTGTCGGAAAAGCTGCTGGTGGTGCAAGGCACCGCGTTCAACTGGCCATGGCCGGATCACTTCCGCGTGGTGACCTTGCCGCGCGTGGATGAACTGGATATGGCGATCGGTCGCATCGGCAACTTCTTGAAGTCCTATCGCCAGTAAGGGAAATGATGCCGGACGACCTTCATTGGGTCGTACAGCGATTATCTGGCAACACTTCTCTGGTGCCGGCGGCCTTGAACGGGCGATAGCTCCACGCAAGCCGCCCTACCCCAGCGTTAACAGGGGGTTCGGCACCCTTGACGGCTAATCGCCAAGGGTCATTGTTGTGGGAAAATCCCTTCAAGGCGCTACATTTTCGCTGTAGGACACAGTTTGAAATAGTCGCTCGGTTGAATCACCCCATGCCGCACCTTATATACCCCGCAGTAAGCGACATATTAAGCATGAGGAGAACTCTACAACCATGATGCGCATCCTGCTGTTCTTGGCCACTAACCTGGCGGTCGTACTGATTGCCAGCGTCACCCTGAGCCTGTTTGGCTTCGACGGGTTCATGGCGGCCAACGGGGTTGATCTGAACCTCAATCAGCTGCTGATTTTCTGTGCGGTCTTTGGTTTTGCCGGTTCGCTGTTCTCGCTGTTCATCTCCAAGTGGATGGCGAAAATGAGCACCAGCACCCAGATCATTACTCAACCACGCACTCGCCATGAGCAATGGCTGATGCAAACGGTGGAGCAGTTGTCTCAAGAAGCAGGCATCAAAATGCCCGAGGTGGGGATTTTCCCTGCTTACGAGGCCAACGCCTTCGCCACCGGCTGGAACAAGAACGACGCGCTGGTAGCGGTCAGCCAGGGGCTTCTGGAGCGTTTTTCGCCCGACGAAGTCAAGGCGGTGCTGGCGCACGAGATCGGCCACGTAGCCAACGGCGACATGGTCACCCTCGCGCTGGTACAGGGCGTGGTGAACACCTTCGTGATGTTCTTTGCACGGATCATCGGCAACTTCGTCGACAAAGTGATCTTCAAGAACGAAGAAGGCCGCGGTATCGCCTACTTCGTGGCAACCATCTTCGCCGAGCTGGTCCTGGGCTTCCTGGCAAGCGCCATCGTGATGTGGTTCTCGCGTAAACGTGAGTTCCGCGCAGACGAAGCCGGCGCACGTCTGGCGGGTACCAGCGCGATGATCGGCGCGCTGCAGCGCCTGCGCTCCGAACAAGGCCTGCCGGTGCATATGCCGGACAGCCTGACCGCCTTCGGCATCAACGGCGGTATCAAGCAGGGCCTGGCTCGCCTGTTCATGAGCCACCCACCGCTGGAAGAGCGGATTGACGCATTGCGTCGTCGCGGCTGATAACCCGGCAATACAAAAAAGGGGCGATTGAATCGCCCCTTTTTCGTGGGCGTGATTTACCGCCTGGTCAGCCGATAAACACGCTCATCAAGCCGAGTAACGCCATCGGCCTTGAATTTGCTGCTTTCACTCAAAATGTCTCGCTCTTGCAGCGTGACCACATTCCAGTGCGGGCCCAGCAGCGACTGCACTTCCTCATCCGGGACAGCGAAGGGCGGGCCAGCCCTTTGCGCCTGGTCGTAGTCGACAGTGATCAACAGCCCCTCACAGACGGGGGTCAGCAGGGTATCGAGATGCTCGGTGTATCGCGGGCGAATTGGCTGCGGCAAGGCGATCAGTGCCGCACGGTCATACAACGCCGAGCAACCAGCCACAGCACTTGCCTCAAGGGCGAAGAAGTCACCGCACCACACTTCGATCAGGCCCGCCTGATACACCTTGAACACGCCTCTCTGATCGATCTGCGGCGCAAGCCCCTGTTCGCTGAAGAATGCCTCAACGGCTTTATCCGACACCTCCACACCCATCACGCGATGCCCGCGATCCGCCAACCACTTCATGTCCAGGCTCTTGCCACACAAAGGCACGAAAACCCTGGCACCGTCGACCAGGGCCAACGTTGACCAATGCCGCTGCAAGTAAGGATTAACGTCGGTCTGATGAAAACCGATCTGATTGGTTGCCCAGCGTTCCTGCCAAACTCTTGCGTCCATGCATCACCCTGAAAAATCGATCAAATGACACCAAATATTATATTAGATCTCGATTAATGATCTGAATGAAGATAGCCCGACACCAATCCTCAGGACTCTTCTCATGTTGCCCAGCCTGTTTATCTCCCATGGCTCTCCGATGCTGGCTCTGCAACCCGGCGCCAGCGGCCCGGCGCTGCAGGCCCTGGCAGCCGCGTTGCCACGGCCCAAGGCGATTGTGGTGGTATCGGCGCATTGGGAAAGCCACGGGCTGCTGGTCAGTGGCAGCGCCGCGCCCGAGACCTGGCATGACTTCGGTGGCTTCCCTCGCGAGCTGTTTGCGGTGCAATACCCTGCGCCAGGTGATCCACGGCTGGCGAATGAAATTGCCGAGTTATTGCAGGCTGACGGCCTGACTGCACAGGTCGACAACCAACGGCCCTTCGACCATGGCACCTGGGTGCCCCTGTCGCTGATGTACCCGGCGGCGGATATTCCGGTGGTGCAAGTCTCCCTCCCAAGCCGCATGGGCCCGGCTTTTCAAACCCGGGTTGGACATGCCCTCTGCAGCCTGCGCGATCAAGGTGTACTGCTGATCGGCTCCGGCAGCATCACCCATAATCTCGGTGAGCTGGACTGGCGCGCCGGGCCGGAAACCATCACGCCATGGGCGCAAGCCTTTCGCGACTGGGTGGTCGAAAAACTCGCTGCCGGTGACGAAACAGCCTTGCATGACTATCGCCTCCTGGCGCCCCATGCAGCGCGCAGCCACCCCAGCGACGAGCATTTGTTGCCGCTTTACTTTGCGCGAGGTGCCGGCGGTGATTTCAGCGTGGCGCATCAGGGCTTCACCCTCGGCGCCTTGGGCATGGACATCTATCGCTTTGGCTAACACAGGTGCCCAGCCTGAAATCCCAGGCAAAAAAAATCCCCGAACCAGTCGGGGATTTTTTATGTGCGATCAATCAGCCCGGAGGCGGATCAATCTTCGCGGTAGCGACGCAGCTTCAACTGCTTGCCGGCAACGCGTGTATCTTTGAGCTTGGCCAGCAGTTTTTCCAGACCGTCTTCCGGCAGCTCCACCAGGGAGAAGCTGTCACGGACCTGGATGCGACCAATGGCTTCACGTGCCAGGCCACCCTCGTTGAGGATAGCGCCCAGCAGGTTCTTGGCAGCGATACCGTCACGCGCACCCAGCGCAGTACGGCAACGCGCACGGCCTTCGGCCAATGGAACCGGAGCACGACGCTCACGATCGCCACGGTCCGGACGGTCGCCGGTACGCTCTGGACGATCACCGCGTGGCGCGTTGTTCGGCACCAGTGGGCGTTCCTTCTCGATCGCTGCCAGGGTCAGGGCCTGACCGTTGGTGGCTTTGCGCAGCAACGCTGCAGCCAGGGCACGCGGGGTGCAACCGATATCGGCGGTCAGGCGGTCCAGCAGGTCGCCGTGGGTCGATTCAGCGTCAGCCACCAGCGGCGCCAGGCTGTTGGTCAGTTTCTTGATGCGGGCATCGAGAACAGCCTGGGCATCCGGCAGGCGCACTTCAGCCACTTTCTGGCCGGTTACACGCTCGATCACTTGCAGCATGCGGCGCTCACGCGGAGTCACCAGCAACAGTGCACGACCTTCGCGACCCGCACGGCCGGTACGGCCGATACGGTGAACGTAGGACTCTGGATCGTAAGGCATGTCAACGTTGAACACGTGGGTGATACGCGGAACGTCGAGACCACGAGCGGCAACGTCGGTCGCCACAACGATGTCCAGGCGGCCATCCTTGAGGGAGTCGATCACGCGCTCACGCTGGTTCTGGGCAATGTCACCGTTCAGCGCGGCAGCCTTGTAGCCTTTGGCTTCCAGGGCGCTGGCCAGGTCCAGGGTCGCTTGCTTGGTGCGCACGAACATGATCAGGGCGTCGAAGTCTTCGACTTCCAGCAGGCTCAATACAGCCGAGGTCTTCTGGTCGGCGTGAACCAACAGGTGAGCCTGTTCGATCGCGGTAACGGTCTGGGTCTTGGTCTGGATCTTCACGTGTTGCGGATCGCGCAGGTGGCGTTCGGCAATGGCACGGATCGACTGCGGCAGGGTGGCCGAGAACAGCACGGTCTGACGGGTCGGTGGCAGCGCCTTGAAGATGACTTCCAGGTCATCCATGAAGCCCAGCTTCAACATTTCGTCGGCTTCGTCGAGAACCAGGTGGTTCACGGTCGACAGGACTTTCTCGTCACGACGCAGGTGGTCGCACAGACGGCCCGGAGTGGCGACAACGATCTGTGCGCCGTTACGGATGGCTTTCAGTTGTGGGCCCATAGGCGCGCCGCCGTAAACGGCCACAACGGTTACACCTGGCATTTGCTTGGCGTAGGTTTCGAAAGCGGTTGCTACTTGCAGCGCCAACTCACGGGTTGGCGCCAGGATCAGGGCTTGCGGCTCGCGCTTGGCAGGATCGATGCAGTGCAGGATAGGCAGGGCGAACGCGGCGGTTTTACCGGTACCGGTTTGCGCCTGGCCAATCATGTCCTGGCCGGCCATGATGATCGGGATCGATTGCTGCTGAATAGCCGAAGGTTCTTCGTAGCCAGTCGCGATGACGGCGGCGAGAATGTTCGGATTAAGATTAAAAGCGGCGAAGCCGCCGGTTTCCTGGGTCATGGGTCTGCCTCTAAGTGCATCCGCAAAGACCCATGCTCCAAAGCTGCGCATGCCGTGTTGAGACTCAAGAGTCGCCCTGGCTGCTTTGTCGGCGGGGATTTGCGAAAACGAATGAATGAAAAAGATTCGTCAAGGGAGAGTCCGCTGTGCGGACGTGCAGCCGAAGCTGACTTCGGGGAATTGCGCTACCTAAACGCGGCCCGGTTAAAGGCCGGCGCGCACTATACCGGAAATAGCTGAAAAAGGGAGCTTTTTTTATCGCAAAGCACCGAGAAACCGCCCTGCGTCACAGTCTTTGCACATAAGTGCGCCAGGGTCTATTTTTCAAAGGCCCGGCCCTGTTGCTCATCACGCTTAAACGGTTCACCTGTCCAGACCGCCCCTTTGGTCTGAAACCTTACCCGCGCCCGAGGGCACACCCGATGAATCAAGCCAGCAGCAGCCGCGTCACCCGTGAACTCCAGGGCCATGTCCTGTTGCTGGGGCTGGACCGAGTGGCAAAACGCAATGCTTTCGACCTGGACCTGCTCAACGCATTGAGCATGGCCTATGGCGATTTTGATCGAAACGATGACGCGCGGGTTGCCGTGGTGTTTGCCCATGGCGACCACTTCACCGCCGGGCTCGACCTGGCCAATGTCAGCGCCGTAATGGCCGGCGGTTGGCAACCGCCCCTGGGCGGCTGCGACCCCTGGGGCGTGTTCGCAGGCCCCAGGGTGAATAAACCGGTGATCGTTGCTGCTCAAGGCTACTGCCTGACCATCGGCATCGAACTGATGCTGGCGGCGGATATCAACCTGTGTGCAAGCAACACCCGTTTTGCGCAGATGGAAGTACAGCGTGGGATCTTTCCTTTTGGCGGCGCGACATTGCGCTTTCATCAAATCGCTGGCTGGGGCAATGCGATGCGCTGGTTGCTGACCGGCGATGAGTTCGATGCCCATGAAGCCCTGCGCCTGGGCCTGGTGCAGGAAGTGATGGCCAGCGAAGACCTGATACCGCGCGCCATCGAGCTGGCCAATCGCATCGCACGCCAGGCCCCGCTTGGCGTGCAGGCAACGCTGATGTCGGCGCGATTGGCCCGCACGGAAGGCGAGACTGTGGCGGCGGCCGCGCTGCCGCCGATGGTGGACAAATTGCTCAACAGCGAAGACGCCAAGGAAGGCATGCGGGCGATGGTCGAGAAGCGGCCGGGGGTGTTCAAGGGTATCTGATTGGGCAGTGCCGGCTACATCGGGAGCAAGCCCCCTCCCACACTTGGAACGCATTTCAACTGTGGGAGGGGGCTTGCCCCCGATAGCGCCGGAACAGACGCCTAGGTCGCCGGCCGAATCGCCTTGATCAGCGCCTGCAACGAATAACCCAGTCGCGGCGCCAAGGCCTCGGCGCGAGCGGACAGCGCGTCCAGGTCCAGCTCCTGATCCAGCTCCGAAGGCACCAGCAGGATCACGTTGCCCTCCTTCACCGGCAGCTCCCAGTAATGCCGGTGATACAACCCGCGCAACAATGCTGCGCCAAGCGGCTTGCCGTCGTCGGTCGCCCACTGGTTGATCACCAGCCAGCCGCCGGGATTGAGCTTCTTCTGGCAATTCTCGAGGAACGTCCAGGCCAGGTGGCCGACGCCTGGCCCCACATCGGTGTACAGGTCGACGAAAATGAGGTCGGCCGATTCAGCGCTGTCGAGCAACTCCAGGGCATCGCCAATACGGATATACAGGCGCGGATCATCGTCCAGCCCCAAGTATTCAATGGCCAGGCGCGGTACGTCGGGGCGCAGCTCGATGGCTTCGACATCGTCAAGCGCCAGGAACTTCAGGCACGCCTGGGTCAGCGTGCCGGCACCCAGGCCGAGGAACAGCGCACTTTCGGGCTGCTCATGGCACAACGCCCCAATCAGCATGGCGCGGGTGTAGTCATACTCCAGCCAGCTCGGGTCGGCCGTGAACACGCAACTCTGCTCGATGGCATCGCCAAATTCGAGAAAACGGTAATCGGCCACTTCCAGTACGCGGATCATGCCGAAATCATCATGCACTTCGGCCAGCAGGCGCTCGACACGCTCCTCGCTCATCACTACTCCTAACGGGTTGGCTGCGGGGCAAAGTGCGCGATTGTCGGCCAAGCGACGTCAGCAGGTCACGCACTAATTGCTGCTAACATTGACGCCCGAACGTCAACCTACCCAACGAGTGCATGATGAGCCAACCCTGGAGCCCCGACAGCTGGCGTGCCCTGCCGATCCAGCAACAACCCCGGTACCCGGATGCCGCGCACCTGCTGCAAGTGGAGCAGAGCCTGGCCAGTTACCCGCCGCTGGTGTTTGCCGGGGAAGCCCGCGAATTGCGTCGTCAGTTTGCCGAAGTCACCCAGGGTCGCGCCTTCTTGTTGCAAGGCGGTGACTGCGCCGAGAGCTTTGTCGAGTTTTCCGCTGCGAAGATCCGCGACACCTTCAAAGTGTTGCTGCAGATGGCGATCGTGATGACCTTCGCCGCCGGCTGCCCAGTGGTGAAAGTCGGACGCATGGCCGGCCAGTTCGCCAAGCCGCGCTCGTCCAACGATGAAACCATCGACGGCGTCACGCTGCCTGCCTACCGCGGCGATATCGTCAATGGCATCGGCTTCGACGAAAAGAGCCGCGTCCCGGACCCGGATCGCCTGTTGCAGAGCTATCACCAGTCCACCGCCACCCTCAACCTGCTGCGGGCCTTTGCCCAGGGCGGGTTTGCTGACCTGCACCAGGTGCACAAGTGGAACCTGGACTTCATTGCCAACTCTGCGCTGGCCGAGAAGTACAGCCAACTGGCCGACCGCATCGACGAGACCTTGGCCTTCATGCGCGCCTGTGGCATGGACGATTCGCCGCAACTGCGCGAGACCAGCTTCTTCACCGCTCACGAAGCCTTGCTGCTCAACTATGAAGAAGCTTTCGTGCGTCGTGACAGCCTGACCAACGACTACTACGACTGCTCGGCCCATATGCTCTGGATTGGCGACCGTACCCGCCAGCTGGATGGCGCCCACGTCGAGTTCCTGCGTGGGGTGAACAACCCGATCGGCGTCAAGGTCGGCCCGAGCATGAGCCCGGACGACCTGATCCGCCTGATCGATATCCTTAACCCGGACAACGACCCTGGCCGCTTGAACCTGATCGCCCGCATGGGCGCCAATAAAGTCGGCGACCACCTGCCAGACCTGATTCGCGCCGTGCAGCGCGAAGGCAAGCATGTGCTATGGAGTTCCGACCCCATGCATGGCAACACCATCAAGGCCAGCAGCGGCTACAAAACCCGCGACTTTGCGCAGATCCTCGGCGAAGTGAAGGAGTTCTTCCAGGTGCATCAGGCTGAAGGCAGCTATGCCGGCGGCATCCATATCGAGATGACCGGGCAGAACGTTACCGAATGCATCGGCGGCGCACGACCGATCACCGAAGACGGCTTGTCGGACCGCTACCACACCCACTGCGACCCGCGGATGAACGCCGACCAATCGCTAGAACTGGCGTTTCTGATTGCCGAAACCTTGAAACAGGTCAAGCGCTAAGCCATTAGTCGTCTGGACCATCGCCATCGGGGGCAAGCCCCCTCCCACACTGTATGCACGCCACATGTGGGAGGGGGCTTGCCCCCGATAGCGCCCTAAAGGCCGACATCGATACCCAGCATTGCCACCCTCAAACGCGCAGCACTCGGCCGCTGGCAATTGAGCAGCACCCGCTGCAGCCCCAACCAATCGGCCATCTGCCGCAGGTTCAGCGCCAACGCCACTATTCCTTGATCATCCAGCCCCAGCGCCTCCTCGTGCACCGCATGCACCGCCAGGCAACCGTTTGCCCGCTCTGCGCGCAAATCGAGGCGCGCGGCGATCCGCTCGTTGTGCAAAAACGGTAGCACGTAGTAGCCGTACACCCGCTTGTGTTGTGGCGTGTAGATTTCCAGCCGATAGCGGAAATCGAACAGGCGCTCGGTACGTGCACGCTCCCAGATCAACGAATCAAATGGCGACAACAACGCGCTGGCGGGCACGCTGCGTGGCACTTTTGGCTCCGGCAGGCAATACGCCGGTTGCTTCCAGCCTTGCACCTGGCAGTCCAGCAATTGCCCCTCCTCGACCAGTTCGGCCAGGCGCTGGCGACTATCGGCAGGATCAAGGCGAAAATAATCGCGCAGGTCTTTTTCAGTGGCCACACCTAATGCGCTCGCGCTGTGCAGCAACAAACCCCGCTGGGCCTCGGCTTCGCTTACGGAGACTTGAAGGATTTCGCCGGGGAGCACCCGCTCGGGCAAATCATAGAGGCGTTCAAACCCGCGCCGCCCCGCCACCGTAACCAGACCCGCAGCGAACAGCCATTCCAGCGCATGTTTCTCGTCACTCCAATCCCACCAGGGCCCGGCACGCTGCTCGCGGGTCGACAAGCTGCCCGCCCCTAATGCGCCCTGCTGTTCGACGGCCTGCAAAACGCGCTGGATCGTGCTCTGCCGCTCACGCCCGAATCGCGCCATTTGCGCGTAAATCCCCTGCCCCTGCTTGGCCCGCTCCATGCGCCAGCGCATCAAGGGGTACATCGCCATGGGCAGCAGCGAGGCCTCATGCCCCCAGTATTCGAACAGCGAACGCCGCCGCCCCTGGCTCCAGGCGGCCTGCTCGAGTATCAACGGGGAATAATGGCCCAGCCGAGAAAACAGCGGCAGGTAATGGGAGCGCACCACGGCATTGACCGAATCGATCTGCAGCACGCCGAGGCGCTCGATCAAACGGTTGAGGTGCGCGGCCTTTATCTGTGCCGGCGGCTGGCGCCCGGAAAAACCCTGGGCCGCCAGCGCCATGCGTCGTGCTTGCTTGAGGGAAAAGGAGAGGACGGCGGACATGAACAGCTCCTTGAATACGCACGCCCTACCCTACTGCATTCCCGCTTACTTTCGCAGCGGGTCTTCCCAGAAATGCCGATGGATCTCCTGCTCCACATCGATACGGTTGAGACCGATATCCTTGAGCGCGTCGTCGCTCATGCCCGCCAGCATCTGGCGTTCACGATGCAAAGCCTGCCAGCGCGAAATCGTATGAAGAAGCCCGAAGAACGGCCCCTTCGCCATCACAAAACCTGTTTGACCTTTCATCTTCTCGCCCTCCAGTGGGGATGGCGTCAGTGTGTGCCTGGGCTTATGATCAATCCAACGAATGTTTCTTATGCAATACATCTCGGAGATTGATTAATTGTCGACTTACCCGAGCATCGACACAGACGTGCTGCGCACCTTTGTCGCCATCGCCGATCAGGGCGGATTTACTCGAGCTGGGGAGCTGGTCAACCGCACCCAGTCGGCGGTGAGCATGCAGATGAAACGCCTGGAAGAAGACGTGCTGCAGCGCAAGCTATTCGAACGCGATGGGCGTCAGGTGCGGTTGACGCCCGAGGGCCAAGTGTTGCTGGGGTATGCGCGGCGCATCCTGAAACTGCACAGCGAGGTGTTCAACACCCTGCGCGAGCCGCACATGGTGGGGTTGGTGCGCATCGGCACGCCGGACGATTACGTGATGCGCTTTCTACCAGGCATTCTCAAGCAGTTCTCCAAGGCGTACCCGCTGATCCAGATCGAGCTGCACTGCGAGTCGTCAACGGTATTGATGCAGCGAAGGGACCTGGCCTTGACTGTAATCAGTCGCGAGCCCGGCAATGACCTTGGTGAACTCTTGCGCACTGAGCGCATCGTGTGGGCCGCATCAGCGTGCTTCTGCGTGGACCAGCATGACGTCCTGCCACTGGCGGTTTCCGGCGACGACTGCGTTTACACCCAGTGGGCCCGGGCAGCGCTGGACGCGGCCGGACGGGACTATCGCCTGGCTTACCACAGCTCCAACGGTGCGGCGATCCTGGCGGTGGTGAGCGCCGGCCTGGCGGCGATGGTCAGCATGGAAAGCCTGGTGCCCGAAGACCTGCGCATACTCGGCAGTGAAGAAGGCTTCCCGTCCTTGCCTTCGATGCACCTGCGCCTGCTGCGCAACCCGCAAATGACCTCGCCCATCACCGAATGCCTGGCCGACTACATCCTCGAAGGCTTCAGACTTTAAAGGCCAGCATCACCGCGCACACCACCAAAAAACCGCAGAACAAGCCACGCAACACCCGCTCGGGCAGTGCATGCGCGACTTTCACGCCCCAACTGATACTGAGCAGGCCACCCACCGCCAGAGGTACGCCGATCAACCAGTCCACCTGATGATGCCAGGCGTAAGTGATCAGGGTCACACCGGTGCTCGGTAGCGCCAATGCAAGAGACAAGCCTTGTGCGACTACCTGGGTAGTGCCGAAGACACTGGTGAGCACCGGCGTGGCAACCACCGCGCCACCGACGCCAAACAACCCGCCCATCGAGCCTGACGCTGCGCCAAGCACGCCCAACCAAGGCCAGGAATAACGCATTTGCGCGGTCGGCGGTGCGTTACGGGTAAACATGCGCAGCAGATTGTAGGCCGCCAGTACCACCAGAAAGACAATAAAACCAATCCGCATCGCGCCGGCGTCCAGGCCTACCGCCCAAATCGAACCCAGCCAGGCGAAGCTGAACCCCATCACCCCCAGCGGCAGGGCGTGGCGTAGTTCGATGCGGTTGCGTTGGTGATACCGCCACAGGGCCAGCATTACGTTAGGTACCACCATCACCAGCGCAGTGCCTTGGGCGATCTGCTGATCCAGGCCGAACATCACACCCAGCACGGGGATGGCGATCAGCCCGCCGCCAATGCCAAACAAGCCGCCCACTGTGCCCAGGGCCGCGCCCAATACCAGATACATCGCTAAATCCAACACCGCTGGCCACTCCACATTCCCGATGCCTGGCATGCTACGCAGTCGGCGCTGGCACGGAAACGCACAGCAACGCACAATGGTTGTGCCAATCTCGCATAAGCAAGCGCCGATGAATCCAAATACGCTGACCGATCAACTGAGCCTGTTTCTCGACGTACTGGAAACCGGCAGCTTTTCCGCCGCCGCACGCCGTCATCCGTTGACCCCTTCAGCCGTGGCGCGGCGCATCGACAGCCTGGAGAACTCCGTAGGCAGTCGCCTGTTCCAGCGTAGCACCCATGCGGTGGTGCCCACCTCGGCCGGCCTGGCGTTTGCCGAACGGGCACGACGGATTGTCGGTGAACTGCAGCTGGCTCGCGCCGAAGCCGTGTCCCTGAGCCATGCGCCGGAAGGCCTGATCCGCATGGATGCACCAGCGGCGTTTGGGCGAAGGCACCTGGCGCCGGTGATTGCAGACTTCCTGAAGGTGTACCCAGGGCTGGATGTGCACCTGCATTTGATCGACAGTTTCGTCGATATGCAGGGCACGCACTTGGGTAAGGTCGATCTGGTCTTGCGCGCCGGGCTTATTGCCGACACCCGTCTGATCGCCACGCCGCTCGCCAGCATCGTGCGCATCGCCTGCGCCAGCCCGGGCTACCTGAAAAGCCGCGGCACGCCGACGCACCCGCGGGAGTTGAGCGAACACGATGGCCTGGATTGGGACGGGTTGGCGCCGATGTTCGCCTGGCGGTTCGAACTGGACGGGCGCCGTGCCATCTACCGCCCCCGTCGTATCCGCATGAGCGCCAACAACGCCGAAGCACTGCTCTCCGGCGCCCTGGCGGGCTTAGGTATTGCGCATCTGCCAACCTGGCTGGCCAGCGAATACCTGGTACGTGGTGAACTCTTGCCACTGTTTTGCGAGAACGGCTTGCCTAGCCCAGAAACCACCGGCATTTATGCGCTACGCCTGGAACAACAACCCAACGCACGCAGCCGGCTGCTGCTGGAATACCTCAAATCCCGTTTCAGCCCGGTCCCGCCCTGGGATCTGGCCCTGCAAAGCGACTTGGTCTGACCGCAGGGACAGAATTATCTGGCGCCTTAAAGATTTGCCCGCTAGATTCCAGCCATACAGGCTTTTTCGAGGCACGCCCATGAGCAAGAACCCCACACCCTGCGAATCCTTGTTGCTGGATAACCAGCTGTGTTTCGCATTGCATTCCACCTCGCTGCTGATGACCAAGGTGTACAAGCCCCTTCTTCAAGCCCTCGGCCTGACCTACCCGCAGTACCTGGCCATGATGGTGTTGTGGGAGGAAGACGGTTTGACCGTCGGCGAAATCAGCAATCGCCTGCTTACCGACCCCGGCTCCCTGACGCCCCTGCTCAAGCGCCTGGAAGCCGAAGGCTTGTTGAGCCGCACCCGTAGTCGCGAAGATGAACGCGTAGTCGTCGTGGAATTGACCGATGCCGGGCGGGCGTTGCAGGACAAGGCCATGGGGATTCCTCAGTGCATCCTGGGGGCCAGCGGGCTGGAACTGGAGCAATTGCGCAAGTTGCAAGCGGATCTGATAGCCCTGCGCAGCAACCTGCAGAACGCAATCTAAAGAAGCAAAAAAATACTGAACATGTGGGAGGGGGCTTGCCCTAATGCCATTCAGTTAAGCGAACGGGACTCACTGTAGGAGCGAGCTTGCTCGCGAAAAACGTCCAGGCAACGCGTTCATTCTGGATAAACGCGGTGGCCCTGAGTTCTTCGCGAGCAAGCTCGCTCCTACAAAAAGCCTTAGCTGACAGGCATTAGGGCTTGCCCCCACCCACATTGCTTTCCCATCGACCGAAAAATATTTATAAATTTATCTTGCGCGCTAAACATTAGCGCTATACATTCACCTCACCAACTACTTAGCGCGCAAATATTTAGCGCAAAACACCAAGAGGACAACACCATGCAAACTCTCTATACCGCAGTAGCTACCGCCACCGGCGGCCGTGATGGTCGCGCTGTCTCCAGCGACAACATCCTCGACGTCAAACTGTCCACTCCCAAGGAATTGGGCGGTGCTGGCGGCCAAGCCACCAACCCTGAACAACTGTTCGCCGCCGGTTACTCGGCCTGCTTTATCGGCGCACTCAAATTCGTCGCCAGCCAGACCAAACGCAAAATCCCGGATGACGCTTCGATCACTGCCCATGTCGGCATCGGCCAGATCCCCGGTGGCTTCGGCCTGGACATCGACCTGCACATCAGCCTGCCCGGTCTGGCCCAGGACGATGCGCAAAGTCTGGTCGACGCCGCTCATCAGGTCTGCCCGTACTCCAACGCCACTCGCGGCAACGTCGATGTGCGTCTGCACGTAACCGTCTAACCCTCGCAGCCCTGATCGGAGAAGAACATGAACACAGTTGCCAAAGCGCTCACCGGCGGCCTGCTCGCCCTGTCCATCAGCACCGCCTTCGCCGCTACCGGTGAGGTGGAGCACAACACCCAGAGTTTCCTGGATGCGCTGAATGCCGGCACCGGCAAGCCGATCGAGCAATTGACGCCCCAGCAAGCCCGCGCAGTGCTGACGGGTGCCCAGGCCGGGGTCAAGTTGACCCTGCCCAAGGCGGACGTGAGCCAAAAGACGATTCAGGTCGACGGCCAGCCGCTGGACCTGACTATCGTGCGTCCGGCCGGGGTCAAGGGTACGTTGCCGGTGTTCATGTTCTTCCACGGCGGCGGCTGGGTGCTGGGGGATTACCCAACCCATGAACGTCTGGTGCGGGATCTGGTAGTGGGTTCGGGGGCTGTGGCCGTCTTCGTCAACTACACCCCATCACCGGAAGCGCATTATCCGGTGGCGATCAACCAGGCGTACGGCGCGACAAAATGGGTGGCCGAACACGGCAAAGAGCTCAATGTCGATGGCAAGCGCCTGGCCGTCGCGGGCAACAGCGTCGGCGGCAACATGGCTGCGGTGGTCAGCCTGATGGCCAAGGACAAAGGCACGCCGGCGATCAAGTTCCAACTGCTGCTGTGGCCGGTGACGGACGCCAGCTTCGACACGACGTCCTACAACCAGTATGCCGAAGGTCATTTCCTCACCAGGAACATGATGAAATGGTTCTGGGACAACTACACCACCGACGCCAATCAGCGTGCCGAAATCTACGCTTCGCCGCTGCGAGCCACCCCCGATCAACTCAAGGGGTTGCCGCCGGCGATGGTGCAGACCGCCAGTGCCGATGTGTTGCGTGATGAGGGTGAAGCCTATGCCCGCAAGCTGGATCAGGCCGGCGTGCCGGTCACTGCCGTGCGCTACAACGGCATGATCCACGACTATGGTTTGCTCAACGTGGTCAGCCAGGTACCCGCGGTACGTTCTGCCTTGCTGCAAGCGTCGGATGAACTCAAGCAACACCTGAAGTAAATACAGCACGCACAAAAAAGCCCGACGCATGGTCGGGCTTTTCTGTTCGTACGGCAGAGCCAGAATTACTTCTTGGCGCGACCTTTGTACGAACCGCCTTCGCGGGTATCGATCTCGATCATGTCGCCGATTTCGATGAAGTCCGCAACAGCCAGCTCAGTACCGTTTTTCAGCTTGGCAGGCTTCATCACCTTGCCGGAAGTGTCACCGCGAGCGGAACCTTCGGTGTAGTCAACCTGACGCACGATAGTGGTCGGCAGCTCTACGGAAACCAGACGGTCTTCGAAGAAGATCGCTTCGCAGATGTCTTCCATGCCTTCTTCAACGAACGGCAGAACGGCTTCGATATCTTCAGCGTTCAGCTCGTACATGGTGTAGTCGGTGGTGTCCATGAACGTGTAGGTGTCGCCGCTGATGAAGGACAGGGTCGCTTCTTTGCGGTCGAGGATCACGTCGTCCAGTTTGTCATCGGCGCTGTAGACGATCTCGGTCTTGTAACCGGTCAGCAGGTTCTTCAGCTTGGTCTTCATGATGGCGCTGTTACGACCAGACTTGGTGAACTCAGCTTTCTGAACCAGCCAAGGGTCGTTTTCGAGACGGATCACTGTACCGGGTTTCAGTTCTTTACCAGTTTTCATTGCATATATCCGAAATTTGGATGGGATTTACAAAAATCAAGGTGGCGTATCATATCCAACTTTCATAAAACTGTACCAGCGCCGTCGCAAGATCGGCCTGCAAGGCCTGTTCCAGACACCAGTTCTGCGCATGCTGGTTGAGCTCCGGCCAGTGCTCCAGCAGCATTTTCCAGGGTTGGGCCATATCGCCCTCGGTGTTCCAGGCTTGCCAGAATGCGACCAAGGCCGCCTTGGCTGCTGGCGACAACGCGGCGGTGTAGAGTTCCAGGAACGCCTCGAGCTTGTCGAGGTGAATGTCTTCGTCCTGACGGTAGATGTGCCACAGCAACGGGCGCCCGGCCCACTGGGCGCGCACGAATGAATCTTCGCCACGCACGGCATTCAGGTCACAGCACCACAGCAACTGGTCGTACTGCGCCTGGCGCACGAACGGCAGCACTTGCACGGTCAAGGCCCCGCGCTGATGAATAGCGCCTGCGGCCAGCCCTTCCTCGCCCAACCAGCGCTGCACATCACCGAGGATGCGCCCTTCTGGAACCAACAGATGAGTGGCACGCCCGTCGGTCGACAATACATCCAGCCAGCCGTCGAGCCCGGCATTTTCATAGGCGAACAGTGAGATCAGCCGCGCATCAGCGACCGGAAAAATGCCCAGCGTCTGCAGGAATTGTCGCTGCGCCTCGGCATTCTGCTGAAACGCCTGACGCTGTTGCAGCAAGCCGGCCTCACGCAACAGTCCGCCAGTGCCGGGCCGAAAGCCCGGGAAAAAGAAGTACTTCTGCACGCCCTTGAATTTTACCGACGGCAAGCGGTGACAGCCCACCACCCAGTCCTCGGCGCTGAGGTAATCCAGGTTCATCCACAACGGCGTGCGTTCACGCGCGGCCATGGCTTCCATATAGTCGGGTGGCAGCTGGCAAGCGAAGGCGGCAATCACCACATCGGCCGCGGGCGCCGCCGACCATTCGCACGGCCAGTAGCGCACATCGACACCTTCTTGCCATTGCTGCTCCAAGCCTACATCGACCTGCGGGCACATACGCTCAAAGGCGCGCAAGTCATCGACCCACAGGCGCACATCACAGGCATGCTCCGCCACCAATTGCCGGGCCAGCCGCCAGGTCACGCCAATGTCGCCGTAGTTATCGACGACGCTGCAAAAAATATCCCAGCGGGCCTTCATTCCGGGCTCCTATGCTCAAAGGCTCGATTGTCCGCATAAATGCGCGGATACAGAAGACTTGACCGCGATTATTCTGCGCAGTGGCTGTGCGACAATCACTACCCATGCCGTCAATGCCTGCCAGGAGGCCACCATGTCTGACCGTTCGCTGTCACTGCCCAAGCTTTGCCTCGCCATCGCCGCAGGGGTGTGGCTGGGGTTTATCGCCATCGCGCTGACCACCTGGCTGGCATCGCGCTACCTGTTCCCGCAGAGCCTGGCACCAGTGGCCCAGGCGGTGCAGCAATTGGGTAAGCCGACTATCGCCACACCCGAACAGCCGAATCGGATGTTCGAGCAGTACCAGCAGAACCTGCAAAAGCAGGCGCAGCAACAAGCCTTGGACCAGGCCCGAAACAATGCACGCAACCTGTCCAATCCCAAATGCCAGTTCTGGCTGCAACAGGACCAGAACGCCCCGAATGAAAAAACCAAAGCCAATGTCCTGCAATTCTGCGATGAGTGATCATGAATAAACACGCCGTCCTCCAGCTGATCCTGGAAAAACTCAGCGCCGACCTCGACATTGCTCAGCGCGCCGCGCAGACCGCCTACGAGACCGCGACACACGAAGAGAACATTGCCGAAAACAAGTACGACACCTTGGGACTGGAGGCGTCCTATCTGGCGGCCGGCCAGGCCAAACGGGTCGAAGAGATCAAGCAGTCGCTGGCGCTGTGCCAGAACCTGCAGCTGCGCGCGTACGACGATCAGCGCGGGATCGAAGTGGGTACGCTGTTAGGCCTGGAAGACGAGAACGGGCGTCAGCAATGGCTGTTCCTGGCGCCGGATGCCGCGGGGTTGAAGGTCGAGGTCGTCGGCCAGCCGGTCACCGTGATCACCCCGCGCTCGCCCTTGGGCAAAGGCCTGCTCGGCAAGCGTGTCGAGGATGAGGTAGAGATTCTGGTGGCAGGCGCCCGGCAACATTTCACGGTTACCGAGGCCAGATAAACCAATGGTTCGAGCCTTCACCTGAAAGGTATCAGTGAACCGGCAGCTCAACGCCGTCGAACAGCTCTTCGAGTTCCTGCTTGTTGTGGCACTGGATCGCCTTGGCCATCACTTCGCGGGTGAGGTGCGGAGCGAACTTCTCGATGAAATCGCACATGAAACCCCGCAGGAACGTGCCACGACGGAAGCCGATCTTGGTCACGCTGGACTCGAACAGCTCGCTGGCATCGAGCACCACCAGGTCTTTATCGAGCTGGGTATCGACCGCCATCTTGGCGACGATGCCCACACCCAGGCCCAGGCGCACGTAAGTCTTGATCACGTCGGCGTCGGCTGCGGTGAACACCACTTTTGGCGTAAGGCCACGGTGACTGAAGGCTTCATCCAGCTTGGAACGACCGGTAAAACCAAACACGTAGGTGACGATCGGGAATTCCGCCAGGGCTTCCAGGGTCAGCTTCGGCAACTTGGCCAATGGGTGCCCCTGAGGCACGACCACGCAACGGTTCCAGCGGTAGCACGGCATCATGACCAGATCGCCGAACAGCTCCAGGGCTTCGGTGGCGATCGCGAAATCGACGGTGCCATCGGCGGCCATCTCGGCGATCTGCATCGGCGAGCCCTGGTGCATGTGCAACGCCACATCAGGGTACTGCTTGATAAAGTCGCGGATCACCGGCGGCAACGCATAGCGTGCCTGGGTGTGGGTGGTGGCAATCGACAGGGTGCCCTTCTTCTCGTTGGAGAATTCCTGGGCGATCTGCTTGATGCTTTCGACCTTGCGCAGGATCTCGCCGGCCGTGGTGATGATGCGCTCGCCCGCCGGAGTGACACGGGTCAGGTGCTTGCCGCTGCGCGCGAACACTTCGACGCCCAGCTCGTCTTCGAGCAGGCGGATCTGCTTGCTGATACCGGGTTGCGAGGTGTAAAGGCTTTGAGCAGTAGCGGAAACGTTGAGGTCGTGGTGCGCCACTTCCCAGATGTAGCGCAGTTGTTGAAGCTTCATATGAATCCCTCAAAGCAGGTAGACGCCACGGGTATCAGCGACGGTATATAACTATATTAAAGGTAAGATATATAAATCTAGAACTTTTTATCGTTTTTTACCGATCACTGTCATCACTGCGTCGACGTTGCAGCGACGGCACCAGGTAAACCGGCACGCTCGCCAGTTGCAGCAACCGCGCGGCGGTACGCCCAAGCGGTGTCGCGGCTGCGCTGGCATCGCTATGACTGCCTACGATCAACAGGTCAACGGAGAGTTTACGCAGTTGGTCGAGAATCACCTCGCAAGGATCCCCCTGGATCACTCGCACCGAACGAATCAACTTCAGGTCCTGCTCGTCCCCCAGTTCCTCGCGAAAGCTGTCGAGCACCCGTTGCTCGATCGTCGCCATGACCGTGGTCAACCCCTGACTCTGCCATTCGCTGAGTGCCTTTTCATCAAGGTAGCTCTGCAACACCGATTCAGCGAACAGCCCGATGGGCTCCACCACATGTATCACGTACAAATCCGCCTTGAACGTTCGCGCCAACGCGAGGGCATGCTGCATGACGTACGGCGCATACAGGCCAAGATCCGTGGCGTACAGCATCGAACGAATCATAAAACCCCCTGGGCTGCCAGGATGGCGGAGATCAACTGAGCTTAGCAGCGCCTTGGGCAGTTCGGCTCAGCTGTCGCTGTGGATTTTCAACTCATTACTGATGCCATGGGGCACATGCCCGGTGGCCACCACCTCCCTGGCTCGTTCACAGTGGCCGGCCTGGTCATCGAAAAATACGTCGGCGGCGAATGCTTCGAGGAACGCGGATTTATCCAGGCCACCCAGGAACAGCGATTCATCCAGGCGGATATCCCATTCGCGCAACGTACGAATGACCCGCTCGTGGGACGGCGCCGAGCGCGCAGTGACCAGCGCCGTTCGAATCGGGCATGCCTCATCGGCGAACTCACGCTGCAACAGGTTGAGTGCCGCCAGGAAACCCTTGAACGGGCCACCGTGCAAGGGCTGGCGCGCCGACTCTCGCTCGCTGGCCTGGAACGCTTCCAACCCGCCCGCCTGGTAGATGCGCTCGGACTCGTCGGAGAACAGCACCGCATCGCCGTCGAAGGCGATCCGCAGTTCCTCGCTCGACGCCCGACGCGCGCCGCCCGACAGAATTGTCGCCGCGGCGAACCCGGCGTCGAGGGCACTGCGCACATCCTCGGCATGGGTCGACAGAAACAGATGGCAACCAAAGGCGGCTAGATACGGATAGGGACTACGCCCTCCGACGAAAGCGGCGCGGGAAATATCCAGACCGTAGTGCTGGATCGAATTGAACACCCGCAGACCGGTATCGGCACTGTTGCGCGACACCAATACCACCTCGACACGGGCACGTCCGAGGCTGGCGTTGAGACTCAGCAGCTTCTTGACCAACGGGAAGGCATCGCCGGGCTCGAGGATTTCCTCCTCGTGCTCGATCTGGTATTTGCGGTAGGTCTCAACCCCTTCGGCGAGGTAGACCTTGTGGCTCTCGCTCAAGTCGAACAAGGCCCGCGATGAAATCGCCAGCACCAGTTTGTCGCTCAAACCCTTCGCCATCTGTGTGCCTCCGAATCAGCGATTGTGCCGGTCAATAAAACTCAAGGCCTGGTAAAGCGCCTGCATGCCCGGTAATTCGCAGCCGGCCGCTTTGGCGGCGGCCAACGGTCGGGCATAGATAGCTGCCAGTTCCAACGGACGCTTGTGCACGTGGTCGTGGTACATGCTGGGCAGGTAGTCATCCATGGTTTCGGTCATGGCGAACATCTGCTCGGCGTAACTCGCCGGAATGTCATGGCCGCAGGCGCCTGCGCCCTGCACCACCTCGGCCATCAGCGCCTGGATCAATGCGCGGCTGGATTCATCGGCCATCATCGCGCGGGTCCCCGTGCCGAGCAACACGGAGAGGCCGTTGTACGGCACATTCCACACCAGCTTATGCCAGCGGGCCTGATGCACGTTGGCCATCGCCTGAGACTCGATCCCCGCCTGATGAAACAGCCCGGCCCCTTCTTCGACAATCGCCTGCTGGCGCGCTTCATCGTTGGCCGCCGTGCCGCTGTGATAGCCCAGGTTGACCCGCCCCAGCGCTTGATGCTCGACGACGCCCGGGGCGGAGCGATGCACACCGATGTAGCACAGGCCGCCGAGTAAATGAAGCGAAGCCGGCAGGTGCTCGCGCAGGCTGTCCTCTACATCCAGTCCGTTTTGCAGCAGCACCACCTTGGCATCCGGTGCCGCGACCTGGGCGATCGTCGGCGCCAGGTCCGCATTGCCGGTGGATTTGGTGCCCACCAGCAACCAATCGCACGGCGGCATATCCGCAGGGCTGGCGTACGCCTGGGCCGGGTGCAGGTGCAGGTTGCCATGCACGCTGCTGTTGACGCGCAAACCCTGCTCGCTGACTACCGCGTATTCGCTGCGCAGCAGAAAATGCACATCGAACCCGGCACGCGCCAGCATCAGGCCATAGAAACCGCCAATGGCGCCGGTGCCAATGATGCCAATGCGTGGCGAAGGGGGTGCAATTGCAGTCATGGCAAGTCCTCTGGGGTACGGGTCAGCGCGTGATTCAGGGCGTCGGTAAGGTCTGATTGCGTAAGACGTGTCTGTAATTGCCCAAGAAATTGACCCTCGCACACGAGGAACAACGCGGGCAAATGAAAGATCTGGTAACGTTCGACCGCGCCGCCGTTATGCCCGGCATCTACCCAACACAGCCGGTCCACCGGCAAACGCCAGCCCGGCAACTGCTGGCGGGCCCAGCGGCAACTGGAACAACCGACGCTGGTGAACACTACCAGCGAACACCCTGGCAATCCCAGCAGTTGCTGGTCGATATCCAGGTCGGTCAATTCCAGTTGCTTCACTATACTGCTGCCACTGCCGTCCATTGGACGGTGCTCGGAGTCCGTGTACATGGGTCGTTTTCTACCTCACCCTGATGATGTCGCTGTCGAGTTGATCCAACGTCCCTCTCCTGCCCTGCCCCGCCAACACCTGCGCACTATCGGTCGCGGTGGCATTGCCTGCAACTGGCCGCGTGCCTGGCGCCCTGGCACCGCGGTCGATCTGCATATCCCCTCCCTGGGTACCAGCGCACGCTATCCAGGCTATGTCGCGTGGTGCCGCAAAGTGCAGGCCGGCTATCGCATCGGTATCAGTTTTACCGATGAACATGCCCTGTTCGGCGCGCGGATGGGCGAACAAGTGTGCCAGATCGAACGCTACTGCCGCCTGCACGAAGCCACTGAACCCACACCCCAGCAGCTCGAAGCCTTGGCCCGCGACTGGGTGTCGCGCCACGCCGGCGAGTTCTCCCACGAGGCCGTTGTGCAGCCAGTGCTGGATTAAAGCGGGCTTTGCCCATTGTCGCGGGCTTGTATTACGCGCTAAGGTTCCTCCCCCCTGCATCCAAATCATGCTGTGCTCCGCCGCACGGGGATAGCTGGCGGCCGGCACCCGTGACCCTGACGAGTAACACGATGGCTGATTTACCGATCAATGACCTTAACGTTGAATCCAACGAGACCCTGATCACGCCCGATCAGCTCAAGCGCGAAATCCCCCTGAGCGACGCTGCCTTGCAGACCGTCACCAAGGGCCGCGAAGTCATCCGTGACATTCTCGACGGCACCGACCACCGCCTCTTCGTCGTCATCGGGCCATGCTCGATCCACGACCTCAAGGCCGCGCACGAATACGCCGAACGCCTCAAGGTACTGGCGGCGGAAGTGTCCGACACCTTGTATCTGGTGATGCGCGTGTATTTCGAGAAGCCGCGTACAACGGTGGGCTGGAAAGGCTTGATCAACGACCCGTACCTGGACGACTCGTTCAAGATCCAGGACGGCTTGCATATCGGTCGTCAACTGCTGCTGGACCTGGCGGAAATGGGCCTGCCTACCGCTACCGAAGCACTGGACCCGATCTCCCCGCAGTACCTGCAGGACCTGATCAGTTGGTCGGCCATCGGTGCCCGCACCACCGAGTCCCAGACGCACCGCGAAATGGCGTCCGGCCTGTCCTCGGCCGTCGGCTTCAAGAACGGCACCGACGGCGGCCTGACGGTGGCGATCAACGCGCTGCAATCGGTCTCCAGCCCTCACCGTTTCCTGGGTATCAACCAGGAAGGCGGCGTGTCCATCGTCACGACCAAGGGCAACGCCTACGGTCACGTGGTACTGCGCGGCGGCAATGGCAAGCCCAACTATGATTCAGTCAGCGTCGCCCTGTGCGAACAGGCGCTGAACAAGGCCAAGATCAAGCCAAACATCATGGTTGATTGCAGCCACGCCAACTCCAACAAGGACCCGGCCCTGCAGCCGCTGGTGATGGAAAACGTCGCCAACCAGATCCTGGAAGGCAACCAGTCGATCATCGGTCTGATGGTCGAGAGCCATCTGAACTGGGGTTGCCAGGCCATTCCAAAAGACCTGGCCGACCTGCAATACGGCGTGTCGATCACCGACGCGTGCATCGACTGGGCCGCTACCGAGAACACCCTGCGCAGCATGCATGCCAAGCTCAAGGACGTGTTGCCCAAACGCACACGCACCTGAAGCCGTGCGTGCCGTTGAATCAGGCACACACAAAAACGCCGGGCTAAACCCGGCGTTTTTTTATGGCTGTTGAATCAGAGCTTTGCGGCATGGCGCTGATGGCGCTCCATGTAGCGTTCCACATAAGAGCAGGACGGGATGACCGTGTAGCCTGACTCTTCGGCGAATTTCAATGCCTCTTCGGTCAACGCAGCGGCAATGCCCCGCCCGCGCAATGCGTTGGGCACAAACGTGCGATAGATATCCAGGGTCTGCTTTCCGAGGTCCATGTAGGTCAGATAGGCACGATGACCGTCCACATTGGTCTCGAACTGATGACCAGCCTGGTCATGGTGGATGGACAACGCCTCGCTCATCACTACTCCTCGCGGGTCTTGAATATTGACCCTACCTTACCGATGTTTTTCCGGCGAAGGAACATCTACGCCACCCCGTGCCGGTTTCGACAGCGAGAAAACCCTGAGCGCTCACACCTGCACGTAGGGAATAGTAGGCACCAATCCAGCAATTGCTCAAGGCACACTCGTCATCCCCTGCCGCGGGTGGATTAATAGAAAGCGTCTCGATCATCGGTTGATCGAAAGCCTGAACATTGCCGGCAGTTGAAGCTTGAGACGAACTGGCGCTGTTAAAGTCACCTCTAGATGAGCAAAAGATGCTTGAAGCGAGACGAGTCGCCCCAACGCAAGTACTGGCTTGGATATATAAAATTTCATCTATTCACAAAGCGTGATGCATGCGGGCCGGCGCTTTCAGCCTGGATCCAATCTTCAGCAGGATGAAAAAATCTGGCGGGTTTTTATACAAACCTCCAAAAGATTAGCCAAAATAGATTCGGTGCGAGAATTTTTTTGCTTCTTGCGCAACGTCAGTTTACTTACTACAAGTAATGGGTAGTATGTACGCCGGCTATTAGCTCACCCTGAGACAGTAGCCATCTAATAGAAAGTCCTTGAAGGGGAACACGATGAACAACGTTCTGAAATTCTCTGCTCTGGCTCTGGCCGCAGTTCTGGCCACCGGTTGCAGCAGCGTCTCCAAAGAAACCGAAGCTCGTCTGACTGCAACGGAAGATGCAGCAGCTCGCTCCCAGGCTCGTGCAGACGAAGCCTACCGTAAAGCTGATGAAGCTCTGGCTGCTGCTCAAAAAGCACAACAGACTGCTGACGAAGCTAACGAGCGCGCTCTGCGCATGCTTGAAAAAGCAAGCCGCAAGTAATAATCCTTCGGGGTTGTTATCAAGCCGATCCATTTATGGGTCGGCTTTTTTTTGCCTGGAATCTGCTGCGCCAGACAGCAAGAACGGGCTTGGGGTAATGCCGGTCAGTTAAGCGAAAGAGGGTCACTGTAGGAGCGAGCTTGCTCGCGAAAAACGTCTAGGCAATGCGCTCATTCTGGATAAACGCGGGGCCTTGAGTTCTTCGCGAGCAAGCTCGCTCCTACAAAAGGCTTTGACTGACTGGCATTAGGGCTTGGGGCGCCTATTGAAAATCAACCGGTGCGCTGGACGCTACCGGAGCGGCGCCAGGCACGCCGATTTCAGTCGGCAAACCATCTTCGGCCGCGACTACGTCACGCACCTGATCCCAGTTCACCCGCAGGTTATTGGCCAGGTCTTCGCGCTTGAGCAGCGCATTGATCACCGCCGTGTGCTTGTCGACCACCGAAGGCGTGCCATCGTCGTTCAACGGTGTATGGGCTTCGAGGTAGACCTTGCCGCCAGCGCTGCCGAACTTGTAGGCATCATTGATGATACGCACCGACGTGCCGACCGGCACCATGCCGGCCATTTCCAGCACATTGTTGTTGAACATACGGAAACAACCGTGGCTGGTACGTGTGCCGATACCGAATTTCATGTTGGAGCCGTGAATCAGATAACCCGGCGTACCCAGGGTGAACTTGAACGGGCCCAAGGGATTGTCAGGGCCAGCAGGCACCACGTTGGGCAGCGGGTCACCATTGGCGGCATGTTCGGCCTTGATCGAAGCCGGCGGCGTCCACGTAGGGTTTGGCGTTTTCGCAATAATGCTGGTGTGGGCAATCGGCGATCCCCAGCCTTCACGACCGATCCCCAAAGGAAAGGTGTAAACCACGTTCTGCCCCTTGGGGTAGTAGTAGAGCCGGTATTCGGCAAGGTTGATCACAATGCCTTCGCGCGGGCCTGGCGGGAGAATGAAACGCGTCGGCAGCACGATGTCCGTACCCGCCCCTGGAAGCCAGGCATCGATGCCGGGGTTGGCGGCGACCATTTCCGAATAACCCAGATCGTAGGTGGTGCCCAGGTCGGCAAAGGTGTCTTCGTACTTGGCCTTGATCACCTGGACCTGACCGACGATGTCCTCACCGGGCGGCGGCAAGGGCAACTGCAAGGCGTGCGCGGAACCTGCCGCACAGAGCGCAGCGAGAGACAGGCAGCAGGTAACGACGGAAAGGCGCGACAACATCCGGAAAATCCTTCGCAGAACGACGGTAGGAAAAAACTGATTGTATACGTCAAGCGAGCGCCTGGCATCAAGCCGGCCGCGCTAGAGTTCGAAGCGCAGCTCTGGCCAGATCGGCGGTGTGCCGCGCTTTTGCGACTCAAGAATCGCCCTGCACAAGGGGCACAGCCGCTGGTCCTGGAAGATCGAACGGTCCACCGATGACCAGAGCGGTTGCGCCGGCAATAACGTGCCGCAGAGCGTGCGGTCAATCGAGCCGCCCAGCTCCAGTTGACGCGCCACCAGATGCACCCGGACTTCCTGGCAGGCGAACAGATCCAGCTGCTCGTCCGGCTCGATCAGTTGATAGTTAAACAGGGACCAGGCAGGACGCGACATCAGGGGCTCCAAATCGGGGGGGCGCCACCTTAGCCGAAAGCCTGCCGGTAGAAAAGCGTCATAACAGCGGTTTTAGCGTCGGCCAGACATTTTCCAGCAACTTGCCTTGGGCCGCGACTGCCGGGTGCAGGCCGTCTGCTTGCATCAGGTCAGGATGGCCGCCCACCCCGTCCAGAAAAAACGGCACCAGCGGCACCTTTTTTTCCTCTGCCACCTCGCCGAATACCTTGGCGAACGCTTCGACGTAGCGCTTGCCATAATTGGGCGGAATCTGCATGCCCAACAACAGCACCTTGGCACCGCTGTCCTGGGACGCCTGAACCATCGAAGCAAGATTTTGTTTCAATTGCGCCGGCGGCTGACCACGCAGCCCATCGTTGCCCCCCAACTCGATCACCACCACATCCGGTTTATGCGCTGCAAGTGCCGCAGGCAACCGCGCCAGGCCTCCGGCACTGGTGTCGCCACTGATCGACGCATTGACCACTTTATCGTCAAAACCCTCCTGCTTGAGCCGTTGCTCCAGCAGCGCAACCCACCCTTTGCGGGTATCCAGGCCGAAACCGGCACTGATACTATCGCCAACGATCAGGACTGTACCCGCCGCTGCGTTCTGGGCCATGCACATCAAGGCCAGGCCAGCACTCAAAAACCACATTCGCATCGGATTCTCCATGGGCGCAAGCATTCTCACCGCGCGAAACCTCAGCAAAGTGGTTCCCAGCGCGGAAGGTGAACTGACTATCCTGCACGAACTGAGCCTGGAACTGAACAAGGGCGATAGCCTGGCTATCGTCGGCAGCTCCGGTTCCGGCAAATCCACCCTCCTCGGCCTGCTGGCGGGCCTGGACCTGCCCAGCAGCGGTGAAGTCACCCTGGCGGGTCAAGCGTTGAGCAGCCTCGACGAAGACCAGCGCGCGCGCATCCGTGCCGAACACGTAGGCTTCGTATTCCAATCCTTCCAGTTGCTCGACAGCCTCAATGCGCTGGAAAACGTCATGCTGCCGCTGGAGCTGGACGGCCGCAAGGATGCCCGCGAACGCGCCACGCACCTGCTCGAGCGTGTCGGCCTTGGCAAGCGCCTGACCCATTCGCCACGCCAGCTTTCCGGGGGCGAGCAACAACGTGTCGCCATTGCCCGCGCGTTTGCCGCCGAGCCAGACGTACTGTTTGCCGACGAACCCACCGGCAACCTCGACAGCCATACCGGCGAGCGCATCAGCGACCTGCTGTTCGAACTCAATAAAGAGAGCGGCACGACCCTGGTACTGGTCACCCATGACGAGCGCCTGGCCCATCGTTGCCGGCGCCTGATCCGCCTTGAAGCCGGCCTGATGGTCGCGCCCCTGGAGCCTTGATGGCACGCCTGCCGCTGTTACGCCTGTTCAGCCTTGCCATGCGCCAGTTACTGCGCGATGCCCGCGCCGGCGAACTGCGCGTGTTGTTCTTCGCCCTGCTGGTGGCCGTGGCCGCCAGTACCGCTATCGGCTATTTCGGTGCACGCCTGAACGGCGCCATGCTGTTGCGCGCCACCGAGTTTCTCGGCGCAGACCTGGTACTCGAAGGCAGCTCGCCGGCCCGCCCCGAGCAAATCAGATCCGGCACCGAACTGGGCCTGGATCATGCGCGCATCGTCGAATTTTCCAGCGTTATCGCCGCCGACAACGGCATCCAGCTCTCCAGTATCAAGGCGGTCAACGAACAGTACCCGCTGCGCGGCGCACTCAAAAGTACGGCTGAACCTTTTGGAGCCGAAACCCAAGGTGGTGGTCCCAAACCCGACGAAGCCTGGGTGGAAGCGCGGCTGCTGACAGCGCTGGACCTGAAAATCGGAGACAGCATCGACGTCGGCATGAAGACCCTGCGCCTGACACGCATCCTGACGTATGAGCCCGACCGCGCCGGCAACTTCTATAGCCTCACCCCCAGGGTAATGATCAACCTGGCGGACCTGGACGCCACCGGCGTGGTCCAGCCTGGCAGCCGCGTGAGCTATCGCGAACTGTGGCGTGCGCCACCCGGCAGTACAGCGCTGCAAACCTATCGCGAACTGATCAAGCCGGGCCTGGCGCCCAACCAGCGCCTGCAGGACTCGCGCGATGGCAACCAACAGATCGGTGGCGCCCTGGGCAAGGCCGAGCGTTACCTGAATATGGCCAGCCTGGTGGCGGTGTTGCTGGCCGGCGTCGCCGTGGCGCTGTCGGCCAACCGCTTTGCCAGCCGCCGCTTCGATGCCAGCGCGTTGCTGCGCTGCCTGGGGCTGTCGCGACGCGAAACCATGCTGCTGTTCAGTCTGCAACTGAGCGTACTGGGCTTGTTGGCGAGCCTGGCCGGCGCCCTCCTCGGTTGGCTCGCGCAATTTGGTCTGTTCTACTTTCTGCACGATCTGTTGCCTGCGGACGTGCCACCCGGCGGGCTGCTACCGGCCGTTGCCGGTATCGGCACCGGCCTCGTTGCCCTCGCCGGCTTCGCCCTGCCGCCCCTGGCCGCGCTCGGCCGGGTGCCGCCGCTGCGGGTACTGCGCCGCGACCTGCTGCCTATCCCTTCGAGCACCTGGATGGTCTATGGCGCGGCGCTCTTCGCCCTGGGCCTGATCATGTGGCGCCTGAGCCTCGACCTGGTGCTGACCTTCGCATTGCTGGGCGGCGGCGTGGTGGCGGCACTGATCCTCGGCGGGCTGCTGCTGTTATTATTGCAAAGCCTGCGCCGGTTACTCGCGCGCGCCTCCTTGCCTTGGCGATTGGGCCTGGGCCAATTGCTGCGACATCCACTGGCAGCCGCCGGCCAGTCCCTGGCGTTTGGCTTGATCCTGTTGTCCATGGGCTTGATCGCCCTGCTGCGTGGCGAGTTGCTCGACACTTGGCAGAACCAGTTGCCCAAGGATGCGCCCAACTACTTCGCGCTCAATATCCTGCCGGCCGACAAAGACGCGTTTGGCGCCCGCCTGCTGGAGGTTCAGGCGCAATCTGCTCCGCTCTATCCCGTCGTACCCGGCCGACTGATCAGCATCAACGGCGAACCCGTACAAGAGATTGTCAGCAAGGATTCCAGCGGTGACCGCGCCGTGCAACGGGACTTGAGCCTGACCTGGGCCGCCGACTTGCCCCAAGGCAACGTACTGACGGCAGGCACCTGGTGGACGGCGCAACCGGGCGATGACATCCCCGGGGTATCGGTGGAAGCCAAGGTGGCTGAAAGCCTGAAGCTCAAGCTCAACGACCATCTGGTATTCACCATCGGCGGCGAGAATCGCGAGGCACGGGTCACCAGCCTGCGGACGATCAACTGGGACAACTTCCAGCCCAACTTCTTCATGATCTTCCAACCCGGCACCTTGAAAGATCTGCCGACCACCTACCTGACCAGCTTCTACCTGGCGCCTGGGCATGACCAGCAGATCGTCGACCTGTCCCGCGCCTTCCCCGCCGTCACCATCCTGCAGGTCGAGGCCTTACTGGAACAGTTGCGCAGCATCCTCGCCCAGGTAACCCTCGCGGTGGAATATGTACTGCTGTTCGTGCTCGCCGCAGGCATGGCCGTGCTGTTCTCCGGCCTGCAGGCCACCCTGGATGAGCGGATTCGCCAAGGTGCGCTGCTACGTGCGCTGGGTGCCGAGCGCAGGCTGCTGGTCAAGGCACGGCGCATCGAGTTCGGCCTGCTGGGGGCGGTCAGTGGTTTGCTGGCGGCACTGGGCACGGAGCTGGTGACCTGGGTGCTGTACCGCTACGCCTTTGATCTGAGCTGGCACCCTCACCCCTGGCTATTGCTGCTGCCGCTGATCGGTGCGCTGCTGATCGGTGGCGCCGGGGTGTTCGGTACACGCCGTGCGCTGAACGCCAGCCCACTCACGGTATTGCGCGAGGGCTGAAAAAAACGGATGGCCCCTATTCCAACCAGAGTGAGGGCCATCCGTTGCTATTTCTCATATTCAATGCGGGTGATCCACCAGCACACCTCACCGCCAGGGGTCTGTACGATGGCCTCATCGTCGACCTCCTTGCGCAGCAACGCACGAGCCATGGGAGAGTCGATGGAGATGTAATCCATCCGGTCGTAGATCTCGTCATAACCCACAATGCGAAAACGCTTGGCTTCACCCTGCTCGTTTTCGACGTCGACCCACGCACCAAAAAACACCTTGCCCTCCTGCTCGGGCATGTACTCCACCACACGCATGTCTTCGAGGCGTTTGCGCAGGTAGCGCACCCGCCGATCGATCTCACGCAACAGCTTCTTGTTGTACTGGTAATCCGCGTTTTCGCTGCGATCCCCCAGGGAAGCGGCCCATGTCACCTTGCGCGTGGTGTCCGGGCGCTTCTCGCGCCAAAGGTAGTCCAGCTCCTTTTTCAGCGCCTCATGGCCTTCTTTGGTAATCAGCTTGGTACTCAAACGCGCATATCCCCAGGCAATGTCCAGTAGTGTCGACAGACCACGGCATCATACCCTGGCGTCGGCCGGCGGGGATCGATGATAAATCAATGGCACAAAGTATCCAGGCCGGCAAACTCATCGCCTCAGCCTTGCCCATCGAGGACCTGGTCCAGTTCAACGAGCGTGCCTTGCAGGCGCTTTCGCATCAGCGATAGCTGCGACATCATCAACACCATTTTTTCAGTCTTCTGGCTCACCTCAAGCTCCTGCTCCTGCAACCGCGTATGGCGCTGATCCAACGCTCGGCTTTTTTCATCCTGCTGAGTCTGCTGTTGTTGCAGTCGAGCCTGCCACTGTTCGAGCATCTCCTCACGCTCGATGACTGCCTGTTTTTTTTGCGTCAGTTCCTGGGCAACCCTTGCGAGATTGCTCAGCGTACTGTCTATCTCAAGCATGGAGGTATGCTCCCTCGCAGAGGAGGAGACCGACTGGGCTTCGACAGGTTCTGACTGAATAGACGGCGTTAGAGGTTCGGCTGGCACCTGTGTTATCTCCGGTACCCTGACCAGCGCATGCGGCTGCTCTTCAACAGAGCCTTCCTCCATAGGCGGCGCGACGGACTTTGGCTGGCTCTTGCCTCGGGGCGGTGCAACCATCTGCGATGAAAAGCGAATGGACGGCACGATGACTGCGCTGCTCTCTATCGCAGGCGCAGCGGGGGCGGACATGCCCAAAGTAATCACTTTCATCACCAATGCTTTCTTGACGATTACCGAGTGATGGTCCTCGGGCCTGGCAGGCGGCAACCTGCAACCTTTCAGATCGATGAAGTGAAACGGAACCTGAGAGCCTGTAACGGCACTTTCCTTATTGCCCGGTGCTGCCGCCATCATCAGGATTTGCTTGAAAACTTGCATCGCTACTTGCAAGTCATCTTTGGACTCAACCCCGCCCAGGAAATACCGCTCGAGCTTTTTGCGTAGGGCCGCGACATACACCCTGGAGTGGCCGGGCTCGGCTTCTTCATCAAGGCTATACACCAGGAAGTTGGAGGCCGTCTGCTCGACAGCGAATCCACACAGCAATGCACCGTTGACGGGAGCATCCTCGCCGCTGCGCTCAAGAACAAGGGTACGTAGAAGCATCATGGCAATCAGGCCTCATTGCAAAAAGAAAACCTTATATAAATATCGGACAAATATCCGACCATTATCAGGTACTCAGAACAAAACAATTGTTTCAGTGCGTAATCAATTCAAATGTAGGACTTTACTTATTAAGCGCACCCAGCGTTCCCAAGGACGGGTATTGAACGTAATCTTTTTAACGCACCGCTATACACAAACCACCCCTTCTTCAAGCACCGCCCAATTGATTCGGTAATCCCTATGATCGAAGTCAGCAACCTGACAAAGCACCTGGGCAAAAAAAGCGTGATCAACGACGTTTCGTTCTATACCCAACGCCAGGAATGCGTGGGTGTACTTGGAGAACATGGCGCCGGTAAAACAGCGTTGCTGAATTTGATTTCCGGCATGACCAAACCCACTAGTGGGCACGTCAATATTCAGGGTTTCAATACCCAGACCCATTCAGTGCCTGCCAGGCAAGCTGTTGGCTACCAGCTCCAGGAGGGCATCACCCACCACACGCTGTCGGTCAAAAGCATCCTCCATTTTGTTGCCGCTGCTCGAGGGTTCAGCGGCGCAGAAAAACGCAGGCAGGTGGACCGGGTCGCCACGCGACTTGAGCTGCTCCCCGTATTCCACTGCCCCATCGATGTGCTCAGTCCTGGCTTGAAACGTAGAGTCGCGATTGCGCAAGCCATTGTGCATTCTCCCGGTGTGCTCCTGCTGGACGAGCCCACGGAAGGTTTGAACGGTGAGCAACGGCTCAAATTCAGGGCGCTTGTCCAGTCACTCAGCGAGGAAATGAGCGTCATCATTGCCTCCCGCCATTACGACGCGATGGCCGACATCTGCACCCGCGCCCTGGTAATCGCACGCGGACGACTGGTTGCCGATTCTTCGCTGACTGATTTGCAGCGCAGCTCCAGGCACTTCCAAGCGGTGACGCTCGCCGCGGATCCGCCTCCGGATCTACTCGCACTGGCCGTGTTACCTGGGGTTGCCGGCATCGAAGAAGACCGTCAGAACCCAGGCAAAGTGACGGTTCTGGCCATGCCCGGGCACGCCATCTTCCCCGCCATCAACGCCCTCATCACCCATCGCGGCTGGAACATAACGTCACTGCATCTTGAGCCAGGTCGCCTGAACGATGTCGTTCACCATCTGAGCCACGAGGTATTCCCTTGATACTGCTGCCCCTCATTTTCAAACGCCAACTCGCCAGCTATGCCTGCTCCCCCACCACCTACCTGAGCGTGGCGTTCTTCCTGGTGCTCGGCGCGGCGCTGGGATTGCACACCCACCGCTGGATGGAGCGAGACAGCAGCGACCTGCAGGCTTTTTTCGAGCTGCACCCCTGGCTCTATCTGCTGCTGATACCCAGCTTATCAATGCAATTATGGGCTGATGAACACAGCACCGGCTTCTCCAACATGATGAAAACCCTGCCCGTCACAGCAGCCGAACGAGTAATAGGAAAATTCCTGGCTGCCTGGGCAGTATGCAGTGTCGCCCTGCTGCTGAATTTTCCGATGGTGATTGCCGCCCATTATCTCGGAACACCCGACGATGGGGTAATCGCATCGCAATTTCTGGCAAGTTGGCTACTGGCGGGAAGTTATCTATCTGTAGGTTGTTTTATCTGTGCACTTACGCACCAGCGAATTGTTATTTTCCTACTGACGATGGGTTTGCTGCTGACCATCAGCGGGCTTTCTTCAGTGCTGGATGCACTTGAACATCAGGCACCGATCTGGATAGTTGACAGCGTGATGAAACTTGACCCGATTTCTCGTTTCAGCTCAATGGACAACGGCAAGATAACACTTCATGACGGTTTATACTTTGTCAGCATGATCTTCGCTTTTCTCTGCGCAACCATTGTGACACTCAACTATAAAAACAGCTGAGAAGGAAAGTCGCTGATGCGATCCGCTCTTCGTATGGGTATGACGTTGATCGTTATATCATTACTGTTTCTGGCAACCAATCTGGTCTGGATAAACAAACTACCCAATACCCGCTGGGATGTTTCACAACAGAAAATCCATACCTTATCGCCATCGACGCGGCAACTGCTCGCGACGCTCGAAGGCCCACTGGACTTGTATTATTTCAACTCGCTCAGCGCACCGAAGAGAAGCCGAATCGTGAAACGCCTCGGACAACGCATAGAGGACGTACTCCAGGAATTCGAAGCCGCGGCCGACGGCATGATCAATTTGCATGTTATTGATCCCATTCCATTTTCAGAAGATGCCTACAAAGCGAGCTTATTCGGCCTGGATGACACACAAGGATATCTTGGCCTCATAGGCACGCGTGGCGGCCAGAGCACACAACGTATCGAAGTGTTCAACCCCGACGACGAACCGTTGCTCGAGTATCAAATCAGCCACCTGATCCATAAATTGATGCACCCTCAACGTTCCAACGTCGGGCTCCTATCCGGATTACCGTTGAATCAATCCGCCGGACACCTCGTGGAGCAGATGCGCGGGCATTTCAACCTGATGGAATTGGCACCTAAGATCACTCAGGTGCCTGCGTCGATCGACAGCTTGATGGTCGTGCAGCCAAGGGCGCTAGCCGAACAAACGCTTTACGCCATCGAGCAGTTTGTCTTGAGGGGCGGCAAACTGATGGTCTTCATCGACCCGGTGAGCGAGATGGGTACTGAAACCGTATCGGTGGATTCCAGGCTGGAGGGCCTGTTGACCACATGGGGCGTACGGATGCCCGCGAACCAGCTACTGGTTGACAGTCTTTACGCCTCCTCGGCCTCGCTCGGCCCAGACATGCCCACCGTACTGCATCCAGCCAGGTTGAAACTGCCGCGACAGGCAATGACCGCGCATGACATCAGCACCTGGAAACTCAACAGCCTGAGCGTATCAAGCAGTGGCGCCCTTTTGCGCACCCGAAAAAGCCGGACGACCTTCACCCCGCTGCTGCAAAGCTCTTGGCAGTCCGCGATGATGGATGCCGGGCGTTTCGCTTCAATGACGGAGTTCGACTCGCTCATTGAGCAAGCCTCCACTTCAGGTCAGCGCCATGTGATTGCCGCTCGTCTTGAGGGGCCGGCCTATTCGGCATTTCCTGACGGTCTCGCAGGACAGCCGCCAGGCCTGCAAAAGGCCGCCCATATCGAGGTAGTCGTGGTTGCCGATACCGATTTGCTCGCCGACGCGGTCAGCCAGACAACAGCCAATAGCAACGTGCAGTTCGTGTTGAACACACTGGATAATCTGGCGGCTCCCGCAGAACTCGCCAATATTCGCCCGCGCATTGGGCCGCGTTCACTCAGTACCCTCGAGCCCATGCGCCAAGCTGCCGCACAGGCCTATCAGGAAAAGGCAGCAGAACTGGAACGTCGTCTTGAGCGTACCGAGCAAGCGTGGCAGCGGTTGAATCCACCGGCCATACGCTTGGGCGTTCAGGCCGTGGACACCAATACCCAGTTGCAAGCGCTCAACAAAGAACGCCTGCGCCTGCCCATCGAACTCCACGCCCTCAAGACTCAGGCGTATGCGCCACTGCACCGCTTCAAACGCAACGTAAAACTGCTGATGACCGCGACGGTACCGCTGGTTTTGTGCCTGATAGCCTGGGTACGTTATCGTTGCCTGTGTCGACGCCGGTGGCCACCCGTGGCGTTTAGCTGACATATCGTGTTGGGATCAGCGACGGGCAATCAGCCCTTGCCGGGCGATACGCGTCAGCTGGCGGATTACCTCTTCGGCATTGCCCGAACTGGGCGCCTGGATGACCGCGAGGTCAAAGCTGTTACTGGCGAAACGGGCCAGGGAGTCACCGTCCTCCACGAACTGGATCAGGAACGCCGAAGGCCGTCCGGTGCGGCGTGGCCAGCCGTCCAGGTAACGCAGTAGCGTCGGCTGGTGCTTGCCGCCCAGGAGAATTTTCGGGTTGCGTTGAGTCAGGTCCGCAGTGATCGGGGCCAGGCGTATCAGGGGGCGTAGTGCATTCATCGTGTCGTGTCTCTGCCTCAAAAGTCTGCGGGCAGGTGAGAGGCAACACCGAACCAGCGCTTTAGCGGTATTTCGAGCCGTGCCTACTGATGAGTGCATGGTTCTGTCGGACTGCATCGAGCCCAGTGGCGCCCCGCAATTAGCTGTTTAAATCGGCGCATGAGCAGCATCCTAGAGAAGCTGGCGGGGCAGTGTCAAGAATCCCGAGCAACGAAAAGGCCCGCACAGGGCGGGCCTCTTTACTGTGTGGAACAGTCAGTTGGCGATGGCGCGGTCGGCCGACAGTTTGCCGGCGCCTTCGAACAGCACTGCCAGCGAGCCGCCTAGCAGAGCTAGTGCGAATTCATAACCATTGTTGGCCATGAACAGCCCGTTATGAATGTGCACCGAAAAAATCGCCACCAGTGTCAGGAAGGTCAGGCCCAATGCCGCAGGGCGTGCGAGCAGACCGATGATTAGCGCCAGGCCAGCAAAGAACTCAGTGCCGCCTGACAACACAGCCATCAGCGTGCCCGGCGCCAGACCGATACTTTCCATCCATTGTGCGGTGCCCGCCAGGCCGCCGCCACCAAACCAGCCGAAGAGTTTTTGCGAGCCGTGGGCAGCGAAGATAACGCCTACAAAGATGCGCAGAACAGTCAGGCCATAACCGGCGCGGGTGGACAGGACGCGGGTAATCAATGGGCTCATGGGGTAAATCCTTTTTCAGGTAGGGGTTGGTTGGCCGCTATATTAATCAGTTTAAACAATGATAAAAGCCAAAAAATTGCTTTATCAATATCGATAAAATCGATTATTTGCGCGATGCTATTTTCGGCGCTGGCGGCTCCAGGGACTCTCGCTCCCGGTCAAACGCCAGGTAGTACTTGTTAACACTATTAACATAGCTGACGCCGCCCATCCCTACCTGCTCCATGGCAATGCGTTCAACCTGGAAGAACCACTGATTGGGGTTGAGCCCACGACGCCTGGCTTCGGTGCGCATGCCCTGCACCCGTTCAGGCCCCATGTTGTAGGCAGCCAGCACAAAGGCCATGCGTTCACGCTCATTAAGCTTGGGGCTAGCGAAAAACTTGCGACGGATCATCGCCAGGTAGCGCGCGCCCGCCTGCACATTACTGTCCACATTCTCGATGTTATTGACGCCCACCCGCTGCGCCGCTGAAGGCGTAATCTGCATCAAACCGGTAGGACCACCGCTATTACGTGCGCCAGGGTCCAGTGCAGACTCCTTGAATGCCAGCGCAGCCAGGTTCAGCCAGTCCATGCCCTGCTCGCGCGCATGCTTTTGCAGGACCGGGCGCAGTTTTTCCAGGCGTTGGCGGTCGGCCCGGGCCAACGGGTTACGCACTTGATAGAGACGTCGATAGATACGCTGGAACGCCACATCCTGATCGGAAGGGGTTCGGTAGGTCTTGAGGAAACGATCGATGCTGGCCCGCAACATCGAGGCATCCTGACGCACGAACCAGTACTCGTCGCCTGGCTCGCTGATGGTCACCTGCTTGTCAAAGCGCAACTTGGGCAGGATTTTCGACCAGCGCTCGGCAATCGGTTTTTCGACAATGGTCAGGTGAAAGATCCCGGCCTGCACCATTTCCAGCACGTCCTCCACCGCCAGGCTCGGGTCGACCCATTCCACCTTGATCGGCGGTTGCTTGTGCAGGGCCAGCTTCTGATTGACCTGGCTGATCGCATCTGCAGCCGCACTGCCGGTGGTCAACGTCAGCGTACGGCCCGACAACTGCTCCAACTTGGTAAACCGACGCTCGCCCTTGACGCCAACCAGCCACAACGGCACATCGCTGGCGATAGGGTCGCTGGTGCTGATCTTGTGCGCGGCCTTCACATCCAGCAATTCGCCAGGGGCAACCAGATCGCCTTCGCCACGGGCCAGCGCGCCGAGCAACTGCTCCTTGGCCTTGGGAATGATCTTGAGATTGATCTCCTGGCCATCACGGGCACGGCCATTGAGGTATTGCTCGAAAGCGCGCAGGCGATGGTATTCGACACCGATGGCCTGGCCCTGCACTTCACCGGAGCTGTTGCGGCTCTGGTTGACCAATACCCGCAGGGTGCGGCTGGAGCGGATATCTGCCAGGTCACGCACCTTGCCGGGCTTTGTCACTTCCAGCGGCCCGTCAAGACGCGCGACCGCTGCCATGGGCAGCAGCAAGGTCGCGCACATTATAAGCAACGCCGAGGGTCGGATCATCCGCTCTCCGGAAAGAATACTGGCCATCACCTTCGTGAAAAACGAGGTGCTGGGCGTCAGAAACAGAGCGCTTTATGCGCTGGCAAGGCGCGCAACGGCGACACAGTGAAAGGCAATGGGCCCGGCACAATGTCGCGTGCGACGTTCAAAGACAGCTATAACGCGTTGTAGTTCTTCGTTTTTCTTATAAATCTACAGCTCTGATATGCTTTCCGGCCGCAGGCGGAGATAGCACCATGCAACTCATTGATATCGGCGTCAACCTGACCAACCCCAGTTTCGACGAGAGGCACTCGGCCGTCCTCGAGCGTGCCTACGCTGCCGGCGTGCAACAATTGGTGCTCACCGGCACCAGTGTCGAAGGCAGCGAGCGGGCCCTGGAGCTGTGCGTGAAACACGATGAAAGCGCACAGCGGCTGTTCAGCACCGCCGGCATTCACCCCCACTCCGCCAGCGACTGGAACAGCGACAGCGCCCAACGTTTGCGCGGCTTGCTCAACGAACCGCGCGTGCGCGCCGTTGGCGAGTGCGGGCTGGATTTCAACCGTGATTTTTCGCCGCGCCCACAGCAGGAAAAAGTCCTCGAGCAGCACCTGGCCCTGGCCGTCGAACTCAAACTTCCCGTATTTCTTCACGAGCGCGACGCCAACCAGCGCCTGCTGGAGATCCTCAAAGACTATCGCGATCATCTGTCCGCCGCCGTGGTGCACTGCTTCACGGGCGAACAAGCGGCGCTGTTCAGCTACCTCGACCTTGACCTGCACATTGGCATCACCGGCTGGATCTGCGACGAGCGCCGTGGGACGCATCTACACCCCTTGGTCAGGGAAATTCCCCGAGGCCGTCTGATGCTGGAAAGCGACGCGCCCTACCTGCTGCCACGCACGCTGCGCCCCAAGCCAAAAAACGGCCGCAATGAACCCGCCTTTCTCACCGAAGTGTTGCGTGAGGTGGCCCTGCATCGCCATGAAACGATGGAAGACCTGGCGATGCACAGCACCGCCTGCGCCCGCGCTTTTTTTGGCTTACCGGCCGTGGGGTGATGCGGCGCATTGACCCATGTCAAAAAGGCTTTCCTGAGTAGCGGCACAATAATGGCACCTTGCCAATGCTGTTTCCGCTATCAGAGAAAACCTTCCATGGGTGCCTGGCTTAGCAATATCTCGTTGAAATACAAATTCTGGGCCGTCAATGCGGTGGCGTTTATCACCACCCTGCTGCTGGTGTTGTATGCCGTGCAGCTCGAACAACAGGCGCGCAGCCATGGGTCCCAGCTTTCGGCCCAGGCCCAGGCGCAGTTGCTTAGCGCCTGGCCGACGGACAAGGCCCTGCCCGGCGGTGAGAACTGGCTGACCTTCAGCCGAGGCCAGGTCCCACAACGGGCGGGCCAGGATTTGTCAGCCTTGCAAGGCGCCAACGGCTGGGTCGAACTCAGCCACCTGCCATGGTTCGGCATCGATCCGCTGGTGGGCGCCGAGGTCGTCCGCCGTGCCGACGGCCAACAGGTCGCCGTACTCGCCTACGCGCCAAGCCTGCGCCAGGTGTTCGGCGAGCGCTTCGTCAACTATGCGGTGGCGGTGGCGATCCTCATGCTAGCGATGCTAGGCGCCTCACAACTGCTGATCCGCTTTCTGCTCAGTCAGCTCAACACCCTCAAGGACGTGATGCTGCATGTGGAGAAAACCGGCGACTTGTCTGCCCGCGTGCCGCTGGCCTGCAAGGATGAGGTCGGGCAGATGGCCAGCGCTTTCAACGCCATGCAAGCCGGCTACCAGCGGGTGGTCAACACCGTGGCCCGTACCGCCAGGCAATTGGACGAAGGCGCCGCGCGGCTGGCCAGCAGCATGAACGAGGTGCAGCACGGCATGCTCGGCCAGCAAAGCGAGACCGACCAGGCCGCCACGGCGATCAACGAAATGACCGCCACCGTTCACCATATTGCCCAGCACGCCGGGGCTACCCGCGACCTTTCGCAAACCGCCGACACCCTCGCCGGCAGTGGCCAGGCAGTGGTCATCCGCGTGCAGCGTTCGATTGCCGGGCTGTCCACCGGCGTGCAACAGACCGCTGAAATGATCCAGAAACTCGCCGAAGACAGCCAGAAAATCAACGGTGTGGTCGGGGTGATCCACAGCATCGCCGAACAGACCAACCTGCTCGCCCTCAACGCCGCCATCGAAGCCGCCCGCGCCGGAGAAATGGGCCGTGGCTTTGCGGTGGTGGCCGACGAAGTGCGCAACCTGGCCAAGCGCGTACAAAGCTCCACCGATGAAATCACGCGCATGGTCTCGGCACTGCAAGCCGGCACCCGCGACGCGGTGGACTTCATGCAGGAAAGCTCGTTCAAGGCCGATGACTGCGTGCAACAGGCCCAGGAAGCCGGTGCCGCGCTCGGCGAAATTACCGGCGCCGTGGCGCAGATGCGCGAGAGCAACACCCAGATTGCCGTGGCCGCCGAACAGCAGAGCCATGTCGCCGAAGAGATGAACCGTGCAGTGGTGAGCATTCGTGATGTAACCGAAAACACCGTGCAGCAAACAGTGGCTTCCGCAACGACCAGCCATGAGCTGGCGACGTTGGCGGGAGAATTGAGCAAGGCGATTGGGCAGTTGAAGCTGTAGGACCGTTTAGCCCGTAATCTGATTCCTACGACCAAGCCGCAGCTTACCTAAGCTTAAGACGAAACTTCCTCGTCATCCCTGCGAATAACGCCGACTTCTTTTACCTACGAACCGCTGCAAAGTCCCTCGCCTGATCAAACAGTGCGAGGGATTGCAGATGGTTTTTTTCGTTAGCGCCCAGGTTGTCCGGGGCGTCTTTTGATTCCGGTGATTGCCAGCTTTGTACTGGCCCCGATGGATCCCGAAGCGCTGGACGCTGAAAAGGTTCTTCGTGATTTCCGCAACTGCCTGAACACTTTCGATACGTGGGCCGACAGCTTTTTAAGTGGCTCGGCACTGGAAGTGGAGCAGGTGTTCAAGGTCGGTGACGACGTCGCACTGGTTGCGCCGATCTCTTCCGGCACGCCCAGTCGCACCGTCGCCCAGTGCAAGGCCCAGGGTGGGCTGACCCTGGTGCATCTGTTCGAGAGCACGCGGTTCGTGCCGATCGGCAACACGCCGGTCACGCTGCAAGCCATCGCACCGGACGGCACGCCCATTGGCGCGCCGCTGCAGCGAACCATCGGCCCCAGCGGCATTCTCGAAGTGCCCGAGTGCACCCGCAATCAGCAGTACCAGATCACGTTCTACCCCAACGTTTCCAGAGATCACGTCAAGGCGCTGTATGCGTCCTACCAGTCGGTGATCGCCGGGCTGGAAACTGACCTGCGCCAGCAATGGCGCGAGCACTTCGAACCTCAGTGGGCCGACTTTGCAAAGGCGCCGGCCTTCAAACGCAGCGCGAAGCAAGGGATGGCCTTTGCGAGCGGGATCGGCAAGGCCTTCTACAACCTGTGGGACAACCTTACCGAGCTGGTCGACCTGCTGGCGAACCTCAAATCCAACAGCGAGCAGTTGCTGAAGTACCTCTCCCAAGCCGAGCTGGATCAGTTGCTCAAACTGGGTAAAGACACGCTTGCCCAGGGGTTGCTGGTGCTCAGTGATGAGCCGCTGTTGTTCATTTATTTATCGGCGGTAGTGGCCTGGTTACGCCTGCTGCCGCCGCCCGAGATGTACGAGCTGGTGGGTGAGATAACCGGCGAAATCCTGATCAATCTATTGCTGATCTGGGCGACGCGGGGGATTGGGCTCCAGCTTCGGCTGGGGGCCCAGGTACTCAGTCACGTCAAATCCGGGCGGGCGCGGGCGTTGTTGGAGTTACTGGCCAAGCAGGTTGTAGGGCCGGGGCTGGAAACCCATGTTGAGGCCGCCAAGCCGGTGTTGCTGAGCAGTGCGGCGGTGCCGGTCAAGGCGGTGCCCGTTGGGCCATTGAAAGTGGGCGAGACGTTGGTTTCAAACCCGGTGCCGGCGGTGCGCAGCAAGACGCAGCGCACGGCGTTGGTTCGCCAGGAGGCGGTGGATGATGTGCCTGCTTCCGCTAAAAATCCGGCCGGGGATGCTGCTGTCTCTTCGGACAAGACCGTCACCCACGGCTGCCCGGTGTCGATGGTCACCGGGGAGGAATTGCTGACCCTCACCGATGGCGCGCTGGATGGAATTTTGCCGTTCGAGTGGACGCGCTTGTATCGCACCAGTGCGGTGGAAGTGGATTGCGGGTTGGGGTTTGGCTGGAGCCATGCGCTGGCGCAGCGGCTGGTGGTGTCGGGCGATTCGGTGGTGTGGACCGATCATGAAAACCGCTCGACCACCCTGCCCTTGCCGACGGTGGCTCGGCCAGCGATTACCAACAGCCTGGCGGAAGCGGCGATTTACCTGGGGTCGTTGCCGGATGAACTGGTGCTGGCCCAGGGCTCGCGGTTCTACCACTTTTGCGACGGTGCGCTGACGGCGATCAGCGATGTGTATGACAACCGGTTGCGCATTTTCCGGGATCGGTTGGGGCGGATTGAGCGGCTGGATAACGGTGTCGGCCGCTCTTTGTTTTTGCGCTATGAGCTGGATCGCATTGTGGCGGTGGACTACCAGGTTCATCGCGCCAAGGGCTATGAACCCTTTGTTTGGGTGACCGAGCAGAACGTCGTTTCCTACGTCTATGACGACAGTGGACGGCTGGTGTCGGCGACCAACGCTATCGGTGAATGTGAGCGTTATCGGTACGACGAACAGCACGTCATTCTCGAGCGGCAACTGGCCGGTGGCGCGAGCTTTTTCTGGGAATGGGAACGCACTGGCAAGGCCGCACGCTGCGTCCGGCACTGGGCCAGCTTTTCGCAGATGGACACGCGGTATGCCTGGGGTGAAGACGGCAGCGTCACCGTGCACAACGCCGATGGCAGCCAAGAGGTTTATGTTCATGACGATCGAGCGCGACTGGTACAGCGCATCGACCCGGACGGCGCCCGGCACTTCAAATCCTACGATGACAAGGGCCGCCTGACCGTCGATCAAGACCCGCTGGGCGCGGTGACGGCGTATCAGTACGACGACGCCGGACGCCTGGTGGCGGTGTTTCCGGGGGATGACGAGCCGACGTCCTACGAACATGACAACGGCTTCGTACGCGTGGTGCGCCGGGGTGAGGCGGTCTGGACATACGAGCGTAATGACCAGGGCGATGTCACTCGCCAGATCGATCAGGATGGAAATGCGACCGACTACAGCTACGACAAACAGGGGCAACTGACCGGCGTTTGGTTCCCCGATAACAGCTGCCATCGGTTGGTGTGGAATGAGCGCGGGCAACTCGTTGAAGAACAGCTGCCCAATGGCGGGATCAAGCGCTATCGCTATGACGACCTGGGCCGGCAGATTGCGCGAGAGGATGAACACGGCGCGCTGACTCAGTATCAATGGGACGGTGTGGGTCGGTTAACTCGCTTGGTACTGCCGGACGGTGCCACACGGGAATTCAGCTACAACCCCTACGGAAAAATCATCGCCGAGCGCGACGAACTCGGCCACGTCACCCGCTACGAATACGCCGACGGCCTGCACCTGATCAGCCGCCGCATCAACGCCGATGGCACCCAGGTCAAGTACCGCTACGACAACGCTCGCTTACTGCTAACCGCCATCGAAAACGAGGTCGGCGAAACCTACCAGCTCGACTACCACCCCAACGGCCTGATCCAACAGGAAACCGGTTTTGACGGCCAACGTACCGCCTACGCCTACGACCTCAACGGCAACCTGCTGGAGAAAACGGAACACGGCGACGACGGCCGTCAGCTAGTCACCCAATACCAGCGCGACCATGCCGGTCGCCTCGTACGAAAAACCCTGCCCGATGGCAGCACTGTCGACTATGCCTACGACCGCCAAGGCAACCTCCTTAGCGTCGACGACGGCCACTGGTTTCTGGCCTACGAATACGACAAACAAAACCGCCTCACCGCCGAACATCAGGGTTGGGGCACCCTGCGCTATGGCTACGACGCCTGCGGCCAGCTTCAACATTTACGCCTGCCCGACAACAACCGCCTCACCTTCAACCACGACAAAGGCGGCCACCTCACCACCGTCGAGCTGAACGGTGCGCTGCTCACCTCGCACCTGTTCAAAGCCGGCCGCGAACACCAGCGCCAACAAGGCCAACTGCTCAGCCACTACCACTACGACGACCAAAATCGCCTGCACGCCCACGCCGTCACCCAGCAACAAGACCACCTCTACCAACGCCACTACGACTACGACAAAACCGGCAACCTCACCCGCCTGCACGACACCCGCAAAGGCGAACACCTTTACCGCTACGACCCGCTCCACCGCCTGACCCGCGCCGATCATTCGCAAGACGCACAGGAGCGTTTCGGCCACAACCCTGCCGGCAATCTGCTCATGCAAGACAGGCCGGGGCCGGACATCGTTGCGGGTAATCGGCTCGTGATCCAAGGCGATCACCATTACGACTACGATGCCTTCGGCAACCTAATCCGCGAGCGGCGAGGCAAAGGTCACTTACTCGTTACCGAGTATCGATATGACTGCCAGCACAGGCTGATTGGTCTAACCAAGCCCAACGGCCAATGCGCCACTTATCGCTATGACCCATTCGGTCGGCGTATCAGCAAAACCGTCGATGGGAAAACCACGGAGTTCTTCTGGCAAGGCGACAAGCTGATCGCCGAACACCATGCGGAACGTCATCGCAGCTACATCTATGAGCCGGACAGCTTCCGCCCATTGGCACTGCTGGCAGGCTTCGGCCCACAAGAAACCAAGCCCTACCACTACCAACTCGACCACCTCGGCACACCGCAGGAACTCACCACGCCTGAAGGCGACATCGTCTGGTCCGCCCACTACCGCGCCTACGGCGAAATCAGCCACCTCGACGTCGGCAAAATCGACAACCCGCTACGTTTCCAAGGCCAATACTTCGATCAGGAAAGCGGCCTGCACTACAACCGCCATCGCTACTACAATCCGGATATTGGTCGTTACCTGACGCCTGATCCGGTGAAGCAGGCGGGTGGGCTCAATGCGTACCAGTACGTACCCAATCCTACGGGCTGGATCGATCCGCTAGGCTTGAACACTTGCCCAGGCGAAAATGGGTGTAAACCACAGTCAAAAACTGAGTCACCTAACGAACAAGCCAACGTTAACGAGCGGTCACCGTCTGTTCCAACCCCTCGCGGAAAGCGGAGCTATCTTTATCGAGGAGAATCAAGAGAGCCCGAGGAAATATTTGACAAAGGATTCGAAAGTAGAGGGTCAAGTACAGATCTTTTCCTACACGTTTTGAATAATGCCAGTCCTCCCAGCAACTTCATCCCTACGTCAACCTCAATGAAGCAAGCGCTGGTATTCGCGTCAAGTTTTGGATTTGAAGAAGGCTTCTTATATACACTTAAAAGAATACCCGGACGGGACGTAAATAGAGAGCTGGGCGCTCGCTCCAAACACAAGAACGAGGCAGAAATTGCTATTCCCGGACGTATAGACACCAAAGATATTCTAGGAGCCTCACCCGTCAACGAAGACGGTACGTTCAAGGGATACACGATATTGAACCCTAACAGGAAATACCCATGAAATCGCGCGAAATCATTATCATCAGAAACGGTGTCCATGAACGCGCGGTGGTCGAATATGAGGCAGGAAAAACAGCCCTTAGCGTGGTACTGAGCAACGGGTTGCGAAAAACTCACACGGCTAGTGACTTGTTCGAAAGCTTCGGTTTGTTAAGAGCAGATTTGAAAGATATAAAATTTCTATGTAAAGGATCCAAAATCAACGTCCATCCTTCCGGGATGTCCTCACATATGTCGAATGGCCTGGTCGCCTACGAGCTGACGATAGGAAAGCCAAGTGGCGAGCTCGTACATATTTTCACTTATGAGGAAAACGATCTCACTAGTGACATTCAAGAACAACGCGACTTTTGCCAGCGCTGGGCTATATCGGTGGAGGAATGAGTTATCAGCCGTCGTCTGCTGGCTGGGCCCTACACCTATAGCGGCCATAGCCAACGCTAATTCGCCGACCCGCCACCCCCAACCTACACTCTGTCCAAGTTGTTTCAACGGACAGAGGATTCACCACCATGGGCAAACGTCACCCCAATCTCCCCGCCTGGCAATGGCGTAATTACCCACAAAATCATCAGCACCCCACCAACCTGGCCTTGCACCTGATCGCCGTGCCGCTGTTCATCATCGGCTTTCTGTTGATCGTTTCCGGTGTGTTCAGCCTGAGTTTGGTCAGTTTGGCAGTAGGCGTGATCGGTACCCTGGCAGGCCTGGCCCTGCAACGTCACGGCCATAGCCTGGAAGCCCAGGCGAGTGAGCCGTTCAGTGACCGCAAAGATGCGATGCAACGCCTGGTGGTCGAGCAGTTCGTGACGTTTCCGCGTTTCGTGCTCAGCGGTGGCTGGTGGCGTGCCTGGCGCCAGCGCCACCGGCATTGAAGATCAGGCGAAGACCACCACAGTCTGGCGGCTGAGGGCGATCAATTCGCCGCTCGGGCTCCAGAGCGCGGCGGCGGCATGGCCATAGCCGTCGCGGGCATGTTCGATATTGACGTGGTATTGGCACCAGTCGAGGGTGGTCAGGTTCTGCAGTGGCTGAATGAACTCGATGGTCCAGGTCAAGGTGCTGCCCGGCGCCGGTTTCTTGAGGTACGGGAGCAGAGCGGGCGGCCAGGCATCGACCAGCGCAAGAATATGCGCCTCGGTCAGCGGCTCTTCTTTCACATCCCCACGCAAACGCACCCAACCGCCCATTTCGCGGGATTGAGTGCCGGTAAACGGCAGGCCGCCGACGCTCCAGCGCATCGCCAGGTGCCGCATGAATTCAGGCGTGACGCCTTTGATGTAAGGCAGTTCCTGGCATTCATCCCAATGCTTGAACGCAGGTGGCGGCTCGCTCGCAACGTCGATTTCCGACGCGCGGGACGCACCAAAACTGGCCTGGACCAAGGTCGCCACTTCACCGTTCTGCACCACCCGGCCCAACAATTGGCTGACCGCCTTGCCTTCGCGCAAGACTTCCACTTGATAGCTGGCGGGTACATCCGGCGCTACCGGGCCAACGAAGGTGATCGCCAGTGAGCGCAGCGGCCGTTCTGCCGGTACTTGGGCACGCAAGGCTTCGTATTGCAACGCCACGACCAAACCACCAAAGGTGGCGCGGCCTTGGGCCCATTCGGCGGGAATGGTGACATCCAGCGGTTGGCTGCGGGCAGCGTCGAGCAAATCACTAAAGCGCATGGCGACCTCACATCAAGAAAATCGATGAGGGATCTTAACCACCACCCCCGTCAGGTACAGCGCCTATTCCGGCCAAAAGCCGGACCGGTTCAGAAGAAATTGGCGCTGAGCTTGTCCAGCACCCGATCCGCCCGCGCCTCGGCCTTGACCATGGTTGCACGCCAGGTCGCCACACAGGGTTGCAGGTCAGCCTGGTGCTCGGCCTGGATCAGCCACTGCCAGCAGTCATGCCAGTCACCCAGTGCGCCTTGGGCTTTTTTCAAACCCGACAGGGCATTGGCAGGCAATTTCTCCAGCTCGGGATAGGCCTCGGCAGCGTAGCGCACGCGCTTGATCAGCAAGCGCAAACGGTGGCGATCATGCTCCGGATCCTTCAGCGCATGAGCGAGTGTCTTCCATTGCTTGGCCAGGCGTTTCTGGATACGCGAGCGCAGTCCCTTGAGCAATTTCTGATGCTGGGAGGCACGGATGAACCGGGGAAACGCATCGAGGATCAGCAGCAGGTGGGCCAGCTCGGGGCTCTGCGCCACCTGCCGATAGGCATCTGGTTGCAGGCGCAGACGCCGATCAGCCGCGTCATGGTGACCCTGCCGATGCAAATACGCCGCCAGCACCTCACGGTCACGTAGCGGTGTAGTCAATTGGCCGACCGCACTGGCGGCCGATTCCAGTTGCTCAACACCTGGCAGCCCGCGCAAAGGGCGCAATAGACTGCGCAGGCGGCGCACAGTGGTGCGCAGATCATGCAGGGCTTCATCATCGGTGACGGCGGCAAGACGAGCCTGGCAGCTCAGTATCCCTACTTCCAGGCCAATGACCTGAGCGACCAACTGGTTGATCAGCGCTGACATCCTGCCCTCCCTTTGCAATGACAAACCTTATGCGCAGCTGACGAAATCAACGCCCGGCGCGTGACTCACGGATATAGAAGCGCGCCTTCTCGGCCTTGTTGGCGCACCCTTCGAACGCTTCGAATTGCTGCTGGGTCTTGGCTCCTGTCAGCAGCGACAACGCCTTGGAGTAACTGACGGTGCCGGCAAAGCCTTCGGCCTTGGCCAGGTCCAGTTCTTTCCAGGCGGCATCCAACTGCGACCCGCAGCTGTCGCGATACGCGGTTTTCCCGGCACAGCCAGCCAAGGCCAACAGGATCACAGGCACACACATCCAGGCTTTCATTGATGACACCTCAAAATATACAAAAATCTGTCGTAGCCTGTAGACGTTGCCTACAGGGAAAAGTGCCTGTCCTTAGCCTGAAATCGGTAATACCTATTGTCAGAGCATACCCGAGCCTAGTCGCGATTCTGGAAAAATATTGCCAAGGCTTACCGAGGATTGAAGCAGCCCCCTGGATGGGTGCATTGTGGGCACCTGTTTTGCGAAGGATCTGGTCATGAAGAAACGTGTTGCCTTAGTGCTGGGCTCCGGCGGAGCCAGGGGCTACGCCCATATCGGGGTGATCGAAGAAATCGAACGACGCGGCTATGACATCGCCTGTATTGCCGGCTGTTCGATGGGCGCCGTGGTCGGCGGCATCTATGCAGCCGGCAAGCTGGACGAGTACCGAAGCTGGATCGAAAGCCTCGATTACCTCGACGTATTGCGCCTGGTGGATGTGAGCTTTCGCCTGGGCGCGATTCGTGGTGAAAAGGTGTTCGGGCAGATCCGCAAAATCGTCGGCGAAATCAATATCGAAGAGCTGCGCATTCCCTACACCGCAGTGGCCACCGACCTCACCAACCAGCAGGAAATCTGGTTCCAGGAAGGCTGCCTGCACCAGGCCATGCGTGCGTCCGCCGCGATCCCCAGCCTGTTCACACCGGTGATGCAGGGCAACCGCATGCTGGTGGACGGCGGCTTGCTCAACCCGCTGCCCATCGTGCCGGTGGTGTCGAGCCATTGCGACCTGATCATTGCCGTCAACCTCAACGCCACCAACCAGAAGCACTACCATTTGCCGGTGATCCAACACCCGCCAGCCTTCAAAAGCCGCTTCAACAGCCTGGCCAAATCACTGGGTTCGCACCTGCCGTTTCGGCGCAAACAGGCAGAGCAGTTGATGAAGCTCGAGCAGGAAGCCTTGCAGGCCCAGGCCGCCGAAATCAACCCGTGGCTGGAGTCCGCCGAGCCGGAATCCCAGCAACCCGCCGCCGCGCCGGAAAAACCCGGTGCGCCAAAGTCGGCCACGGGCTCGTTCATCATCGACAACGTGGGGCCGGCCTCACTGTTGGACCTGATCAACCAGAGTTTCGAGGTGATGCAAACGTCGTTGGCACAGTACAAAATCGCGGGCTACCCGCCAGATGTGCTGATCAACGTGCCAAAGCGGGTGTGCCGGTTTTTCGAGTTCTACAAGGCTCCGGAATTGATCGCGTTGGGGCGGGAAATTGCCAGCGATACGTTGGATCGGTATGAGAGTGAACAGTCTTGAGATTGTCGGCGTTGCTGATGGCCCCATCGCGGGCAAGCCCGGCTCCTACAGGGGAATGCATTGCAAAGGTAGGAGCTGGCTTGCCTGCGATGACGCCAGGGCAGGCGCCAACGATCTAGGCCTCTAACAACCTGTAACCCACCCCCGCCTCCGTCACGATAAACCGCGGCTGCGTCGGATCATCCGCCAGTTTCTGGCGCAAATGCCCCACCACAATGCGCAGGTAGTGGCTGTCTTCGGTATGAGTCGGGCCCCAGATATCCTTGAGCAATTGCTGCTGGGTAATCACCCGCCCTGGGTGCCGCGCCAGTTGCGCCAGCACTGCGTACTCCTTGCGGGTCAACGCCACTTCGGCGCCGTCCAGCAGGACGCGGCGGTAGGCCAGGTCGATCGTCAGCGGGCCGAAATTCAACGCCGCTTCCTGGGCCTCGCCCGCCGGCGCCTGGCGCAACAGGGCGCGCACACGAGCGAGGAATTCCTGGATGCCGAAGGGCTTGGTCACGTAGTCGTTGGCGCCGCCATCAAGGGCTTCGACCTTCTGCCCTTCGCTGGCCCGTACCGACAGCACCAGTACCGGCACCGTCGACCATTCGCGAAACTCGCGCAGCACTTGCTGGCCGTCCATATCGGGCAAGCCGAGGTCAAGCACCAGCAAATCCGGTTTGCTCAACGCCGCCTGGGCAAGGCCTTCGTTGCCGGTGCCAGCTTCAACTACCTTGTAGCCCTGGGAGGCCAGGCTGATGCGCAGGAATTTGCGGATCTGCGGTTCGTCATCAATGACTAGAATCGTCGCGGTCTGGCTCATGGTGTCCAATAAAAATTCATTAAAAACCAACCATTGTAGGAGCGAGCTTGCTCGCGAAAAACATACAGGCTCCGCGTGCATTCAGGATGCCATCATTATCGTTAACGACCTTCGCGAGCAAGCTCGCTCCTACAGGTTTTGCTCCAGCGCAGGCTGCGTCGGCAATGGCAGAAACAGGGTGATGCAGGTGCCCCGCCCGTCAATGCCATCCGCCACGCTGATATGCCCACCGTGCGCGCCAACCATGCCCTGGCAGATCGCCAAGCCGAGGCCGGTGCCTTGTCCTCCCCGATCACCTCGGGCAGCGGTGTAGAACATGTCGAAGATCTTCGCACGCTCATCCTCGGGAATCCCCGGTCCCTCATCGGCCACGGCGAAAAACAACTGGTTGTCCGCTACGCCAGCGCTCAACTGCAAACGGCCCTGGGGCGGTGAAAAGCGCGCAGCGTTTTCCATTACATTGACCAGGGCCTGCTCGATCAATGCCGCATGCACGTAGAGCAATGGCAGCTCCGGCGGTACATCGGTACTCACCTGCAACGGCGCCAGCACTGCGCGCAATCGGCCAAGCGCGCTGCCGACGATATCGCCGGGCGAGACCCAATCGCGTGCCAGCTTCAACGCGCCGTGGCCCAGGCGGGTCATGTCCAGCAGGTTCTGGATATAGCGGTCGAGACGCTCGGCCTCGTCGCGGGTGCCTTCGAGTAATTCGCGACGATCCTCCAAAGGGATTGCCTCGCCCAGCGCCAGCAGGCTGTCGATACTGCCGCGCATGGAGGTCAGCGGCGTGCGCAAATCGTGGGATACGGAGGCGAGCAAGGCGCTGCGCAATTGTTCGGTTTCGCCGTGCAAACGCGCGGACTCCAACTCCTGCCCCAGTTGTGCCCGCGCCAGCGCCTGGGCCAGCGGCTGGCTCAAGGCGGTAAGCAGCCGACGGCGTTGGCCGCTCAATTCCAGGCCCGGTTTGGCACTGACACCGAGCAAACCCAAGGGCCCCTCTTCGCCCGACAACGGCCACCACCACCAACGCCCAAACGGCAAGGTGCCGGTGCCCTTGCCTGCCGGTTGATCGTGCTGCCAAGCCCAGTCGGCAGCGGCACGTTCAGCCTCGGTAAGGGTCAGCGGGCCGCCGGTTTCGATCACCCAGCCGCCCTGGCCGTCGCGATTGACCAGGCATAAGTCCAAGTCGTTCCAGCCTTGCAGGTGATGAGCCGCCGCACTGACAACGGCCTGGCGATCCGTGGCTGCAGTAAGCTTGCGTGACAGGTCGAGCAGTTCGCTGGTTTCTTCCTGAGTATCGCGCAGCGCCTGCAATTGCCGACGTTGGCGTGCGGCCAGGTTGCCGGTGAGCGCTGCCATCAGCAGGAAAAACAACAGCGTGAGGACATCCTCCTCACGCTGGATGGCAAAGGAAAAATTCGGCGGGATAAACAGAAAGTCGTAGGTCATGAACGACAACGCCGCACACACCAGCGAAGGCCCCAGACTGCTGCGCACCGCCACCAGCAGGACCGCCGCGAGAAACACCAGCGAAATATTCGGCAACGGCAATACGCTGGACACGCCCCAGGCCACGCCGGCCGCGACAACGGTTGCCAGCACGGCCAAGGCGTAGTCGAACCAGCGCAGCCCACGCACATCCGGCAGGCGCGGCGGTGCGGGAACGTCGTCGCTGTCGAGCACGTTGATTTCCAACCCTCGCGCATTGCGCAACAAGCGCGCGGCAAGGCCGCCGCCGAACAGCCGTCGACGCCAACGCATACGTGACTGCCCCACCAGCACCAGGCTGGCGCGGCGTTCGGCGGCATGCTGGATCAGCGTCTTGGCCACCTCCCCGGCACGCAGCAACACCACTTCCCCACCCAGCCGCTCGGCCAGTTGCTGGGCGTTTTGCAGGCGCAGGCGCGATTGCTCATCCCGGGCACGACCGTTGTCCACATGCACCAGGCTCCAGGGCAGATGCCGACGCTGGGCGACTCGGCTGGCGTGGCGCACCAGCCGTTCGGCTTGGGCGTCGCCATCTATGCCCACCAGCAAACGACCACGTACCGCTGGCGCAGCTTGCCCGAGTTGGCGATACCCTTGGGCCAGGTCATCATCGACATGAGCGGCAGCCGTTTGCATGGCCAGCTCGCGCAAGGCCATCAAGTTAGTCTGGGTGAAAAACGCATCGATGGCCGCACGCGCCTGTTCTGGCACATACACCTTGCCGTCGCGCAGGCGCTCGAGCAATTCGCGGGACGGCAGATCGATCAGCAGCAGCTCGTCTGCCTCTTGCAGCACCCAGTCCGGCAGGGTTTCACGCACCTGCACACCGGTGATGCCACGCACTTGGTCATTCAGACTTTCCAAGTGCTGGACGTTGACGGTAGTGAACACATTGATGCCCGCAGCGAGCAATTCCTGAATATCCTGCCAGCGCTTTTCATGCCGGCTGCCGGGCGCATTGCTATGGGCCAGTTCGTCCACCAGCACCAGCTTGGGCTTGGCGGCGAGCAGGCCGTCGAGGTCCATTTCTTCGAGCATCACGCCACGGTATTCGCTGCGCAACAGCGGTTGTTGCGGCAGGCCGCTGAGCAAGGCTTCCGTCTCGGCACGGCCGTGGGTCTCGACCACCCCGGCAATCAACGGGACGCCCTGGCGCAGCTGGGTGTGGGCCGCCTGGAGCATGGCGTAGGTCTTGCCCACGCCGGGCGCGGCGCCGAGGAAAACTTTGAGCCGGCCACGGCCGTTGCGGGGCAGATCGGCTAGCAGGGCGTCGGCGCGGCCGGAGTCGCTCATGCGGATAGTGTCCTTCAGGTATCAAAGTAGTCAGGCTCAATGCAAATCACATGTGGGAGGGGGCTTGCTCCCGATTGCGGTGGTTCAGCTGAAATAGTGTTTGCTGAAACTCCGCTATCGGGAGCAAGCCCCCTCCCACAGGGGTTCAGAGTTTTTCCAGGGCCATGTTCAGTGCCAGTACGTTGACGACAGGCGGACCCACCAGCGGGCTTTCGATGTGTTCATCCAGCAACCGCTGCAAAGTCGACACTGGCACATTTCGCGCTGCCGCCACACGCGCCAGTTGATAGGCAATTGCCGCTGGTGGCAAGTGTGGATCAAGCCCGCTGCCGGAGGTCGTCAGCGAGGCCAACGGTACCGGCCCCTGGCCAGGCACCTGTTGTTTATTCGCATCATCGAAGATACGCGTGGCCAGCGCGGGGTTGCTCGGGCCCAGGTTGCTGGCGCTGCTGGAGACGGTCGCGTACGCCCCGGCCGAGGGGCGTGGATGGAACCAGCTATCACCGCTGAAATCCTGGGCGATCAGGCTGGAACCGCGCACCTTGCCACTGGCATCGCGCACCAGGCTGCCGTTGGCCTGGTCCGGGAAGGCGACTTGCGCGACGCCGGTCACTACCAGCGGATAGGCCACGCCGGTGATCAGGGTCATGAGCACCAGCAGGCTCAGGGCCGGGCGGATTATGTTGGTCATTTCAAACTCCTCACATTGACTCGATTGGATCGTTCCCACGCAGAGCTGGGAACGACCAAAGCACGTTCACCACAAAGGACCGCGGGTCAAACCAGGTGCAGCGCCGTCAGCAGCATGTCGATCGCCTTGATGCCCACAAACGGCACCAGTAGCCCACCCAGGCCGTAGATCAGCAGGTTGCGTCGCAACAACGCCGCCGCACTCGCCGCCTGCACCCGCACGCCGCGCAGGGCCAGGGGAATCAGCACTACAATGATCAACGCGTTGAACACGATGGCCGACAGGATCGCGCTCTGCGGGCTCTGCAAGTGCATGACGTTGAGCACGCCCAGTTGCGGGTAGATCGAGGCGAACAGCGCCGGCAGGATCGCGAAGTACTTGGCCACGTCGTTGGCGATGGAGAAGGTGGTCAGCGCGCCGCGGGTCACCAGCAACTCCTTGCCGATCTGTACCACGTCCAGCAGTTTGGTCGGATCGCTGTCGAGATCGACCATATTGGCGGCTTCACGCGCAGCCTGTGTGCCATCGTTCATCGCCATGCCGACGTCGGCCTGGGCCAGCGCCGGTGCGTCGTTGGCGCCGTCGCCGCACATCGCAACCAGGCGGCCGTCGTTCTGCTCATGGCGGATACGCGCGAGTTTCTTCTCTGGGGTGGCTTCAGCCAGCACGTCATCCACGCCCGCTTCGGCGGCAATCGCGGCGGCGGTCAGCGGGTTGTCGCCGGTGACCATCACGGTACGAATGCCCAATTTTCGCAGCTCGGCAAAACGCTCGCGGATGCCCGGCTTGACCACGTCTTTCAGGTGGATCGCGCCGAGCAACTTGCCATCGGCGCACACCAGCAATGGCGTGCCACCGCTCTGGGCGATCTTGTCGATTTCCCGCGACAACGCCGGCTGCAGGTCGTCGCGTTGCTGGCCGATAAACGCCAGCAGCGAATCCACCGCGCCCTTGCGGAAGACGCGGCCCTGGTAGTCGACACCTGACAACCGGGTTTCGGCACTGAAGGGGACCGCGGTCAGCTCTTCCAGCGTCGGCTCTGCCTGTGGGTGCAAGGCGCGCAGGTATTCGACGATGGATTTACCTTCCGCCGTGTCATCGGCCAGGGAGGCGAACAGCGCACCTTCCGCCACTTCCCGGCCACTGACGCCCGGCGCCGCCACCACTGCCGAGCAACGACGGTTACCGAAGGTGATGGTGCCGGTCTTGTCCAACAGCAACACATGCACGTCCCCCGCCGCTTCCACCGCGCGACCGGACTTGGCAATCACGTTGAGACGCACCAGACGGTCCATGCCGGCGATGCCGATGGCCGACAGCAAGCCGCCGATGGTCGTAGGAATCAGCGTCACCAGCAGTGCGACCAGGAATACCAAGGGCAGGCTGCCATTGGCGAAGTGGGCGAACGGCTGCAGGGTCACCACCACCAGCAGGAAGATCAGGGTGAGGCCGATCAGCAGAATGTCCAGCGCAACTTCGTTGGGGGTTTTCTGGCGCTTGGCGCCTTCCACCAGCGCGATCATGCGGTCCAGGGTGGACTCACCGGGGTTGGCGGTGATGCGGATCAGCAGCCAGTCCGATACCAGGCGGGTGTTGCCGGTGACGGCCGAACGGTCGCCGCCGGACTCTCGGATCACCGGGGCCGATTCGCCGGTGATGGCCGCTTCGTTGACGGCGGCGATACCTTCGATCACCTCGCCGTCGCCTGGGATCATTTCGCCGGCGGCGACTCGCACCACGTCACCCTTGCGCAGGCTGATGGCCGGTACCACTTTGAAGCTGCCATCGGCCTCCTTGCGGCGTGCGCTCAGGCCTTCACTGCCGGCCTTGAGGCTATCGGCACGGGCCTTGCCACGGCCTTCGGCCAAAGCTTCAGCGAAGTTGGCGAACAACACGGTGAACCACAGCCACACAGCGATTTGCACGGCCACGAAGGTCGGCACGGCAGTGTCGGGCACAAAGCACAGCACGGTGGTGAGGATGGCGGTCAGCTCGACCACCAACATAACCGGGGAGCGCTGCAGTTGGCGCGGGTCCAGCTTGACGAACGCCTGGACCAGCGCCGGGCGCCACAGGGCGGACATCGCGGTTTTGGCGGGTTCCTGGGCTTTGACCGGGGCCGCATTATTTACAGGCATATTCATTTTCATATCCCCTTGTTAGAAGCCCATGCTCAGGTGTTCAGCAATAGGACCCAGCGCCAGCGTCGGCAGGAAAGTCAGGCCGCCCACCAGCAAAATGGTCACGGTCAACAGGGTCACGAACAACGGCCCGTGGGTCGGGAAACTGTTCTGGCCAATCGGCGCGGTCTTCTTCATCGCCAGGCTACCGGCCAGGGCCAGTACCGGAAGGATGTAACCGAAACGACCAATCAACATGCCTAGGCCGAGCATCAGGTTGTGAAATGCGGTGTTGCCGCTGAACCCGCCGAACGCCGAACCGTTGTTGGCACTGGCCGAGGTGTAGGCGTAGAGCAACTGGCTGAAGCCGTGGGGGCCAGGGTTGCTGATGGCGCCGGCCGGGCCTGGCAGGCTGGCGGCGATGGCGCCCAGCACAAGCACACCCACCGGCATCACCAGCAGGGTCACCACCAACAATTGCACTTCCTTGGCCTGGAGCTTCTTGCCCAGGTATTCCGGGGTGCGGCCGATCATCAGGCCGGCGAGGAACACCGCGATCAACACGTTGAGCAGCATGCCGTACATACCGGCGCCGACGCCGCCGAAGATCACTTCGCCGACCATCATGTTGACCAGCGCCACCATCCCGCTCAGGGGGTTGAGGCTGTCCTGCATGCCATTGACCGAACCGTTGGACGCCGCGGTAGTGGTGACCGACCAGAGCACCGTGCCGGTGGTGCCGAAACGTGCTTCCTTGCCTTCCAACGGCGCAGTTTGTTCAACGGCCGGGTTGTTCAGGGTTGGGTTGGGCTGGTACTCGGCCCATAGCGAGGTCGCGCCGCCAATCAGGAACAAGGCCAGCATGCACGCGAGGATCGCCCGGCTCTGGCGCAGGTCTTTGACGTAGTGGCCGAAAGTGAACACCAAAGCCACCGGGATCAGGATGATCGACGCCAGCTCGAACAGGTTGGCCCAGGCTGTCGGGTCTTCGAACGGATGCGCCGAGTTCACTCCAAAGAAGCCGCCGCCATTGGTGCCCAATTGCTTGATCGCAATCTGGCTGGCTGCAGGGCCCAGGGGGATGACTTGATCCACGCCTTGCATCGTCACGGCATCAACGTAATGGGCGAAGGTCTGCGGCACGCCCTGCCACACCAGAAACAGCGCCAGCACCAGGCATAACGGCAGCAAGCCGTAGAGCGTGGCGCGAGTCATGTCGACCCAGAAGTTACCCAATGTCTTGGTGGATTTGCGACCGATCCCACGGCAAAGCGCGACCAGGACTGCCAGGCCGGTGGCGGCACTGACGAAGTTCTGCACGGTGAGGCCGACCATCTGGCTGAGGTAACTCAGGGAAGCTTCACCGCTGTAGTTCTGCCAGTTCGTGTTGGTCATGAAACTGACCGCCGTGTTGAAGGCCAACGTCCACTCCTGACCCGGCAATTTCTGCGGGTTGAGTGGCAGATAGTCCTGAAACAACAGGATTGCGAACAGCAGCAAAAAACCCGCTAGGTTGAACGCGAGCAAGGCCAGCATGTATTTCTGCCAGCTTTGCTCCTGTTGATCGTCCACGCCCGAAAGCCGATAACAGGCTTTCTCGACAGGCCCCAGCACCGGCGTCAACCAAGTGCGCTGACCTTCCATCACCTTGTAGTAGAACCGCCCCAGAAACGGTGCCGGCACCAGTACCACGGCGAAGAAGGCGATGATCAGCCAATAGTCATAACTGTGCATAGCCTGCTCCTAGTTCCGATCCGCGCGTAACAGCGCAACCAGCAGATAAATGAACAGCGCCACGGCCAATAGCAGTGACACCCCGTCCAGAACGCTCATGGAAGTTTCTCCGTTTAACGGCGAGTGCCGCGTGTGGAGCAATTGTCCGCAGGAGGGGTGTAAAGGAACGAGAGCGAGGCGGTGCGCGGGGCGTAAAGATGGCGTAAAGAGTGGCTTTATGCGGCGATTACACCCTGGGATTTCGGCGCCTGTGCAGGTGCTATCGTGAGCAATCCCCCTCCTCCACTTGCCCGAGTTTTCATGCCGAGCGCCGATCACCTGTGGGAGGGGGCTCGCCCCCGATGGCGCCAGCCAAGCCACCCTCGCACTCATCTGGTGCGCCGCCGCCAACATTCAAACGCCAAACCATCCCCCAAACGACAGCCGCGCAGCTTTACGACAGTGATTCTCAAGCTGGCATGTCCACTGCAACACCTTGAATCATTCCAAACCGTTCAGGGAACTCCTCACAATGAACACACAACTCAAACCCACCTTGGGCACCCTGCATCTATGGGGCATCGCTGTCGGCCTGGTGATTTCCGGCGAGTACTTCGGCTGGAGCTATGGCTGGGGCGTGGCCGGCACGCTGGGCTTTCTGGTGACCTCATTGATGGTCGCCGCGATGTACACCTGCTTCATATTCAGCTTCACCGAGCTGACCACCGCAATTCCCCATGCGGGCGGACCCTTTGCGTACAGCCGCCGCGCCTTCGGTGAAAAAGGCGGCCTGATTGCCGGCCTGGCGACCCTGATCGAATTCGTCTTCGCCCCACCGGCCATTGCCCTGGCCATCGGCGCCTACCTCAACGTGCAGTTTCCGGCACTGGACCCGAAACACGCCGCCGTCGGCGCCTACATCGTATTCATGGGCCTCAACATCCTCGGCGTGAAACTCGCCGCCACTTTCGAACTGGTGGTATGCGTACTCGCCGTCGCCGAACTGCTGGTGTTCATGGGCGTCGTTGCCCCGGCGTTCAGCTTCAGCAACTTCGCCCTGAACGGCTGGGCCGGCTCCGACACCTTCGGTGCCCCGGCGATTGCCGGCATGTTCGCGGCGATCCCCTTTGCCATCTGGTTCTTCCTCGCCATTGAGGGCGCGGCCATGGCAGCCGAAGAAGCGAAAGATCCCAAGCGTACGATTCCGAAAGCCTACATCAGCGGCATCCTGACCCTGGTGATCCTGGCCATGGGCGTGATGTTCTTCGCCGGCGGCGTAGGCGACTGGCGCACCCTGTCGAACATCAACGACCCGCTGCCCCAAGCCATGAAAACTGTAGTGGGTACAAACTCCGGCTGGCTGCACATGTTGGTATGGATCGGCCTGTTCGGCCTGGTGGCGAGCTTTCACGGCATCATCCTCGGCTACTCGCGCCAATTCTTCGCCCTGGCCCGCGCCGGTTACCTGCCCTCCTTCCTGGCCAAACTGTCGCGATTCCAGACACCCCACCGCGCCATCATCGCCGGCGGCGTGGTCGGCATCGCCGCGATCTACAGCGACGGCCTGATTAACCTGGGCGGTATGACCCTGACCGCGGCGATGATCACCATGGCCGTGTTCGGCGCCATCGTCATGTACATCATGAGCATGCTCAGCCTGTTCAAACTGCGTAAGACCGAACCACTGCTGGAACGTACCTTCCGCGCACCGGGCTACCCCATCGTGCCAGGTATTGCGCTCGTATTGGCCATGGTTTGCCTGGTGGCCATGGCCTGGTTCAACACACTGATCGGGTTGATTTTCCTCGGCTTCATGGCCGTGGGTTTCATCTACTTTCAACTGACCGCCCAGGACCGCGCCGATGCGCCGGCGGATGCGATGTTGACCGGGCTATAGGGCTTGCGAGGCAGAACGGGCCTACAATGAACTACTTAGAAAGCCCGTAACTCAAAGCAGTTATTACCGTGGGAAAATTCTCCCCCGGCTATCTGCCTCAAGGAGAGCCTTATGCCGTGGTATGCGTGGTTGATTATGGTAGTCGCGATCGGGTCGATCGTCGGTGGGCTGATGATGCTGCGTGACAGCGCCAACAAAGTGGAACTCACCGACGACCAACGCAAACGCGTGGCCGAACGCAATGCGCAAGCGGACGCCAAGGATGCGCAAGACCGCTAAATCGCTTACAACCCTGTGGCGAGGGAGCTTGCTCCCGCTGGGCTGCGAAGCAGCCCTACTCCCATTGCGCCTTGGCAATATGTAACCCATGTTGCCCCTTATAGGCCGCACGCTCCGGCTGGCTCCAGCCACTCAGCAATTCAGCCTCCAGCCTGTAGATCTCAACCCCCAACGGACGACACACCGTCAACGGATCCTGCGCATCCGGCCCCCACATCGGCAACGACAAATCCCCCCCTGGGCACGTCGACAAGGCACACAGCAGATCAATCTCGGCAAAGAACTCCAAGTAATCCCCCTTCTGCGCCGGACAGGCTTTCATAAAGTACATGTCATCGTGATTGAGCCCGGTGCACTGGAAGATATTCAGCACGTCATGCACGTCGAATTCCGTCAGGCCGTGGGGTAACACTGCCCGAGTCAGGTTTGAGTGGCAGTGATGATGGAAGTCCTCGCCAGTGAGCATGCGGTTTACATAGGGATCACAGCGTGTGCCGAGCAAATCGTGCAGCCGCCCGCCGTGCTCATCGATACCGTAACTTGCCAGGCTGTCGTCGGTGATTGTGACTAGCGGTCTCAGAAATGGCAGGTTCGACCACAGACGGTCATGGGTGCTGACATGGGCACCTTGAAGCTGCCGAGTACGCGCCGCCCACAAGCGCTCGCGTGGATCATTGGCGTTCCACACGTTGAAGTCACCTACCTGCGGGCCCACTGGCGTCGTCACACGAAACACATGCCCGGCCGGCACTTTCCACGCCCGGCCCGTGCGGATTGGCACCTCGAACTGTTCGATCAGCATGCGCTGGGTTTTCTGATCACGAATGCGCTCATAGAACGCCGCATCCACCTGCAACGCCGAACCTTTGCTGACCTGGTACGCGGCGGGATAATCTTTGTACATGGGGCAATCCTCCATCAAGGGTGATCAAACAGTGCCAGGGAAAGGCGCTCGGAATCGTCCAGATAAAGGCTCATCGCCTCGCTGGCGGCTGGTTTGTTATCGCTGGCTAACAGCGTGTAAATCTCACGATCACGTTCCAGCCAGGGCGATTGGAAACGTTGCTCATCAGGCGCGGCGCAAAACACCAGGCGCAATTGAGCGATCACCTGAGCGAAGAAATCATCGAACAGTGGGCTGTGCATCAGCCCGACAATCTGTTGGTGAAACACCAGGCTGTGAGTGGCCACAGAGCGCCAGTCCTCACGTTCCCGCGCCAAGGTGGTAGCGTCGATTGCGTTTTGCATGCGCTCGGATTGGTCGTTGGTCAGAGAGCCGCTTTGGGCAATGGCTTGCAGCTCCAAGGTGCGGCGGACCACAAACAGATCGCGCACTTCGTCACGTTCCAGGCGGCGCACCATCACACCCTTGTTACGCACATACCGAGTCAGCCCTTCCTGCCCCAAACGATGCAAGGCTTCGCGAATCGTATTACGTGATGCGTTGTAGGCGCTGACCAGGTCGACCTCAATCAACGGCATACCCGGTAACAGCCGCCCGCCAATGATATCGGCGCGTAGTTCCAGGGCGATCTGGTCGGCCAGGGACACATTGAGCTTCATTCAATACCTCAAGATTGTTGAACAATCGTTAATCTTGAGGTAATCACTTTTCATGCCAGATTGGGTTTAGTACACGCGTATCAAAGCGTAAGAAAGGCCGATCATCGATCGGCCTTCTGCGCTACGCCCCTTAATTGATCACCAGCCTCTCGCGATTCTTTTCCAGCAAAGCCTTGCCAATGCCCTTTACCTCCAGCAACTCATCCACCGCTGTGAATGGGCCATTGCTTTCGCGATAGGCAACGATCGCCTTGGCCTTGGAAGCGCCAATACCGAACAGATCGCGTCGCAGGGTTTCGGCGTCAGCGGTGTTGAGGTTGACCTTGGTGGACTGCTCGGTTTTGGTCATTTGGGCGGAGATGGGGTTCGGGGCTTCAGGTTTGGCGGATGGGGCTGCTGCGGTGGCGATGGAGAGGGTGGTGAGGAAGGCGAAGATGAGAGAAGAGATATAGGTGTTTTGCATTGGTGACGCTCCATGACATCGGGGAAGGAAAAGCAGCTTTTCCGAAGCTGCTTTTCTACGTTAGAAGACTCCAGAAGTTAGTCAAACCAGGGGCTGTTACAGAATATTTAGCCAAGGCCGAAAAGCCATATACAATAAGAGCGTTAAATTTAACTACAAAAAATCAAACTTCACGGCAGGCCCAACCGAGAAAAACATAAGCAGCTACAAACTATCGTGCACTACATCAACTCACTAGGCCAAGGGTAACAAATACATCTAAGAAATAATCTTCGACTCCATCAAAATCTTCGAAATTCAATTGGTAAGATGAAAACCTGGATCCGCCATTGACATTCATCAGCTAGACAATAATTCCGCCCCTTTCAACATCGACTCCGCTTAGGTATAATCTAGTAGCCAACATAAAAATAAATTAACACAAATGGAAATGGAGATCGCCATGGAACCCAGCATGAAATCCAAGTACTCAGTACTTGATTTTTTCAGACTAGCCTGGTCTGTTACAACGACAAAAATATTTTATAATCCTGCACGAATTATTCGGCAACCTACTCGAATCAGAGGGTGGGGAAACATGTCAATCGGAGATGGATTTACAACTGGTCAATACTGCCGATTAGAAGCCGCCAATCATGGAGATGGTAAAAAAACCCTTATCATAGGCAACCATGTCGAAATCAACGATGCCTGCCACATCGCAGCCCTTCACTCGATAAAAATTGGAAACAATGTATTAATCGCAAGCCAAGTCTATATAACAGACCATGATCATGGCGTAATAACTAAAGAAGAACTTTTGAAACACCCCAATCAAAGAAAGCTTGTTTACGCGGCGGTGGTAATTGAGGATGATGTTTGGATTGGTGAAAAAGTAGCAATCCTGAAGGGTGTTACTGTCGGAAAGGGGTCGGTGATAGGAGCCGGAGCTGTAGTGACAAAAGACGTACCGCCTTATTCTGTTGCAGCTGGCATACCTGCAAGAATTTTGAAAACGCTCTAAGAGTTCAGAATAAGGCAGCACATATTCCAATGATTCAGGCTGCCGAATGAAACATACAAAGGCTAGTTCACCCTCGCCTTTGTATGAATGATCAATTACGGCTCAAGGCGACGCTGCTGATAAATCCAGTCAACAATTTCACCGTCTGGAGCATAGCCGCTTACCGTATCACGTAATAATTGACGGACTCGATTATAATCATCCTCATCAACCGCTGAGAGGAGATCGGAAAGTTTGAGCTTTAGAGCATCCCAAGCTATAAAGTCTTCGTTTGCGCTCATGATCATAGGATGCTGCGTCGCTACTACATTATCTCCTATTAGCAACTCCTCATAGAGCTTCTCCCCTGGACGAAGCCCGGTAAACTCTACAGCAATATCACCGTGAGGGTTTTTTTCAGAGCGCACACTAAGCCCAGACAGATGAATCATCTTCTCAGCCAACTCAATAATTTTAACCGGTTCTCCCATATCCAGAACAAACACATCCCCTCCTAACCCCATTGAGCCAGCCTGAATGACCAATTGAGCGGCTTCAGGAATAGTCATGAAATAGCGAGTTATTTTCGGATGGGTGACTGTTAATGGCCCCCCGGATTTTATCTGTTTGTGAAAAAGCGGAATTACCGAACCGGAAGAACCAAGTACATTGCCAAATCGAACCATTGTGAAACGTGTATTATTCACTCGAGAAATATTATTTTTATCATTGAACAATACAGGGGCTGACTCTCGACTAAGGGCTTGCAGGGTCAACTCCGCCAATCTTTTAGTACTTCCCATTACATTAGTGGGTCGCACAGCCTTGTCAGTTGAGATTAGTACGAAATTTTGAACACCTACCTGTAAAGCTGCCTGGGCAGTGTTTAGCGTACCAATCACATTATTTAAAACACCTTCAGCAATATTATGCTCAACCATCGGAACATGTTTGTAAGCCGCCGCATGGTAGACAGTATTTACATGCCAGGTTCTCATAACATCAAGTAACTTTTCTTGATCGCGAACTGAGCCCAAGATAGGAAGTAACCGGACGGGTAAGGATTCGCGATTGATTCTCTGCTCTAGCTCGGACAAAATACAATAAAGATTGTATTCGCTATGTTCAAAGAGTAATAGGCTGGTGGGACGTAGCTCGAGAATCTGACGACACAGTTCTGAGCCGATGGAACCACCGGCTCCCGTGACCAATACGTTTTGATCCTTGATACACATCTCGAGCAGCTCGCCCTGAGCCGGTACAGCGTCACGGCCGAGTAAATCGCCTATGTCTACTTCTTGGATATCATCAACCTTTACCCGGCCACTCGCCAGATCCATAAACCCAGGCACGCTACGTACATGTAGTGGGAAACCTTCCAGTAACCCGAGAATTTCACGGCGACGTCCACGAGATGAGGACGGTATAGCTAGCAGCACTTCTTGGGCGCCAGTCATTTCGATCATTTGCTGAATATGCTTGGGCTTGAAAACTTGCAAACCCGAAATAACACGATCGGCGATGCTACTGTCATCGTCGATAAAAGCCACGGGCCGCATTACCCGTCCCATTCTCAAAGCCGCTACTAGCTGATTACCAGCCGCGCCGGCACCGTAGATAGCAACTTTGGACAAGCCATTATCACGACTTGTAAAAGGCACGTGCTGCACTGCTGCAAACCAATCTCCAAGAAAGTACTGACGCATTCCAAGCCGCATGCCGCCAATCATGATTAAACTCAACCACCAGTAGTTGAAGATAATAGAACGCGGCACAACATTTTCGTGGTTACTGTACCAGTAAACGACAAACGCCAAGATTAGAGCAGAAAGGCTGACAGCTTTGATAATCGCAATTAACGCATCATTACCGAAATATCGCATGACCGCACGATACATACCAAAACGTATGAATAACGGAATAGCCACAATTGGGGCACAAACGAACAGCCACAAGTGTATTCTGACCGGATTAATCATCTCATCGATGCCCAGACGCACGACGAAAGCCATCCACAACGCTACCCAGACGAGAGTAATATCAGCGACCACTTGCAAAACGCGCTTCTTACGACGCGAAAGGCTTAACAAATAAGTTCGAATGTTATCCATGTACCCTTTCAACCTTTGTTGCTCCAAAACCGATCATTCTTCACTTGTGCATATCCAACGGTCCGTAGAGATCTCATACTGACGCGGTTGCCTCGGTCATGACTTCGCTTAATATATGGCAGGTCAAGTCAATCTGCTCAACGGTTAGCGTTGGATGTACCAAAAACATTAAGCTGGTTTCGCCTAAAACTTGCGCGTTTGGTAGGCGTGATTCTGGACGCCATCCGGTACCATCGAACGCTTTTTCAAGGTAAACCTCAGAGCACGAACCAGAAAAAACCGGAACGCCACGGGCCCCCATCTCAGAAATAATTCGGTCACGCGACCATTGCGCCCGGAGCAGTTCAGGCCGGATAAAAACATAGCACTTATAAGCGGCGTGTTGAATTTCTACTGGCAGCGTAGGTACTCTTAACCCAGGTAACTTTTCAGCAAAAGTCCAAATATGCGCCGCATTTGCTTGGCGCGCGGCCTGCCATTGCGCCATTTTTCGAAGTTGAATTCGGCCGATCACAGCTTGCATTTCAAGCATGCGCCAGTTGGTACCAAAACTCTCATGCAGCCAACGGAAGCCTGGTGCATGCTCGCGCTCATAGACGGCATCCCAACTCTTTCCGTGGTCCTTATAAGCCCACATTTTTGCCCAAAGCTCACGGTCGTTAGTAGTGACCATACCGCCTTCACCGCCGGTGGTCATAATTTTGTCTTGGCAGAATGACCATGCTCCGACGTGCCCGATAGCGCCCACAGGCCGCCCCTTGTATAGCGCACCGTGAGCTTGGGCACAGTCTTCAATAACTTTCAAATCATGGGCGTCCGCCAAATCCATTATGTCATCCATATCGCAGGGCCAACCTGCCAAATGAACGCAAATAATGCCACGCGTTTTGGAAGTAAGAACCTTACGAATTGTATCAGCTGTGACATTCTGTGAGTCTAAGTCAACGTCCGCAAATACCGGAATGGCGCCCGCATTTACAATGCTAGAAACTGATGCAAGAAAAGTACGGGATGTAACAATGACTTCGTCACCAGCACCAATTCCTAACGCCTTTAACGCCAAATCCAGCGCCACGGTACCGTTTGCGAGCGCAATTGCATATTCGGTATCGGCAAAATTTGCAAACTCCTTCTCAAACTCTCGACATTCTGTGCCAGTCCAGTAGTTCACCTTGTTAGAGAGCACAACTGCTCGAACGGCATCGGCCTCTTCATTTGTAAATGATGGCCAAGGAGCGAATGGGGAATTCAGCATAACCAATACCTATAATTGAGATCGCAAAGCGCTAGCGCATAAGCATTAAAAGCGGACTGTACACGCCGCCCATGAAAGACCCACGCCAAACCCGACACACGCAACAATATCGCCTGATTTAATGTTGCCCTTTTCAAGCGATTCCTTTAGCGCAATGGGAATAGTGGAAGATACCGTATTACCACAATGCTCAAACTCTCTTACAAATTTTTCTTCAGGCAACTTAAGTCTTCGCTTCAAAGCATCGAGCATAAATTTATTAGCTTGGTGAAAGACAAAGCGATCCACCATTTCCGCAGTAAATTTTTCGTCGAATAAAGATTCGAATAGCTCAGGAACACGAGTCAGCGAAAACTCTAGAATTGCCGGACCATTCATATAAAGATTGGCATCGGTTCTAATGTTACCGCTTTCGTCCTGACGAGCCTCTAACTCGGGATTCAAAGATGCAGGGAATCTTGCCCCCCCCACAGGTACAATCAGATTTTCCGCGCCAGAGCCATCGGTACCATAACGAAAACGGTCAAGCGTTATACACTCATCACTCGCACTAATTAATGTAGCAGCCGCGGCATCACCAAACAACGTGCGGACGCTCTTATCGCCCGGATGAATATATTTACTGTAGGTCTCTGCAGTTATTAAAAGGACGTTTTTGACCTGGCCGGTCTCTATAAGACCTTTCGCCATACCTAGCCCGTAGATAAAACCCGAGCAACCCTGGTTATAATCAAATGCTGCACAGGCGGTTGGCAGACCTAGGCGGTGCTGAAGAATACACGCCGTTGACGGCAACACATAATCCGGGCTCTGCGTGCACAATATCAGGCAATCAACAGCTGCTCGATCAATGACGCCAGAGTCAAAAATTTTGTTACAGGCTCGGAACGCTAGATCAGAAGCACATTCATTTTCAGCTGCTATTCTGCGATCATTGATACCTGTCTTTCCGAATATTTTCGGAACGTCCCACTCGGGGAATTGCCTCGCCAAGTCTTCGTTACTCAACGAATGGCTAGGTAACTCATATTCAATTGCAACAATTTTTGCAAATTTCATTTTATTACCCAGCTATTTTTTTCGCAGGAACACCGAAAACGGTTACCCCCGGCGCGACTTTTCGTATCACTACGGAGGAGGCGCCTATTATAGCAAACGCTCCTACGGTGACTTTAGGTACGACTACGGCGTGAGAGCCCATGAACACTCCCTCGCCTAACTGGACACCGCCCGTAACATCACAATGACCACTTATAGTGCTGTAGCGCCCGATGGACGTGTCATGACCTATGGTGGTCGCAGAGTTTATCGTTACAAAATCACCGACTGTTAAATCTGTAGACAAAATAGTATTCGGGCAAACTACAACCCCTACACCGACAACCACTCGCGTGCCGACTATCACCGAGGGATGAACAAGAGAAAAGAACTCCGCTCCCTTAGCGATCAATCTATCCGACACAGCTTTCTTAATTTTTGGATCGGCAATTGCACATACCAAAAATACTCCGTCTTGATGCACATAGTCGTCTATCGAAGAAATAATCGATGGAACATCCGAGAAACGCCCAAGAGCTGTAGACGAATCATCTAGGAAACCTACGATTTTGTACGTTTCGGGCTTATCGCTATGATCAATCCAATCTTTTAACCAAACATAAACTTCGCGCCCAAATCCGCCGGCCCCAACGATTACGAATTTTTTGCCACTCATGCAAGATATCCTCCGTCGACAACAAGAGCAGTACCTGTCACCCACCGAGCAGCGGGGGAAAGCAAATAGTTAATTGCATAAGCGACGTCTGCGGGAGCACCAACCCCTAAAGGATGCTTTTGCTCAATCAACTCCATGGATTCTGCACCAACCAAGTCCTTAAGCGACTCGGCCATTTCAGTTTTAACAACACCAGGTGCTACGCAATTCACTCGAATACCTTCGCGCGCGAGCTCAACTGCAGCAGCCCTAACCATGGACTCTACAGCTCCCTTACTGGCGCAGTAACCCATAAGCGCAGGCTCACCGATCTTAGCCATGACCGAGGAGATTAATACAATGCTTGAGCCAGTTTGACACACACCTTTTTGTCGAAACGCTTTGATCAGCGAAAAAGACGAGGTTACGTTTGTCGATATTACTTTCTCCCAATGCGACAGACTTGTAGCGCGAATGGGCATGGGAGCCTGGATTCCCGCGGCATGAACCAGACCGTCAAAAGGTGCAGTTTCCTTCGCGATTTTTTTCATCCAGCCGGATATATCAGACTCATTTAGAAAGTCCAGGACTGCAATAGAATGACCGTGCCCTTCAAGACGTTGGAGCGTCTCCTCTAACCGTGGCATATCCCTAGCGACCAAAGCAATACGAGCGCCTTGTTTACTCAGCCATACAGCGACCTCGCGCCCAATTCCGGACGAAGCCCCTGTCACCAAGATATGTTTGCCTTGCAGAGAAAACGGATTGAAGCATGGGATATTCATACCGGATCCTTACTAACAGAGGTATAGGACATTTGACTAACCCACACGTTTTTAAAGTCTATAATACAACCGGCCCAAGAGTAACCCACGCCAAAACCAGCCAACATCATCAACCCTGTCACCCTGTTATGTTTTTTAAGATCCGCTAATGACAGTGCAAGAGGTATCGATGTACAGCTCGTATTCCCCACGTTCTCCAAGTCAAGCAGGACTTTTTCGCGAGGTAGTTTCATGCGTTTTGCCAAATGTTCAAGCATGAACTTGTTGGCTTGATGAAATACGTAATGGTCAATACCTGCGCCCAAGTCCGAACGACTTTCGTGTAGCGCCTTCACCAAAGCGGGCACTCGGGCTAAAGTGAATGCGAAAATTTCAGCGCCATTCATGAACAAGTCGAACGGCCCTCGTGCTTCCGGCTCGCTAACTTCACTTCGGCTGCCGTTACGATCACGAAACGCGCCGGCTGGGACAATGAGATTCTTTGCGCCGCGCCCGTCAGTCCCCAACGCGAAAGAAATTGGTTGAGCACTGTCATCATACCGAAGCAACGTTGCCGAACCCGCATCCCCAAATAGCGCAGCTACAGAACGATCTTCGTCAGATACCATCTTACTAATGGTATCTCCCACTAACAACAATACTCGTCGGCTCCCACCGCCCGATATCAGAGATGAGGCAAGCCAAAGACCATACACGTAACCGGAACAACCTAAAGCAACATCAAACGCCGCAACACTTACTGGAAGGTTCAATCTCTCCTGTAAAATACAAGCCGTGGCGGGCAATGTATGGTCGTGAGTCTGGGATACAAAAATCAGCGTATCAATAGAAGACCGGTCGACGGATAAATCGGAAATCAGTCGCTCAGCTGCGGCAACGCAAAGATCAGATGAGCATTCATTGTCGACTACATGGCGACGAAAAACCCCTGTACTCGCCATAATTTTTTGAATATTTTCCTTTCCGAATTTATCGGCAAGGTCTGAAACCTCTACGACCTTTTCCGGCATCGAACATGCAATGCCTTCAACACGGACGTTATTTACAACTCTGACATTATCAAAATTACTTGTTGACATAATTTCCTACCGACAGAAAAAAAAGCGCGCACAATAGAGTGAGTTACTTATTCCATCTTGAACATGACTGTCGAAAATGCGATATCTTCTGCTCTAGTGAGCTGAGGTATTTTGGAGGTGATGTGCTCCAAGAATCGCTGGGAACCCTCTGGCATATTTCATGATCTTCCTCAAAAACTTGCCGATTTAATTCAGCAGTCGACTTCGAAAATAGTCCAGTGATCTCGCTGTAACGAGGGTCGGATGTTTTAGCCGGAAAAAGCCTACTAGTAAAGAATGCGCGATCTGCATTAGGTGAAGGAAAAAAGTTTTGCATTGAATAAGAGTACCCGAATGTCGACGAAATCATCGCAAATGGGAAAAGAAAAATACTCATGTAACCTTGGTATGGATCCGTCGTTTCGAAAAACTTGCTGAGTCCCGAAAGCCGACGCTGTACCCTTTCGTCCTCTACCGGCGAATACCAAATGGAATTCTCACCTTCAAAGACGTTCTCCCCGATACCTAGCTTTAATGTCGCGAGAGTATTACGATGGATCAAAGGAATGTGATACGGTTCAAGCGCGTTCTCTAGTGCAATTGTCCAATTGCACTTAAACTCGTAACGATTAAAATCAGCACAAGGTTGTACATCGTTACTCAAACGCTCGATGACTTGGTAAATCCTGCTACCTATCTGTTCTTTAAGCGATAAGGCAGGGTTAACTGCAAAAAACACTAGCTCACCACACGTCGCCAACTCGAACTGGTTCAAGGAAGCGTTTTCTATATCACATCCAACAAACGAGGCTACGTTAGGGATTCGAAGACGACCGTCCGAGAAACTCCAACCATGATATTTGCATATAATCCCCCGATTCCCATTATCCTCGGAGAAAAACCGGCTCCCTCGATGCGGGCAACGATTGTCAAATGCAATTAAGCGCCCTTTATCATTGAAGATAACGACTTCAAAGTCCAATACATCAAAACGTAAAAAATCCCTATCACTCGGCAAATCGGAATTAAGACACAGGGGGTGCCAGTAAGACTCAACCAAATCTCGTTCGATTTTTTTCGAGTCCATTTTGTCATTCATAAACACCCCATATCTCCAATTCCTGCATAACGCTATACCGAGCAATATCGATAAACATTTAAATAAAAAACCACACTGCCCAATTTAGCAAAACATTGAGCAGCACGGATTAAACAGTTCTCACCTGTCACGCACTTTTAGCAGCGACCAAAGTTACTACATCGTCTACGGTCTCGCATTTATTTAGGCGATCGGCAGAGACACTTATGTCCCGCTCAGAAAGAAAGGCCATAAATGTTACTACAGCAATTGAATCCCAATCCAACTTATCGCCAAGCTTGACAGAACCCTCTTCAACTTCCTTGGCTTCTGCGATCAAATCTAAAATTTCATTGCTCATCTCTTTTCCCCATCAGTTATTGCATTGTCAGCGGAACCTGTGAAGGCTTCCATAGTTGCTTGCCCTTCTTGACTGATGCCCTCTCGCAAGAACACCTTCTTGAAGGTCAGAATAATGATCCTCAAGTCTAATAAAATAGACTGGTTATCTACATACCATACGTCCAATTTAAATTTTTCTTCCCAGGAAAGCGCGTTTCGCCCGCTAACCTGAGCAAGCCCAGTGACGCCTGGACGGACCGAATGCCTACGACTCTGTTCAGCACTGTATAGAGGTAGATAGGCCATCAGCAAGGGCCGAGGCCCGACGATGCTCATATCTCCTTTTAACACGTTTATCAAACCAGGCAACTCATCGAGGCTGCTAGCTCTCAGGAAGCGCCCGAAACTCGTCAAACGCTCGGAATCAGGCAAAGGAGCACCAGTCGAGTCGACCGCGTCAAGCATTGTCCTGAATTTTAGCATTTCGAAGGGCCTCCCCTCAAAGCCAGGCCTCACCTGCCGGAAGAATGCAGGTCTGCCCAAAAAGCGCCTGACCAAAAAATAGGTAACCATTATGACAGGAGAAAGTAAAAGCAAACCCAGTCCCGATATGATTATATCTATTAGTCTTTTCATATATTAAAACAACCCAAAGAAAAGAAACAAACTCAGAACGCGACTTTCAGATTTTTTACGTCTGAATGAGCTTGCGTGGCCGATAAGCTTCAAACGATCCCAAAAACCGTTTCTTCTAACCAGCTCAATAATCGCATCCTCCTTTTTACCAGCGCCGCAATGTTCTGCTATCCACAAAACATTAGACCTGTACCATCCACCTCTTACGAGCTTAACTTTTGCAAAAAGACTACCCATCGTAGTCATCGCACCGTAAACATTACTAGCATGTTGCCTGTAAAAAATGGGCGCGTAAGCGTCATAGCACCAACGCATTTGATGCGCTCGGGCGATTGCGTAAACCAACCAGTCGTGAGAACGACCTATAAAATCCGTACTTCCCAGATTCTGCGTACTCTTACGCACGAGCGTCGCTAACTTCGAGGTAAGAACATAAGTACAGCCCGCAGATGCCCCTTGGAACAAATAATCGAATTCTTTGGCCGGGTAAGACTTTTTCAAATACCGAGAATAACCTTTAGAATTAGAATAGGCTATTAGATCTGCACTGTACCCCTCGCAATCACCGTCGACGATTTTTGAAACTGCACGACTCAGCTTCTCAGGATCCCAGATGTCGTCCTGATCAGAAAAAGCCACATAGTCATATTTTTCAGTATCAACCTCAGATAAAATCTTGAAAAAATTACCAGCGGCCGATCGGGTACTAACTTTATGTGCAATGATCGTTACATTATGCAATCCGGCGAAACGCTCAATAACACCGACTGTATTATCCGTTGAACCGTCATCGCGTATATAAATATCGACATCAACATCCAATTGCGACAAGATCGAATTGACTTGAGAAACAATGAATGACTCACCATTGTAAGCTGCCAACAGCACTGCAATTTTAGCCATCATGCACCTCTCGCATTTCGAAGAATATCCATAAACACCAAGCAAAAGTATGCAACGGCAAATATGACGTCTACCTGGCGATATCGACTATCACGCTGCCCAGTAAACAAAAAGGCCCCTTTAGCCAATACACAGCTACCGAGCACATACAAAGCAAACCGAACCCCAACAACTTCACTCAACGAAAAAGAAAGGGCTGTCAATAGTATTGAACCACAGACAAAAAGCTTGGTTCGCACATTTACGGATATATTCCTAATTGTTGTATAAGCTACAACCCAAATCACAACCATAAATACTTTTTTTACAATCGACGTCTCTGGAAGTTCCAGAAAATATACCGACCTGATTCCAATGTTCAACTTTGATACGACAGAAAACAAAATATATGCAACTTGCTGCGACAGCAATATCAGCGCAAGAGAACACCACATCAAAAACCGATAAAACACCGGCCCGATTGATTTAAATAAACGCGCACCTATACAGCTAGCGGCGTACACGATTACTAATATCAAAGCAGAATCATGAAAAGAAACAGCCAAAATGGAAAGCAGCGCGACTTTAAAACCAAACCGCCCACCAGTGGCTGCGATGTAGGCTATCAATATGTAAGCAGGTGACGCGCGCAAGGCTGTTGTAATTAACAATGGCCCCAGCACGGCGGTAAAGAAAAACCATCCGCGCTTAGATATCCCTTCTTTAGATACACCAAAATAAAACACAAACAATATATAAAAAATCTGAACGATAAGTGCAAAAAAATCGACCACATGTTCCGCACTATCAAAAAAACTCAACCCGTGACTTAAGAAGAGACGAGACACCCACTCTGCCATGTACTCATCTTTACTAAATAAGTAACCACCATTATTTACGATCGTCACATAATTTGGATAATCCGGAAATGCCCACCCTCCCATAAAGTAATAGACACCAAGGAGAGCGACCACAAAAGCCAGATTTAAATAAACATACCAACTTCCCGATAAAAATCGTGAGCGCACACCGAGCTTCCCAGGGCCTCCTAAGGCATCAGCCTCAAAACTCACTTACTTCGCCCCCAAAATAAAATAAAAACAGAACACGCCCAATACCAATACAACTTGAGCAATAAGCTTTCCTGTTATAATTCTGTTAGCACACGCAAACTCGTTCCCAGCATCAAGCGCTTTGAAAAATACACGATCGACATATGTAAACATTATAATCGAGGCGCAAAAATTAAGTAATTGCCCCGTATAGGCAAGTGTCATTCTTACTTCAGGGTACCTCACACTCAACATAAAAGGCATGATAATCGCCATGTTTATAAACAAACTTACAAGAACAGAAAACCAAGTAAGCGGTGAAAAAAAGTCAAATTTAATTCGCCACCAATAAGCTTTCTTCCCCGGCTCTCCAAACACTGGCGTAAACCCTATACACTGAAGAACTCTGAGGACTGGCCCGGTGAAGCTGAACTTACAAACCAGCCCAATCATAACCAACCCAAGACACATGGAATAGCCGAACATGGCGGGCACGCCAATAGTGCTAATTTTGCTTTCTAGCAATAACGATATACTGAACACGGAAACCATATTCATGATTCTCGCCAAGTATTGAATCCAATTAGCAACAGCCAACACTTGCGTAGTACCATCGACATTCACTTTAGCTCGGACCATAACAGCGTAAACGTCAAAAACCTGCGCACCAACGAGTGTAAAAATTACTATAAACTCAAAAACACTTACAAGATTACTGTTCATTTACACTCCGAGCTGTTTTTATAACGTCAGGATTGAAACCAATCACTGGACCAAGCTTGCAACACCGCATCAGTACCGTGCCAGAAAGCACGGGTATTATGCCTCATAGGCTCAGCTCACGATACTGCTCGGAATGCTCGTGCTTCACACACCTTAGGACAGGCAAGCAAGAGATTAATTCAACAACCTGGGCGCACAGGCGAGCGAGCGCTTCCGGATTTTGAAGCAGCCTCACCGCAGCATCTCCGCCCTTCTCTTGCACCAACAAACCGGTTAGACGAGAAAACACGCAGCCAGCAGCAAATGACGACGCCACTATTTCGCCATCTCCAAAAGACAACGAACAAGCTGATATGCAGGCTCAACTACGAACGACTGTTCATACGCTATTATTTCTCGAGCGACTGAAAATATACACAGCTATTGCCCCCCCCAAGCCTAGTATCAATCCACACAGCAAACCAAGCATAATCACCAATAGGCGCTTGGGCTTTATTGGGTTAGTGGGCTCCAAAGCCTGCTTATCAATACTGACAAGTTTCAAGTCCTCCATATCAACATTCAAATTCTGCAATCGAATCATCTCAGCTCGCAGCGGTTGGACGCCACTAAGAAAAAGCTCTTCATTCGAGCGACTATTTAGAACTTCTACTTCCCGATTCGTGCGCAAAAGCTGGAGCTCTTTCGATATTTGAGCTATGCGTCCGTCAGCAAAGTCATCATTGGTCCGACGACTTAGAGCGGTACGTTCCGCCAACAATGCCTGCACCCCCATGAAGTATAAAGGTATCTGCTGATTATTGATTTCAGTCTTCATTACATTAGAACTTGGATGGTCGCTCTCCCCTAGCAATGAGGGCGTAGTAGGCTTATTAATACCCAAGGATTTCGCGATAGTAATAGCCTCGTCGATTTGTGACATCCTGTCGGCACGCAACTCTTTCAACTGAATTCTTAGCGCGCGAAGCTCGTCCTGTAACTGTGCACGTTTTACATTGTCACGCTCAAGAAGGGATGCTATTCGAGCCTGTTTTTCGTTATCATAGTTTGCTCTTGCCGCGGAGAGCTTGCTTTGTATTTCGTTTACACGATTTTTAACAATAACTCGCATGTCAGAGGCTATTTTCAAACGCTCAGACTCAACAGTATAGCTGACAAAATTATTTAGTATCGCAACTCCATCGATACCCTTCGGATAGTTAAGCTGTAATATAATTTCCGGGCTTACTACTCCAGCGCTCTGTGACTGAGACCGGCTCAAAGTTATTGAATCTCGATTAAACGCTTCGAAACTTTGCTCTAACGATTGCCCGGGGCGCACGAACGCTTCAAAAAGCTTCTGATTTTCTTTGAAAAAGCTTAGCCGTGTTTCATAAGATTCAAGTGAAACTCCAACTTTTATAAGAGCTGCTTCTGGAGGTAGTTTATATACTTCAGAGCGATTAAGGGCATCAAGCTCATTAAGCGCCGCAGGCCGCAAAACACTGCTTACAGAGTACTCAGGCGTCGCAACGAAAGCATAGGACGTTGCAAGCAAGCCTATACCCAGCGTAAAAGTCAAAATTAATTTTTTTTGCTGCCAAAGCGACCGCACAAGCTCAACGATGTCAATTTCGTCGGACTGGGGCATAGACGGAATACGAAAGCTACTACTCACAACAAAAACCTGCCTTCAAAGAGAAACTGCGGGCTCGTTATGCAGACAATTTGCGTATTTTTATTCTAATAGGATGACCGCCAAAACCCAGCGTCTCTGCCAGATTTTGAGCGCACAAAATGACCGTTATCGAGAACAGATTACATTTTGCCATCTCTCAGGCATATTACAAGACTTGACACGTCTGTAAGAGGAATCGTAATCAGCAAGCGAAATGGCTGATTTTTCGACGTCACTGAAGTCAGATAGCAGGAGATTTGAATATGCGAGATAGCACTTAGTCGTAAATGCTGGGGCTGGCCTTTATAGGGTGACTAATCGCTGTGATCCAGCATTTTAAAAAAGGCGCTACTGAGGGAATTTTATCCGACAGACGGTCATAAGACATACTCTTTAAACCTGTCGAGACACATCTGATTTTTTACCCTCTCGTCGTCGCCCTAACACGCCTGCTGCGCACAACCACCCCCAACAGAGGCCCAATCAACATCCCCACAATCAAAGCCACCACCACAAACACCGCCACCGGCATCTGCGCAGTACTCCACCCAAGGAACGACAGCGCAACACCCTGCTGATTCTCCAGCACAAACGCCAAGATAACCAACGCTGCAAGCACTGCAACCAATACCGCAACAACGCGCTTAACCCCACGCATAACCTTCTCCTACCTCAAAAACACTCAGACGCCCTCTTCCTCTTCTTCGTTCACCCGATCGCGCAATTCCTTGCCCGGTTTGAAGTGGGGAACGAACTTGCCGTCGAGGCTGACGGATTGGCCGGTTTTTGGGTTGCGGCCTACGCGCGGGGCGCGGTAGTGGAGGGAGAAGCTGCCGAAGCCGCGGATTTCGATGCGATCTCCGGTGGCCAGGCATTGGGACATTTGCTCAAGCATGGTCTTGATAGCCAGCTCCACATCCTTGGATGAGAGCAGCCCTTGATGGGTGACAATTCGTTCGATCAACTCCGACTTCGTCATATTTTTCCCTTCTTTTTCAAGCAGCTAGGAAAAGCGCTCCGAAGGTTTTAGCATGAGTTGATGAATTTGAACAGCCTGTATAACAACTTATTTGCCGGCTGGATAAACACCTTATACCTACGTCTGGAAACATTATTTACAGATCACCAGCATGGTGCGTGTCACTGCGCCAGCAGGGTTCCAGCCGAACGGAAAGTCGCCCTCCTCGTCAGACGCATCACTGGAACGTGTGATGACTTTGTATCCCTGCATCTTGCACTCGCGAGCGGCGCGCTTTTCGCACTTCTCCCACTTGTTGCCAAGCCCAGAGCAATCGACCTCAATGCCGCTGACACCGCGCTTGACGTGGGTCTTGGCGCTGGTGCTTGAGCAACCCGCAAGTATCACCAATACGAGTACGACGAGAATCCTGTTCATTCAAACCCTTATTAAATCAGTAACGCGAATTGTCTTTTTAAAGACTATAGCCAGTTCTGACCGCGGGCTGAATGCCTTGGTTCGGCATTGTTGATTCATCAAATTTCAGGCACAAAAAAGGGCGACCGAAGTCACCCTTTTCCTACAGCTTTTACAGAACTTAGTTCTGCTTAGCCATTGCTTCGCGCAGCAGGGAGGCCATGGTGGTCTCGCCAGTTGCAGCTGCCGGAGTCTCTTTCAGGCTCTGGATAGCTTCTTTCTCTTCCACTTCGTCTTTGGACTTGATGGAGAGTTGGATTACGCGGCTCTTGCGGTCAACGCTGATGATCTTGGCTTCTACTTCCTGGCCTTCTTTCAGAACGTTGCGCGCGTCTTCAACGCGGTCACGGCTGATTTCGGAGGCTTTCAGAGTCGCTTCGATATCGTCGGCCAGAGTGATGATGGCGCCTTTGGCGTCAACTTCTTTCACTGTACCTTTAACGATGGCGCCTTTGTCGTTCTCTTGAACGTACTCGGAGAACGGATCGCTTTCCAGTTGCTTGATGCCCAGGGAGATGCGCTCGCGCTCTGGGTCAACCGACAGGATAACGGTGTCCAGCTCGTCGCCCTTCTTGAAACGACGAACAGCTTCTTCGCCAACTTCGTTCCAGGAGATGTCGGACAGGTGAACCAGGCCGTCGATGCCGCCGTCCAGACCAATGAAGATACCGAAATCGGTGATCGACTTGATGGTGCCGGAGATTTTATCGCCCTTGTTGAACTGGCCAGAGAAATCTTCCCATGGGTTAGATTTGCACTGCTTGATGCCCAGGGAGATACGACGACGCTCTTCGTCGATGTCCAGAACCATAACTTCCACTTCGTCGCCGACTTGTACGACTTTCGAAGGGTGGATGTTCTTGTTGGTCCAGTCCATTTCGGAAACGTGTACCAGGCCTTCAACGCCTTCTTCCAGCTCAGCGAAGCAGCCGTAGTCGGTCAGGTTGGTAACACGTGCAGTAACACGAGTGCCTTCTGGGTAACGGGCTTTGATAGCGACCCATGGATCTTCACCCAGTTGCTTCAGGCCCAGGGAAACACGGTTGCGTTCGCGATCGTATTTCAGAACCTTGACATCGATCTCGTCGCCAACGTTGACGATTTCGGAAGGATGCTTGATACGCTTCCAAGCCATGTCGGTAATGTGCAGCAGGCCATCGACGCCACCCAGATCGACGAATGCGCCGTAATCGGTGAGGTTCTTGACGATACCTTTGACTTGTTGGCCTTCCTGCAGGGATTCCAGCAGAGCTTCACGCTCGGCGGAGTTCTCTGCTTCCAGCACGCTGCGACGGGAAACGACAACGTTGTTGCGCTTCTGGTCGAGCTTGATGACTTTGAATTCGAGTTCTTTGCCTTCCAGGTGCGTGGTGTCGCGCACTGGACGAACGTCGACCAAAGAACCTGGCAGGAACGCACGGATGCCGTTAACGTCGACAGTGAAGCCGCCTTTAACCTTACCGTTGATAACGCCCTTGACCACTTCTTCAGCTGCGAAGGCTGCTTCGAGAACAATCCAGCATTCAGCGCGCTTGGCTTTTTCACGGGACAGCTTGGTTTCACCGAAACCGTCTTCAACCGAGTCCAGAGCAACGTGAACTTCGTCACCGACATTGATTGTCAGATCGCCAGCATCGTTGTAGAACTGTTCCAGCGGGATCAGAGCTTCAGACTTCAGACCAGCGTGAACGGTTACCCAGCGAGCTTGGTAATCGATATCAACGATAACACCGGTGATGATGGAGCCTGCCTGAAGGTTCAGGGTTTTTAGGCTTTCTTCAAAGAGTTCCGCAAAGCTTTCGCTCATTTTAATTCCTGTTGATAAGGGCGAAGAATACGCCCATCTCCACACCCCAGACGGCGTGGGTCAGTTTCAATTAAAAGAAGCACCGCAGGACTATGACTGGTCCCCTGCAGCCTTCTTGGTCACCCGGCGATATCGCGAATGGCGATCTCGCTCATGATGCGTTCCAGCACCTGCTCGATGGACAACTCCGTGGAATCCAGCTGTATGGCGTCAGCCGCCGGCTTGAGCGGGGCTACCGCACGCTGGGTATCACGCTCATCGCGTGCACGGATCTCATCTAGCAGACTCGACAGACTAACACCATCGACTTTGCCCTTCAACTGCAAGTAGCGCCGGCGAGCACGCTCCTCGGCGCTGGCGGTCAGGAAAATCTTCAGCGGCGCCTCGGGAAACACCACGGTACCCATGTCGCGGCCATCGGCCACCAGGCCCGGCGGCTCCTGAAACGCGCGCTGGCGCTGCAGCAACGCTTCACGGACTGCCGGCAGAGCCGCCACTTGAGACGCGCCGGCACCGATACTCTCGGTGCGGATCACGTCACTGACTTCATCGCCTTCCAGAATGATGCGCTGCAATTGACCGTCGGTCGCCGCGATGAACTGCACGTCCAGATGGGCAGCGATTTTGGTCAGCAACTCTTCGTTGGTGAGGTCGACGCCATGGTTGCGCGCCGCGAACGCCAGCAGGCGATACAGCGCGCCGGAATCCAGCAGGCACCAGCCCAGGCGCTTGGCCAGGATGCCGGCGATCGTGCCTTTGCCCGAGCCGCTTGGCCCGTCGATGGTAATCACCGGTGCTTTGATATTCACAATTGAGCCTCTTGGGCTACACGCATGCCGACGTGGGCACACAGTGTAAGAAAATTCGGAAAAGATGTAGCGACGTTGGCGCAGTCACGGATGCGAATCGGTGCTGTCGCGCGCAAGGACGCCACGCTGAACGCCATGGCAATCCGGTGATCGCCCTGGGCGTGCACCTCACCACCGCCTATCGGGCCACCGTCAATGATAATCCCATCAGGCGTCGGTTCACACTTCACACCCAGCGCCAACAGACCGTCGGCCATGACCTGGATACGGTCGGACTCCTTCACCCGCAGTTCCTCGGCACCGCGTAGCACGGTTCGCCCTTCAGCACAGGCGGCGGCAACGAACAGCACGGGGAACTCATCGATCGCCAGGGGCACCAGCGCTTCGGGAATCTCAATGCCTTTGAGTGCCGCGGCGCGTACACGCAAGTCGGCAACCGGCTCGCCGCCTACCTCACGCAGGTTTTCCAGGGTGATGTCCGCCCCCATCAGGCGCAGGATATCGATCACTCCGGTGCGGGTCGGATTGACACCCACATGCTCCAGCAACAACTCGGAGCCCTCGGCGATCGTGGCCGCGACCAGGAAAAACGCCGAAGAGGAAATATCCCCCGGCACTTCTATATGAGTAGCGGTCAACTCATGCCCGGACTCAACCGACGCCGTCGCGCCCTCCACCACCACCGGATAACCAAAACCGCGCAACATGCGCTCGGTGTGGTCGCGGGTCGGCGCAGGCTCGGTCACGCAGGTTTTACCCTCGGAGTAGAGCCCGGCCAACAAGAGGCAGGATTTCACCTGGGCACTGGCCATTGGCAGTACATAATTCAAGCCTTTGAGCGCCTGACCACCGCGGATGGTCAGCGGTGGGCGCCCTTCTGGCCCGGTCTCGATCACCGCGCCCATTTCCCTCAGCGGCTTGGCCACGCGACTCATCGGGCGCTTGGACAGCGACGCATCGCCCGTCAGCACGCTGTCGAAGCTTTGCGCCGCCAGCAAACCGGACAACAGGCGCATGGAGGTACCGGAATTGCCCAGGTAGATCGGCCCCGGCGCAGGCTTCAAGCCGTGCAACCCCACACCATGAATGGTCACTCGCCCATGGTGCGGCCCTTCGATCACCACGCCCATGTCGCGAAAGGCCTGCAAGGTCGCCAGGGCGTCCTCACCTTCAAGAAAGCCTTCAACTTCGGTCACGCCGTCCGCCAATGAACCCAGCATGATCGACCGATGGGAGATCGACTTGTCACCGGGCACCCGAATGCGCCCGCTCAAGCGGCCACCGGGGCTGGCGATGAAGGTCAGGTCATCGGTGTTCACTGCGGTTTCCATATAGGCTCGGCGCGCCAGGATCTTGCTGAAGTGCTCACGCGCCACCCGCGCACGGGTGAACACGCCGAGCAATTGATGGCCATCGCCCGCATCCACCGCATCGCGCAGGGCATCGAGATCGCTGCGGAAGGTGTCGAGGGTGCGCAACACCGCTTCGCGGTTGGCGAGGAAGATGTCGTGCCACATCACCGGGTCGCTGCCGGCAATGCGCGTAAAATCGCGAAATCCACCGGCGGCATAGCGGAAAATCTCCAGGTTTTCGTTGCGCTTGGCCAACGAATCCACCAGGCCGAATGCCAGCAAATGCGGCAGATGACTGGTGGCCGCGAGCACTTCGTCGTGGCGCTCGACCTGCATATGCTCCACGTCCGCGCCCAGCTCGCGCCACAGGCGATCCACCACGGCCAACGCCGCAGGGTCGGTTTGCGCATGGGGCGTCAGGATCACTTTGTGCCGGCGAAACAGCTGCGCATTGGACGCCTCCACCCCGCTCTGCTCGGACCCGGCAATCGGATGGCCCGGCACGAAGCGCGGCGGCATCTCGCCAAACGCCAGTTGCGCCGCGCGCACCACATTACCCTTGGCACTGCCCACATCCGTAAGAATCGCGCTACCCAAATCCAGGCCGGCCAAAATCGCCAAGAGCTTTTCCATGGCCAGAATTGGCACGGCTAACTGGATCACGTCGGCGCCCTGGCAAGCGATAGCGAGATCTGCCTCACAGCGGTCTACCACCCCAAGCTCCACTGCCAACTTGCGCGACTGCGGGTCCAGGTCCACACCCACCACTTCGCCGCACAGGCCGCTCTCGCGCAGGCCTTTGGCGAAGGAACCACCGATCAGCCCGAGACCGACCACCACCAGGCGACCGATCATAGGCACAGCAGGTTGCAATGCAGTGACATCAACCACGGGCCAGAACCTTGGCCAATGTCTCCAGGAAGCGGCTGTTCTCGGCCGGCAAGCCGATGGTGACACGCAGGTGGTTCGGCATGCCGTAATTGGCCACCGGGCGCACGATCACGCCTTCGCGCAGCAAGCCCTGAAACACCGGGGCGGCTACCTGGCCGAGGTCGACACAGATGAAGTTACCCTTGGACGCAATCCAGCCCAGGCCCAGCTCGCGAAAACCTTCCTGCAATTGCTGCATCCCGCTTTCGTTGAGACGACGGCTTTCTGCCAGGTAGTCGGGATCCTTCAGCGCCGCACAGGCCGCCGCCAGGGCGAGACTGTTGACGTTGAACGGCTGACGCACACGGTTCAGCACATCGGCGACTATCGCGGTAGACAAGCCGTAGCCAACCCGCAGCGACGCCAGGCCGTAGGCCTTGGAGAAGGTGCGCGACACCAGCAGGTTCGGGTAGGCCGCCAGGAAGTCCAGGCCATCCGGCAGGTCGCCGCCTTCGGCGTACTCGATGTAGGCCTCGTCCAGCACCACCAGCACGTGCTCGGGCACCGCTTGCAGGAAGTCGTCCAGCGCTTGCGCGTCGAACCAGGTGCCGGTGGGGTTGTTCGGGTTGGCGATGAACACCACGCGCGTTTGCGCGTCGATGGCTGCCAGCATCGCCGGCAGGTCATGGCCCCAGTCTTTTGCCGGGATAACACGGGCATCAGCGCCTACGGCCTGGGTAACGATCGGGTAGACCGCGAATGCGTGCTCACTGAACACGGCATTCAGGCCCGGCGCCAGATAAGCGCGACCGACCAGCTCGAGGATGTCGTTGGAACCGTTGCCCAGGGTCACCTGGTTCAGCTCGACCCGGCATTTCTGCGCCAGCAGCGACTTGAGGGCAAAGCCATTGCCGTCGGGATAACGCGTCAACTCAGCCAGCTCTTCGCGAATCGCCGCCAACACCTTGGGACTTGGGCCCAGCGGGTTCTCGTTGCTGGCCAGCTTGACGATTTTGGCCGGGTCCAGATTCAACTCGCGGGCCAACTCGTCCACAGGCTTGCCCGGAACGTAAGGCGACAGTTGTTGAACGCCCGGCTGCGCCAGGGCGAGGAAGTTGCCACTCATGTTAAAGCCTCACAAAACCGCTTTCGGGTAAGAGCCCAGCACCTTGAGTGCCACGGCCTCCTGGCTGATTTTCTCCAGCACACCTTTAACCAGTGGGTCACGGTGATGCCCGATGAAGTCGATAAAGAACACGTAAGTCCATTTACCGCTGCGCGAAGGACGCGTCTCGATGCGTGTCAGGTCGATTCCGTTGTCATGGAACGGCACCAGCAGCTCATGCAGCGCGCCGGGCTTGTTGCTCATGGACACGATGATCGACGTTTTGTCGTCGCCAGTGGGCGGCACTTCCTGGCTACCGATCATCAGGAAGCGTGTGGAGTTGTCCGGACGGTCCTCGATTTTCTCGGCCAGGCGCGTCAGGCCGTACAAGCCCGCTGCCATATCGCCAGCAATCGCCGCCGAGTTCCACTCGCCCTTGACCCGCTTGGCCGCTTCCGCGTTGCTGGAGACCGCCACGCGCTCGACATTCGGGTAATGCGCGTCCAGCCACTTGCGGCACTGGGCCAGGGACTGGGCGTGGGAATAGATACGGCTGATGCTGTCGGTCTTGGTGTTCTCGCCCACCAGCAAGTGATGGTGGATGCGCAGCTCGACTTCGCCACAGATGACCATGTCATGTTCGAGGAAGCTGTCCAGCGTGTGGTTGACCGCGCCTTCGGTGGAGTTTTCCACTGGCACCACGCCAAAATTCACCGCACCGGCCGCCACTTCGCGGAACACTTCGTCGATGGCCGCCATCGGCTTGCTGATCACGGCATGGCCAAAATGCTTCATGGCCGCTGCTTGGGTGAAGGTGCCTTCCGGACCGAGATACGCCACTTTCAGCGGCTGCTCGAGAGCCAGGCACGAGGACATGATTTCACGGAACAACCGCGCCATCTCTTCGTTGCCCAGCGGGCCTTTATTACGCTCCATCACACGCTTGAGCACCTGGGCTTCGCGCTCGGGCCGGTAGAACACCGGCACTTCGCCTTCCGCCAGGGACGCCATCTTCACCCGCGCCACTTCCTGGGCGCAGCGAGCACGTTCACTGATCAGCTCCAGGACTTTCTCGTCCAGGCTGTCGATGCGTACACGCAGGGCCTTGAGTTCTTGCTCAGACATTAGCCGTGTTCCTTTTCGAACTCTGCCATGTAGGCAACCAGCGCGTTGATCGCGCGGATGTCGACAGCGTTATAGATGGAGGCGCGCATGCCGCCGACCGAACGGTGGCCCTTGAGGTTCAGCAGGCCACGCGCGTCGGCGCCGGCCAGGAAGGGTTTGTCCAGGCGGTCGTCAGCCAGGCGGAACGGCACGTTCATCCACGAGCGGTCGCTGAGGTTGATCGGGTTGCTATACAGCCCGCTGGCGTCGATGAAGTCGTACAGCGTGCGCTTTTTAACTTCGTTGAGCTTGCCCATGGCAGCCACGCCGCCCTGCTCCTTGAGCCATTCGAACACCAGGCCCGACAGGTACCAGGCGAACGCCGGCGGGGTGTTGTACATCGAGCCATTATCGGCCGCGACCTTGTAGTTGAGCATGGTCGGGCACAGCGAACGAGCGCGGCCCAGCAGGTCTTCGCGGATGATGTTGACCAGGATGCCGCTCGGGCCGATGTTTTTCTGCGCGCCGGCGTAGATCATGCCGTACTGGGACACATCGATCGGGCGCGAGAGGATGTCCGAAGACATGTCGCACACCAGCGGCACGTCGCCGACTTGCGGCACCCAATCGAATTCCAGGCCACCGATGGTTTCGTTGGCGACGTAGTGCACGTAGGCCGCGTCTTTCGACAGCTTCCATTCGTTCTGACCGGGAATGGCGAAGTAGTCATAAGGCTTGGCGGTGCCTGCCACGTTGACATGGCCGTATCGGGAGGCCTCTTCAATGGCCTTCTGCCCCCAGATACCGGTGTCGATATAGTCGGCCGTGCCGCCTTCGGGCAGCAGGTTCAGCGGGATCTGGGCAAACTGCTGGCTTGCGCCGCCCTGCAGAAACAGCACCTTGTAGTTGGACGGAATGTCCAGCAAGTCGCGCAGGTCCTGCTCGGCCTTGGTGGCAATGGACACGAACTCATCGCTGCGATGGCTCATTTCCATCACGGAGAGGCCTTTTCCATGCCAGTCGAGGAGTTCGGCCTGCGCGCGCTGCAGGACTGCTTCAGGAAGCGCCGCGGGACCGGCACAGAAGTTATAGGCTCTCTTGCTCACATCCAATCTCACTCTGATTTGGTGGGGCTGCAATCATGTCAGCAACGCCCTCTTTCTGGAGCGGACCTCTGTGGGAGCTGGCTTGCCTGCGATAGCAGCGCCGCGGTATCACTGAATGACCCGGGCGCCTGTATCGCAGGCAAGCCAGCTCCCACATTGACCGCGTCCAGCCAAAGGACGCCGTGTTTCATACGGGACAAACAACAAGGGGGCGAATCTTCATCCGCCCCCTGTGTGTCCGCTTATTCCTGCGGTTCTTCTTCGTCTGCGGCTGCATCGAGGGTTGGCTCGTCGACGTTGTCATCGCCGGTTGCGATCACCTCGCCGTCAAAATCCTCGCCTTCGAGCTCTTCACCTTCGACTTCCGAAGGCTCCTGCACACGCTCCAGGCCGACCAGTTTTTCGTCCTTGGCCAGCTTGATCAAGGTCACGCCCTGGGTGTTACGGCCCAGGCTCGACACCTCTGCCACACGAGTACGTACCAGGGTGCCCTGGTCGGAAATCAGCATGATTTCCTCGCCGTCGAGCACCTGCACCGCGCCGACCAGACGGCCGTTGCGGTCGTTGCTGACCATGGCGATCACGCCCTGGCCGCCACGCTTGTACTCCGGGAACTCGCTGATGGCGGTACGCTTGCCGTAGCCACGCTCGGAAGCGGTGAGGATCTGGCTGCCTTCTTCCGGGATCAACATGGAAATCAGCTTCTGCCCTTCCGGCAGGCGCATGCCGCGCACACCGCGGGCAGTACGGCCCATGGCGCGAACGTCGGATTCCTTGAAGCGCGTGACCTTGCCGCCGTCGGAGAAGAGCATGACTTCGCGCTCGCCGTCGGTAATGGCTGCCGAGATCAGCACATCGCCTTCATCCAGCTCCAGGGCGATCAGGCCCACGCTGCGTTGACGGCTGAAGGATTCCAGCGGGGTCTTCTTCACGGTGCCCTTGGCGGTGGCCATGAAGATGAAGTGACCTTCGGTGTATTCCTCGACCGGCAGCATGGTGGTGATGTATTCATCACTGTCCAGCGGCAGCAGGTTGACCAGTGGGCGACCACGGGCAGCACGGGAGGCTTCGGGAATCTCGTAGGTTTTCAGCCAGTACACCTTGCCCTTGCTGGAGAACAGCAACAGCGTGGTGTGGCTGTTGGCGACCAGCAGGTGAGCGATGTAGTCCTCATCCTTCACGCCGGTAGCCGATTTGCCTTTGCCGCCACGACGCTGGGCCTGGTACGCCGCCAGTGGCTGGGTCTTGGCATAGCCGCCGTGGGAGATGGTCACCACGCGCTCTTCTTCCGGGATCATGTCACCCAGGGTCAGGTCGAGGCGTGCATCGAGAATTTCGGTGCGGCGCACGTCGCCGTATTCGGCGCGGATCACTTCGAGTTCTTCGCGGATCACTTCCATCAGGCGCACGGCGCTGTTGAGGATGCGGATCAACTCGCCGATCTGGTTGAGGATCTCCTGGTACTCGGCCAGCAGTTTCTCGTGTTCCAGGCCGGTGAGGCGGTGCAGGCGCAGTTCCAGGATGGCCTGGGCCTGTTCCGGCGACAGGAAGTACTTGCCTTCGCGCAGACCGTATTGCGGGTCCAGGGTCTCCGGACGGCACGAGTCGGCGCCGGCACGTTCAACCATGGCCACCACGGCGCTGGATTCCCAAGGCGTGCTGATCAGCGCTTCCTTGGCTTCCGACGGGGTTGGCGAAGCCTTGATCAATGCAATCACCGGGTCGATGTTCGACAGCGCAACCGCCTGGCCTTCCAGGATGTGGCCGCGCTCGCGGGCCTTGCGCAGCTCGAACACGGTACGGCGGGTGACGACTTCGCGACGGTGACGCACGAAGGCTTCCAGCAGATCCTTGAGGTTCAGGATGCGTGGGCGGCCGTCGATCAGCGCAACCACGTTGATACCAAACACGCTTTGCAGCTGGGTCTGGGCGTAGAGGTTGTTGAGGATCACCTCGGGCACTTCGCCACGACGCAGCTCGATCACTACGCGCATGCCGTCTTTGTCAGACTCGTCGCGCAGTTCGGTGATGCCTTCGAGCTTCTTCTCTTTGACCAGCTCGGCGATCTTCTCGATCAGGCGCGCCTTGTTCAACTGGTACGGGAGTTCGGTGATGACGATCTGCTGGCGGCCACCAACCTTGTCGATGTCTTCGATCATCGAGCGGGCGCGCATGTAAATGCGGCCACGGCCGGTGCGGTAGGCTTCGATGATGCCGGCGCGACCGTTGATGATCGCGGCGGTCGGGAAGTCCGGACCGGGGATAAATTGCATCAGCTCATCGACGGTCAGCTCGGGGTTGTCGATGAGGGCCAGGCAACCGTCGATCACTTCACCGAGGTTGTGCGGCGGGATGTTGGTCGCCATGCCCACGGCGATACCGCTGGAGCCGTTGACCAGCAGGTTGGGAATACGGGTGGGCATGACGGCCGGGATCATTTCGGTGCCGTCGTAGTTCGGCACCCAGTCCACGGTTTCTTTGTGCAGGTCGGCCAGCAGCTCGTGCGCCAGCTTGGTCATGCGCACTTCGGTGTATCGCATGGCCGCGGCGTTGTCGCCGTCGACCGAACCGAAGTTGCCCTGGCCGTCTACCAGCAGGTAGCGCAGGGAAAACGGCTGGGCCATCCGAACGATGGTGTCGTACACCGCAGTGTCGCCGTGAGGGTGATACTTACCGATCACGTCACCGACAACACGGGCAGATTTCTTGTACGGCTTGTTCCAGTCGTTACCCAGCTCGCTCATCGCGAACAGCACACGCCGGTGCACGGGCTTCAAGCCATCGCGCGCATCAGGCAGTGCCCGACCGACAATTACGCTCATCGCGTAGTCGAGGTAGGACTGTTTCAGCTCGTCTTCGATATTGACCGGGAGGATTTCTTTGGCCAGTTCGCCCATGAGAAGCCTGATTCCTTTTTCGGGTGAAACCTCGTCACATCCATTTGGGACGAACGAAGCTCGCCGCTGCCGGCACGGTGCCTGACAACGACTTACGACAAATCAACGAGTTATGACACGGATCTGCACGTTATGGACAACCCCTCGGGGCGGCCCTGGAAACCGCCGGATGTTATCACAATCGCCGCCACGCACCTATCCCCCTGATGCGCATGGAGGCTAGTAATTTGATGAATGACAGGCTTGAGGGGGACGAGAGGGGCTCAGAGGTGGTGTGGTGCTGTTTTTTGGGGGTAAATCCGAGGGATTTATTGACTTTGAAGGCCAATCAGGGGCAAGCCCCCTCCCACACGTTGAATGTGTTCACAAATCAAATGTGGGAGGGGGCTTGCCCCCGATAGCAATTTCACCAACGACACAGCCTTCAATGCAGCCGCTTACGGCACATCAACCTGGCCAACTTGGCTGCATCCGGCCGCTCCACCACCCCTTTCTCGGTAACGATCACATCAATCAGGTCGGCCGGGGTGACATCGAAAACCGGATTGAACGCCTGCACGTCCAACTGCTGGCCACTAACCTTGAGCAACTCACCCACATCACGCTCTTCCAGGGCCACATCATCGCCAGTGGCCATCATCAGATCGAGGGTCGAGCTCGACGCCACCACCATAAAGCGTACGCCGTGGTGCATCGCACACACCGCCAACTGATAGGTGCCGATCTTGCTGATCACATCGCCATTGGCCGCGATGCAGTCAGCGCCGACGACCACCCAGGTCACGCCTTTGGTCTTGAGGATATGCGCCCCAGCGGAGTCGGCATTGACCGTCACCGGGATGCCCTCGCCCGCCAGCTCCCACGCCGTCAGGCGCGAGCCTTGCAGCCAGGGACGGGTTTCGTTGGCATAGACCTGCTCGACCAGCCCCTCCAGAAACGCCGCGCGAATCACCCCCAGGGCCGTGCCGACACCGCCCGAGGCCAACGCACCAGCATTGCCATGCGTGAGGATCGCCTGGGCATTACCCTGATGCTTGCGAATCCGCTCCATACCCAATTGGGCCATGACGACATTGGCCTCGCGGTCGCTTTCATGGATCGCAATGGCTTCGGCTTCCAGCACCGCCAGTGGGTCGGCGTGCGGCTTGATACGGTCGAGGCGGTCGCGCATGCACTTCAGCGCCCAGAACAGGTTCGCTGCAGAGGGACGACTATCGGCCAGCAATGCGTAGTCTTCTTCCCATGCCGCTTGCCAGTCGCCGCCCTCAGCCATGCGTTCGCGGGCAGCCAGCACCAGGCCGTAGGCGGCGCTGATGCCGATGGCCGACGCGCCGCGCACCACCATCGAGCGAATGGCGACGGCCACCTCGCCGACAGTCGAGCAGGCCACCCAGCTTTCCCGAGACGGCAGCGCGCGCTGATCGAGCAAGTGCAGCGCGCCATCCCGCCACTCGATGGCCTTCACCTTCTCCGCCGCCAACAGTCGGTCGCGCATCCCTTACCCCGTACTCAAGAACAAAAGCCGCCGATTATAGCGATCCGCCAGCCAGGACGCTCGGGTATACTTCGCCCTTCTTTTATAGCTGCCCAGGAAGAAGCCTGCGATGACGCCCACTGCCGCCCCGCTCGACTTATTGCTCCTGCCGACCTGGCTGGTACCCGTCGAACCCGCTGGCGTGGTGCTCAAGGAGCATGGCCTGGGTATCCGCGACGGCTGCATCGTATTTATCGGGCCGCGGGCGGCGGCACTCAAGCTTGAGGCCAGCGAAGTGCGCGAGCTACCGGGTATGCTGCTCAGCCCGGGCCTGATCAACGCACACGGGCATGCGGCGATGAGCCTGTTTCGCGGCCTGGCCGATGACCTGCCGCTGATGACCTGGCTGGAAAAACACATCTGGCCCGCCGAGGCCAAGTGGGTCGATGAAGCCTTCGTGCGCGATGGCACCGATCTGGCCATCGCCGAGCAGCTCAAGGGCGGCATCACCTGCTTCTCCGACATGTATTTCTACCCCAAGGTCGCCAGCGACTGCGTGCATAAAAGCGGCATGCGCGCACAGATCGCCATTCCGATCCTCGACTTCCCGATTCCTGGTGCCAGCAGCGCCGATGAGGCGATTCGCCAGGGCATCGAGCTGTTCGGCGACCTCAAGCATCATCCCCGCATCAAGATCACTTTCGGCCCCCATGCGCCTTACACCGTGAACGATAACAACCTGGAAAAGATCCGGATCATCGCCGAAGAGCTGGACGCCGCGATTCATATGCACGTGCACGAAACCGCCTTCGAGGTGCAGCAAGCGGTGGAACAGACCGGCGAGCGGCCATTGGCCCGCCTGGCTCGCCTCGGCTTGCTGGGCCCGCGCTTCCAGGCCGTTCACATGACCCAAATCAGCGAGGACGACCTGGCTTTGCTGGTAGAAAGCAACACCAGCGTCATCCATTGCCCGGAATCGAACCTGAAACTGGCCAGCGGCTTTTGCCCGGTGGAGCGCTTGTGGCAGGCTGGCGTCAATGTGGCCATCGGCACCGACGGCGCCGCCAGCAATAACGACCTGGACCTGCTCGGCGAAACCCGCACGGCGGCGATGCTGGCCAAGGCGGTTGCAGGTTCGGCGACCGCACTGGATGCTCACCGCGCACTGCGCATGGCGACGCTCAACGGGGCCAGGGCCATGGGACTGGAACAGCAGATAGGCTCGCTGGAAGTAGGCAAAGCCGCCGATATCGTGGCGTTTGATCTTTCCGGCCTGGCGCAACAACCGATCTACGATCCGGTCTCACAACTTATCTACGCCACCGGACGCGACTGCGTGAAACACCTTTGGGTCGCCGGCAAGCAACTGCTCGACGACCGGCAATTGACCCGCATGGACGAACCCCAGTTGACCGCCACGGCCATTGCCTGGGGCCAACGCATCAGCGGGCACAGCGAATAACGCCGCGGCTGAACCGGTGCGTTCAGCCGCGACAAACCGACTTATCAGATTCAGAGGATTCACCATGAGCAACGTCGACCACGCCGAAATCGCCAAATTCGAAGCCCTGGCCCATCGCTGGTGGGACCGTGAAAGCGAGTTCAAGCCCCTGCACGACATCAACCCGCTGCGGGTGAACTGGATTGACGAACGCGTCAACCTGGCCGGCAAAAAGGTCCTGGATGTGGGTTGCGGCGGCGGCATCCTCAGCGAAGCCATGGCCCTGCGCGGCGCCACCGTGATGGGCATCGACATGGGCGAAGCGCCGCTGGCCGTGGCCCAGCTGCATCAGCTGGAATCCGGCGTGAGCGTCGAATACCGCCAGATCACCGCCGAAGCCCTGGCCGAGGAGATGCCGGAGCAGTTCGACGTGGTCACCTGCCTGGAAATGCTCGAGCACGTACCGGACCCGTCCTCGGTGATCCGCGCCTGCTTTCGCATGGTCAAGCCGGGCGGCCAGGTGTTTTTCTCCACCATCAACCGCAATCCCAAGGCTTACCTGTTCGCGATCATCGGCGCCGAATACATTATGAAGCTGCTGCCGCGTGGCACCCATGACTTCAAGAAATTCATCCGCCCGTCCGAGCTGGGTGCCTGGAGCCGTCAGGCCGGCCTCACCGTCAAAGACATCATCGGCCTGACCTACAACCCGCTGACCAAGCACTACAAGCTGGCCAACGATGTTGACGTCAACTACATGATCCAGACCCTGCGCGAGGAGTAAGCCTGTGAAGTTGCGAGCGGTTCTCTTCGACATGGACGGTACCCTGCTGGACACCGCGCCAGACTTTATCGCCATTTGCCAGGCCATGCGCGCCGACCGCGGCCTGGCGCCGGTCAACCCGCAGCACATTCGCGACGAAATCTCCGGTGGCGCGCGGGCGATGGTCGCCGTGACCTTCTCGATGGACCCGGAGTCACCAGGCTTTGAGGAATTGCGCCAGGAATTCCTCGAGCGCTACCTCAAGGACTGCGCGGTTCACAGCAAGCTGTTCGACGGTATGGCCGAACTGCTGGAAGACATCGAGAAAGCCAAGCTGATCTGGGGCGTGGTCACTAACAAGCCGGTGCGCTTTGCCGAGCCGATCATGCAGCGCCTGGGCCTGGCCGAACGCTCGGCCGTGCTGATCTGCCCGGACCACGTGAAAAACAGCAAGCCGGACCCGGAACCGATGATCCTGGCGTGCAAGCTGCTCGACCTGGACCCGGCCAGCGTGCTTTTCGTGGGCGATGACCTGCGTGACATCGAGTCCGGCCGCGATGCGGGTACGCGCACGGCGGCGGTGACCTACGGCTACATTCACCCGGACGACAACCCCCGTCACTGGGGCGCGGATGTGGTGGTGGATCATCCGCTGGAACTGCGCAAGGTACTGGATAACGCACTGTGCAGTTGCTGATGACTCACCGATCCCGCTGACCGATGAAAAGCCAAATGTGGGAGGGGGCTTGCCCCCGATTGCAGTGGTTCAGCTCCTGCATAGGTTGGCTGACACACCGCTATCGGGGGCAAGCCCTCTCCCACAGGGGATCGGCGATGATCTGAAGTCTGTGCTGAACCTGTTGAATTTTGTCGAGGCTATTTATGTTTGATTACGCTGCACCTCCAGAACTGCTCAAAGGCCGCATCATCCTGGTGACAGGCGCTGGCCGTGGGATCGGCGCGGCAGCGGCGAAAACCTACGCCGCCCACGGCGCCACCGTGCTGTTGCTGGGCAAGACCGAAGCCAACCTGGCCCAGGTGTATGACGAAATCGAAGCCGCCGGCCACCCGCAACCGGTAGTCATCCCGTTCAACCTGGAGACCGCCCTGCCCCATCAATACGATGAGCTGGCGGCGATGATCGAAAAGGCATTCGGCCACCTCGACGGCCTGCTGCACAACGCCTCGATCATCGGCCCGCGTACGCCTATCGAACAGTTGTCCGGCGAAAATTTCATGCGGGTGATGCACATCAACGTCAACGCGATGTTCATGCTGACCAGCACCTTGCTGCCGCTGCTCAAACTGTCCCAGGATGCGTCGGTGGTGTTCACGTCCAGCAGCGTCGGGCGCAAGGGCCGTGCCTATTGGGGCGCCTATGGGGTGTCCAAGTTCGCCACCGAAGGCTTGATGCAAACACTGGCCGATGAGCTGGAGGATGTGGCCGCAGTGCGCGCCAACAGCATCAACCCGGGCGGTACCCGCACCAGCATGCGGGCCCAGGCGTACCCAGGGGAAAACCCGATGGAACGGCCGGCACCGGAAGAGATCATGCCGGTGTACCTGTACCTGATGGGGCCGGACAGTACCGGCATTAATGGGCAGGCGTTCGACGCGCAGTAACCGCCGACATAAGTGGAACAAAATGTGGGAGGGGGCTTGCCCCCGATGGCAGGGTGTCAGTCACTGTATCTGTGACTGACCCACCGCGATCGGGGGCAAGCCCCCTCCCACATTGGTATTGCAGCGTTCTGCGAAAGTTAGTTCTTCACCACTTCCTCGAGGGTGAAGCGCCCCAACGGGTTCTGCAGGAAGTTGCTGACATTCTTGCGTGAGATGTTGATGTAGGGGCTGTAATACAGATCGATCCAGTTCACGTCCTGTTTCGCCAGCTTCTGCAATTCCACATACATCTGCTCACGCTTGGCCGGGTCGGCCTCGATGCGGGCTTGCGCCACCAGCGCCTTGACCTTGTCGTTCTTGTAGCGGGTCATGTAGTTCTGGTTGGTGTCATGGCCCAGCACAAAGGTGGTCTTCTGGTCCGGGTCGAGGATGTCGTTGGTCCAGTACATCACTGAAATATCGTACTCACCGTCCACCAGCATCTGCCAGCTCTGGGTAGGGTCGACCTTTTGCAGGTTGGCGGTGACGCCGACCTTGGCCAGTTGGTCCTTGATGATCACCGCGATCTGTTCGTCGGCTTCATTGCCGGCGTTGACCACATAGTTGAGCTTCAAATCCTTGGCACCGGCCTGCTCCAGCAGCTTTTTCGCGGCGGTCGGGTCATACGGGCGCTGCAGGTTGTTGGCGTAGTGGTAGAGCGAGCCCTTTGGAATGTAGGAATAAGCCACGGTGCCTTGACCGTAAGTCGCGGTCTTCACCAACGATTGCTTGTCGATGGCCATGTCCAGCGCTTCGCGCACCTCAGGCTTGGCCAGCAGGCCGTGAGCGTGGTTGATCAGCAGGTGATCTTCGCGGGTGGACGGGTCGGCATGGATCACCACGTTCTGGTCTTTCTTCAGCTCCTCGACGCGGGAGAAAGGTACGAAGATCGCGGTATCGAGTTCATTGTTCTGCACCATACGCATGCGGGTGTTGTCGTCGGTCACCGACACCCATTCCACACCATCCAGGCTGACGTTCTTGGCCTGCCAGAAGTTCGGGTTCTTCTTCAGGATCACGCGGTCGCCCTTGCGCCATTCGTCCACGGTGAACGCACCGGACGTCACTGGGTTTTCCGAGTAGGCGTCTTCGCCCATGGTCGTCATGGCTTTTTCCGAAAGGATCGACACCGTTGGCGACGCCAATTGCGAGAGAAACGCTACCGCCGGGGTTTTCAGGGTGACCACCAGCGTCTTCGCATCGCCGGCCTTGGCGGTGTCGATCAGGCTGAACGGGTCACTCCACAGAGACGCCTTGTTATCGCGGATGCGCAACAGGCTGAACGCTGCATCGCTGGCGGTGATCGGCGAACCGTCGGAAAATTTCGCCTCGCGCAGTTTGAAGGTGTAGGTCAGGCCGTCCTTGGAGATGTCCCAACGCTCAGCCAGGCCCGGTTCCATCTTGGTGCCCAGGTTGTCCACGCGCACCAGGGTGTCGTAGACGTTGGCGAACACCCAGGTGTCGCGGTTCTGCGCGCTTTTGATCGGGTCAAAGGTGGTGCTGTCCTCTCGGCAGCCGATGGTCAGCACACCGGCGGCCTGGGCCAGGCCGGCAGTGAGGGACCACGCGGTCAACGTGGCGGCGGCGAGCAACTTCAAATGGCGCGATTGCATGTCATAACTCCTTGTTCATGATGGGCAGGAAGGGTCAAAGGTTGTTCAAGCACGCAACTGTATCGATGCTCGTGCAATGAATGGGTGGGCGGCAACACCTCGGAACACAAGGCTTGGGCATACTGGCAACGTGGGTGAAACGCGCACCCGCTGGGCAAATTCAGTGGGCTGGGCGGCTCGCCGGGCAGCGGCTGCGCAGGTAACGGACGATGCGGGTCAATCTGCGGAATCGCCTGGATCAATGCGGCCGTATACGGATGACGCGGTGCGGTGAACACCGCTTCCACCGGGCCTTCCTCGACGATCCGCCCCAGGTACATCACCGCCACGCGGTCGCACAGGCGGCGCACGATGGCCAGGTCATGGGCGATAAACAGGATCGCCAGGTTCATCCGCTGTTGCAGTTGCAGCAGCAGGTTGATGATCTGGCCCTGGATCGACACATCCAGCGCCGCCACGCATTCGTCGGCAATGATCAAGCGCGGCTCCACCGCCAGCGCTCGGGCAATCCCCACGCGTTGGCACTGGCCGCCGCTGAGGGAGCCCGGCTTGCGCGAGGCGAATTCAGGCCGCAGGCCAACCAGCTCCAGCAGTTCATCGACACGGGCGCGGATGTGCTGCGGCGCGACCTTGCGCTGCACGCGCAACACTTCGGCCAGGGTTTCGCCGACGGTGTGGCGCGGGTTCAGGGCGGCATACGGGTCCTGGAAGATCATCGCGGTTTCCTGGCGCAATCGCGCGATATCAATGGCGCTGCCCTGCGCCATGTCGATACCGTCAAACAACACCTGCCCGGCGGTGATCGGGTTCAGGTGCAAAATCGCCCGGCCCAACGTGCTTTTACCGCTGCCGGATTCGCCCACCAGCCCAAGGGTTTCCCCCGCCGCCAGGTTCAGCGAAACCCCGTTCACCGCCCTCACCCACTGTTTGTTCAAGCCGAACAGGCCGCTGCCGGACGCCGCGAAGCGCACCTCCAGGTCCTTGATCTGCAACAGGCTCATGGGCGCCCTCCGAGGGGATAGTGGCAGGCAACCCGCGCGCCTTCGGGCAACAGCTCGGTACACAGGGCGCCGGCCTGCGGGCAGCGGGGGTTGAAGCGGCAACCGTCAGGCAATGCGTCGAGCAGCGGTGGCTGGCCTGGGATCGTGCGCAGCAAGGCATGGCCGCTGCTATGGGCCGGCTGACAGTCAATCAGCCCAGCGGTGTACGGATGCTGCGGATGGGCCAGCAGTTCGTATTTGCTGCCGTGTTCGCACAGGCGCCCGGCATACATCACCGCGATGGAGTCGCAGCTTTGCGCGACCACGCCGAGGTCGTGGGTGATCATGATGATCGCCAGGCCACGCCGGTCGCGAAGGTCGAGCAACAGCCGCAGGATTTGCGCCTGCACCGTCACATCCAGGGCGGTGGTGGGTTCGTCAGCGATCAGCACCTTCGGGTTGCACCCCAGCGCCACCGCAATCATCGCGCGCTGGCGCATGCCGCCGGAAAACTCATGGGGGTAATTGTCGACCCGCGTCTGCGGGTCGGGTATGCCCACTTGGCGCAGCACGTCGATGGCCTGCCGGCGCGCGTCTTTTTTCGAGGCGCCTTGATGCAGGCGGATACCCTCGGCGATTTGCTCGCCGATACGCATCAAGGGGTCCAGGTGGCTGCTGGGGTTCTGGAAAATCATGCCCAATTGCCCGCCACGAACGGCGCGCATGCCGGCTTCATCCAGGCGCAACAGGTCCTGGCCGGCCAGCTCTACCGCGCCGCCTTGCACGCGCAGGCTGGGCGAAGGCAACAGGCGCATCAGACCGCGACAGGCCATGGTCTTGCCCGAACCGCTTTCGCCGACCAACCCCAGGATTTCGCCTTCGGCCAGGTCAAAGGACACGCGGTCGACCAGGCTCAGCTCGCGCCCGGCGTTATGGGCGATCACGCTGAGGTCGCGCACCTGCAGCAGGCTCATGCCCGATCCCCCAACACTTGGGCCACACCGTCGGCCAGCAGGCTGAAGCCCATGGCCAGGGTCACGATGGCCAACCCCGGGAAGGTGCAAATCCACCAGGCGGTGGTGATAAAGGCCTGGCCCTCGGCGACCATCGTTCCCCATTCGGCGGTGGGTGGTTGCACGCCCAGGCCCAGGTAGCTCACGGCGGCACCGTTGAGCAGCACCAGCACCGCGTCGGACATGGAAAATACAATCGAGCCAAACAGCGCATTGGGCAGTAAATGCCGGAACAGAATGCGCCCATGACCAAACCCCAGGCTCTTGGCGGCCAGGGCAAAGTCGCTTTCCTTGAGCACCAGGATCTGCGAGCGGATCAACCGCGCATACGACACCCAGCCCACCAGCGCCATGGCGATGTAAAAGCTCTGCAAGCCAGGCCCAAGGATGGCCATGATCGCCAACATCAGCACCAAAAATGGAAACGCCAGGACCACATCGATCACGCGCATGCACACCGTGTCGAAGCGCCCGCCGATATAGCCGGACACTGCGCCGATGAAGGTGCCGATCATGAACGGGAAGATCACCCCGACAATCGCCAGTTGCAGGTCGATGCGCGCGCCCCAGATCACCCGCGAAAGAATGTCGCGGCCGTAGTTGTCCGTGCCGAACGGGTGTGCAGCACCGGGGGCCAGCAGGCTCATGTCGGTGTTCTGCGCAATCGGGTCGTACGGCGCGATCCACGGCGCGAACAGCGCCAGGGTCAACCACGCAAGCAGTATCAGCAGGCCCCACGCGGCGGTCAGCCGACCATTACGAAACCCGAAGCGCAGGCGCAAGCGCCAGGGGCTCATCAACAGGCGACGGTTCATTGCATCTTCACCCGTGGGTCGAGGGCCACCGTCACCACATCGGCAACGAAGTTGACCACCACCGTCGCGCAGGCCAGCACCATCGCCACGCCCTGCACCACCATGTAGTCGCGGGTAAAAATCCCGCGCACCAGCAATTGGCCGATGCCGGGAATAGCGAACAGGCTTTCGATGACCACCGTGCCGCTGATCAGCCAGCCGATATTCACGGCCAGCAGGTTGACCGCCGGCACCAGCGAGTTGGGCATGACATGCCGGCGGAACACCGCGGCTTCAGACAGCCCCCGCGCCCGTGCAGCGGTAACATGGTCAGCCTGCAGTTCCACCAGCATGCTGGCGCGCAAGTTACGCACCAGCACCGCCGACAGCGCCAGCGCAATGGTCAGGCACGGCAGCACCATGTGGTGGGCCTTGTCCAGCCAGGTGCGACCATAGCCGGACACCGGAAACAGGCCCCATTGCACGCTCAGCAGCAGGATCAGCATCAGGCCCAGCCAGAACGCCGGCATGCCCAGGCCGACCGTGGTGAAGACGCGGATCAGGTTGTCTGTCCAGCCACCTTTATTGCGCGCCGCCAGGGTTGCCAGCGGCACCGCGATCAGCAGCGCCAGCACCACGCTGCCGAGCACCAGCACCAAGGTCGGCTCGATACGGGTGACGATCAACTTGAGGGCGTCGACCTTGTACAACAGCGATTGGCCGAGGTCGCCCTTGAGCAGGTTTTTCAGAAAGTAGAAGTACTGCAGCCACAATGGCTCATCGAGGCCGTACTGGGCGCGGATTTTCAGCAACGCGTCCGGCGTACTGCGCGAGCCCAGCAGCGCACGCGCCGGATCCCCCGGGATCGAGCGCACCAGCACGAAGGTGATCAAACTGATGCCCAGCAGCACCGGCAACAATTGCAGGGGCCGGGACAGCACAAAACGGTAGCGCGCCAGGTTCATCCATCAGCCTCGGTGACGGGCGAGAAAATCCAGCAGCACCGGGAAATACGCCTGGGGTTCTTCGTAGAACGGCATATGGCTGCTGTTGGGAAATACGTGCAATTCGGCGTGCCGGGCCGCCATCTTCATGCGCATGGCGCAGGCCGGCGTGAGTTCGTCGTGCTGGCCGGTGGTGATCAGCATCGGCATGCTGAAACAGGCCATTTCGGGGATGCGGTTCCAGTCCTTGAGGTTGCCGACATACAGGAATTCGTTGGGGCCCTGCATGGTCTCGTAGGGCCCCATGTTCCAGTCGCCGAGGGAGCGTTTGACCGGTTCCGGCCATTCATCCAGGCGGCAAACGTGGCGGTAGTTGAGCAAGGTGATGGCGGCTTGATACTGCGGGTGGTCGAGGGTGCCCATGGCTTCATGACGCTGCATCATGGCCACGGTTTCGCTGCCGAGGGCGCCGCGCAGGCGCTCAAGTTCCTGGGACAGGTGAGGAATATCGCCCACCGTGTTTTCCAGGATCAGGCTTTTCAGGTGGTCGGGGTAATGAACGGCGTACTCGATGCCCAGCCAACCGCCCCAGGAATGCCCGAGCAGGTGCACGCGGCCCAGGCCCAGGGCCTGGCGGACGGTTTCGACTTCTTCGACATAACGGCCGATTTCCCACAGCGAAACGTCGTCCGGTCTGGCTGATGCGCCCGTGCCAAGCTGGTCGAATGCAACCACTCGCAGGTTGTGTTCTTTGAGCCAGCCATGGGCGTCGCGCAAGTAATCACACGGCAGGCCCGGGCCGCCGTTGAGGCACAGCAGCACCTCATCGCCTTCGCCAAAGCTGTAGACCACGAGGTTATGGCCGTCGACTTGCACGTTGTACTGCTGGTCGGGGGCAATTTCACGCCACATGCATACATTCCTTGTGTTGTATCGGCCTGGCAGGTAGTGGCCGTTTATCAGGTCAACACTACCGAGGATGCCGCGCGTCCATAACCTAGCGTTTCTTATAGGTTTGGCCTGGCAGTCCTTCGCCGGGGCGTGGCATTCTACTTGCAGCAAGTCGAGATTCAAATGAATTCGGGAGCAGAACGGATGCTGGCCAAGCTAACTGCCTTCAATAATCGTCTGATGCCGGGCAGGAGCCTGGACGAGCAGATGGACAATACGTTTATCCTCGCCCAACAGCTGGGCTTCGATGCGCTGGTGTACGACTACACGCCGGTGCCCATCGACCTCAATGGTGCGCTGATCACGCCCTCGGTGCTGCAACTGCGCAACACGCCGACCGATTGGCACGCCTTGTGGTGCAGCGAGGGGTTCTACCAGATCGACCCGGTGCAACACCTGGCCCTGAGCAGCGTATCGCCTTTTGTCTGGTCTTATGAGGCCAAGGCCGAAACTGCACTGCAAAAGATCATCGACCCCTGCCATGCACCGGTTTCTTCCTACCTGCACGAACAGCAGCTGACCTGCGGCGTCAGCGTACCAATCCACTTGCCCCGCGGGGGCTTCGCCTCGCTGACTGGCTTGCGCACCGGCAAGGCGAGCACGGTATTGAAGGATGCACAGCAGACCTTGTCGGATTTCAGCGTGATCAGCCATGCGTTACAGGAGGCGGCTTATCCTTTGTTTAACAAAGCGTTGCGCACCTATCCGCATATCCACCTGACCAAACGCGAGCGCGAGTGCCTGAAATGGGCCGCCGACGGTTTGACCGCGGCCGAGATTGCCACGCAATTGAGCCGCTCGCTGGCGGTGGTCACCCTGCACCTGGCCTCCGCCATGCACAAACTGGGGGCCAAGAACCGTGTGCAGGCGGTGGTGCGGGCTACGCATTACCGGTTGCTGGACGATTGATCCTTCGGCAAAACCTAGCTGTTTTGCTAGTTACCTAAACGTGGCGTGCAGACTATCGTAGCCCTGATCCTTTTTTCAGAGCAGGGTACGAAATGGAATTCATCGACAAAGTCCGCGAAGGCTACGCGCCCTTCGGCGCCTATCAGACCTGGTATCGCATCACGGGTGACCTGAGCACGGGCCGCACCCCGCTGGTGATCATCCATGGCGGCCCTGGCTGCACCCACGATTACGTCGACGCGTTCAAGGATGTTGCCGCCAGCGGCCATGCGGTCATTCATTACGACCAGTTGGGTAACGGTCGCTCCACGCATTTACCTGAAAAACCTTCTGCGTTCTGGACCATCGGCCTGTTCCTCGACGAGTTGAACAACCTGCTCGACCACCTGCAAATCAGCGACAACTACGCGATCCTCGGGCAGTCCTGGGGCGGCATGCTCGGCAGCGAGCACGCAATCTTGCAGCCCAAGGGCCTGCGCGCCTTTATCCCGGCCAATTCACCAACGTGCATGCGCACCTGGGTCAGCGAGGCCAACCGCCTGCGCAAATTATTGCCCGAAGGTGTGCATGAAACCTTGCTCAAGCATGAGGCCACTGGCAACTACCAGGACCCGGAATACCAGGCCGCCTCGCGGATTTTCTACGATCAGCACGTTTGCCGCGTCAACCCGTGGCCGGAAGAAGTGGCACGCACTTTTGCCCAGGTCGACGCCGACCCCACGGTGTACCACGCCATGAGCGGCCCGACCGAGTTCCATGTGATCGGCAGCTTGAAGGACTGGAACGTGATGGGTCGCCTTTCGGCCATCCAGGTGCCAACCCTGGTGATCTCCGGCCGTCATGACGAAGCCACGCCGCTGGTGGTCAAGCCGTTCCTGGATGAAATCGCGAGTGTACGCTGGGCGCTGTTCGAAGACTCCAGCCACATGCCCCATGTGGAAGAACGCCAGGCGTGCATGGGGACGGTGGTGAAGTTTCTGGATGAGGTGTGCTCAGTGCAGCACACGGCCCTTAAAGCTGGCTAAATTCCAATGTGGGAGGGGGCTTGCCTTAGGGCTTTTTGTAGGAGCGAGCTTGCTCGCGAAAAACTCACAGGCACTGCGTTCATTCAGAAAGCACGCGTTACCGTTGACGTTTTTCGCGAGCAAGCTCGCTCCTACAGACTGGCATCAGGCCTTACTTCCTCCTACATTTAGACCTCGGTGGGCTCAGGCTTTGATGCTTTTCTCAAAGTATCCGCCACCAACGGAATCTCCTTGCCCTCGGCATCGAACAACTTCCCACCTCGGTAGTAATCCCCATCGCGCAACGCAGCCACATCGCGAAAGCACAAACTGCGCTCGGTGCCCGCCACGAATACCGACTGCTGGTCTGAGTTACCGGCGGTGAAATGGTTGAACGTCAGGTTCAGCAAGATCGCCATGATCGCCGACGAGCTGATGCCCGAATGGAAAATGGTCGCGAACCAGCTGGGAAATTGGTCGTAGAAGCTGGGTGCGGCGATGGGAATCATGCCGAAACCAATACTCGTGGCCACGATGATCAGGTTCATGTTGTTGCGGTAATCCACCTTGGACAGCGTGCGAATGCCGCTGGCCGCCACTGTGCCGAACAGCACAATGCCGGCACCGCCAAGCACCGAGGTGGGCACGGCGGCAATCACCCGGCCCATGAACGGCAGCAAGCCAAGCACCACCAGGAACACCCCGCCGGTTGCCACCACAAACCGACTCTTCACCCCGGTAACCGCCACCAGGCCGACGTTCTGGGCGAACGCACTTTGCGTGAATGAACCAAAGATCGGCGCGAACATGCTCGACAGCATGTCGGCGCGCAGGCCGTTGCCGAGGCGTTTGGAGTCGACTTTAGTGTCGATGATCTCGCCCACCGCCAGGATGTCCGCCGAGGTTTCCACCAGCGTGACCATCACCACGATGCACATGGAGATGATCGCCGCCACGTGAAAGGTCGGCATGCCGAAATGGAAAGGCGTGGGGAAGCCGAACATGGGCCCCTGGGTGACGGCAGAGAAGTCGGCCATGCCCAGGAACACCGCGATCACCGTGCCGATCACCATCGCGAGCAAAATCGACAAGCGCGAGATCGCTGCACTGCCGATTTTGCTCAGCAGCAGCACCAACACCAGCGTCAGCGCAGCCAGGCCGATATTCGACATGCTGCCGAAATCCGCCGCGCGACTGTTGCCACCCATGGCCCAGCGCGCCGCCACGGGCATCAGGGTCAGGCCGATGGTAGTAATCACGATGCCCGTCACCAACGGCGGGAAGAATTTGGTAATGCGCGAGAACACCGGGGTGATCAGCAAACCAATGAACGACGCAGCCATCACCGCGCCGAGAATCGCTGGCACGCCCCCTGCCCCGTCGCTGCCGACGATCGCCACCATCGTCGCCACACCCGCGAACGACACACCCTGTACCAGCGGCAACTGGCAACCGAAGAACGGCAAACCCAGGGTTTGCAACAGCGTCGCCAGGCCACCGGCAAACAATGACGCGGCGATCAGCAGGCCGATATCCGCAGGCGACAACCCGGCCGCCTGGCCGACGATCAACGGTACGGCAACGATGCCGCCGTACATGGTGAGCACATGCTGCAGGCCGTAAGCCATGTTGGCGGCGACGCCTAGATTTTCATCTTCGGGCCGCTGCGGTGACGCCTTCGGGATAGTCATGGTGAGGGGGTCTCTGTTTTTGTTGTGCGCTCACTGTATGCAATGTTAAGACTGTCTGTCCATAGAGTTGTATACAATCAATCGAACAAGTTACCCTGCCGCGGCGTTACAAAAACAATCCGGCCGTCATGAGCCAGAACGCCAAAGGACCCCACAGAATGAAAAAGGCATTGCAGGGCGCCACCGTCGCATTGACCCTCCTCGGCGGCGGGGAGGCAGTCGCAGTGGAATGGATGAACAACAGCGTAGGGTTTCGCTACGGCCAGCACTTCACCAACCCGAACAACCCCGACGACTTCAGCAAGCGCATCTACAGCTTCACCCACGCCAGCGGCTACCAGTACGGCAGCAACTTTCTGAACCTGGATGTGTTCCTGTCTGACAGCAAGGACCCGCGCAAGGGCAGCGAGCACGGTGGCAGCGAGGTGTACGCGGTGTATCGGCACCAACTGTATGCCTCACGGGTATTTGATACGCCGCTGGGTAGCGGGCTGATCAAGGACTACGCGCTGACGCTGGGCTTCGATGCCAACCGCAACAACAACTTCGCTTCCGCCAAAAAGCGCGCGTTGGTCATCGGCCCCACCTTGAAATTCAATACCGTCGGTGTGCTGGACCTGAGCCTGATGTACTACAAGGAAAAGAACCACACCGGCATTCCCGGCGCGAGGGAATCGAACCACACCTTCGACGACACCTACATGCTCAACCTGACGTGGATGCGCCCTTTCGAGATCGCCAACCATGCGGCCAAATTCCAGGGCTTCATCAATTACGTGGGGGAAAAAGGCGAGGACTATCACGGCCGCGATACCGCGCCGGAAGCGCTGATGCGCACCGCGCTGATGGTGGCGGTGCGGCCGGGCAAGAGCATCAAACCTAACCTGTACCTCGGCGTGGGCTACGAGTACTGGCATAACAAGTTCGGCGTAGACGGAGGCCGGGGTAGCCGCACATCGACGCCGACGGTGAATATGGAAGTGACGTTCTAGGCGTCCACTTAAATCACTGAATAAACCCAATCCAAATGTGGGAGGGGGCTTGCCCCCGATAGCGGTGGATCAGCTAGCCTAGCTGGCACTGACACTCCGTTATCGGGGGCAAGCCCCCTCCCACATTTTTGACCTTATTGTCAGCTTAAGCGTTTGCCAGCGCTGAACGCCCGGCCTTCGGCCGTGCCAGCCAATAACCCAGCACCGCCAGCGGCGCGGTCGCCAGCATCACGATGGCAGTAATCAACAGCGGTTGCTCAATCATCGAAGAAACCACCAGGCTGGCGAGAAAGCACAGGCCCAACTGCAGGGTATTTTGCAGCGCCGCCGCCTTGCCGGAATTTTCCGCAAACGGCATCAGCGCATTCGCCACTACGATCGGGTAACTGGCACCGTTGCACAGCGCCATCAGGCAGAACGGAATCAGCAAGGTGGTGAGGGTCGGCACTGTCAGGGTCGCAACCAGATACAACGCCACCATGCTCAGGCAATAGAAGCCGAGCAGCCACGGCAGCAGGGTCTTGCCCGGCAAGCGCTGCAAGGCGCTGCGGCAACTGTAGCCGCCGACGAGAAACGCCAGGGTCGGCAACACGTAGCTGAGGCCGATGTCATTCGGGCTGTAGCCCATGGCGCCAAGGATGAACGGTGAAGCGGTCAGCCAGGCAAAGAAACTGGCAGAGCAGGCGGCGAATATCATGACGTTGCCGGTGAATATCCTTGAGGTGAGCAACTGCGCGTAACCCAGGCGCACAGGTGCGTCCGTCTGACGTTTCGGCGGGCTGCGCAGGAACACGGTCGGCAGCAGCAAGAGTAACGAAACACCCAGCAACACGCCGAAAATCGCCTGCCAGCCAAAGTGATTCAGCACCATCGCGCCCAACAGCGGGGCCAAGGCCGGCGACAGCGACATCAGCGGCATGATACTGGCGAACACGCGGTGAGCCTTGTCCGCCGGGTAGCGATCAATCACCAGCGCCTGCCAGCTCACGGCGGCGGAACACACGCCGATTGCCTGGATAAAACGCAACGCCCAGAGTTGCGGCGCAGTCTGCACCCAGAACATGCCCAGGCACCCCAGCACAAACAGGCTCAACCCCGTGAGCAGCACCGGCTTGCGCCCGAGCCGGTCGGACAAGGGGCCCCAGAGCAACTGCCCCACGGCAAAACCGGCCAGGAAAATACTCAAGCTCGCGCCCACGGCCCCCGCGCCAATCTGCAACTGCGCGCCCATGGCGCCAAACGCCGGCAAATACATGTCCATGGCGAGATAACCGAGCATGCTCAGCCCCGCCAGATACCCAGTGAAACCAAAAGAATTTTTCATTGAAGCCTTGTAGATCCTGCCATCAAACTATTTGCTGACTAGTACCCATTATGAAGCTGACAGTTTCGGTGTGAAGCGATAATAATTGAACGCTCTTATCAATAATTTTGAAGGCAGCCACCATGTGGTCCGAATACTCCCTGGATGTGGTCGATGCCGTCGCACGCCACGGCAGCTTCAGCGCCGCCGCGCAGGAACTGCACCGCGTACCGTCGGCCATCAGCTATACGGTGCGTCAGATTGAAGAGTGGCTGGCGGTGCCGCTGTTCATACGGCGCCACCGCGACGTGGAGCTGACCCCCGCCGGCCGGTTGTTTATAGACGAAGCCCGTAGCGTGATGAAAAAAATGCTCGGCACACGGCGCCTGTGCCAACAGGTGGCCAATGGCTGGAGCGGTCAACTGAAGGTGGCGGTAGATTCCATCGTCAAGCCGCAGCGCTGTCGGCAGTTGGTGCTGGATTTCTATCGGCAGTTCCCCGACGTGGAATTGCTGCTGGAGTATGAGGTGTACAACGGCGTGTGGGATGCCCTGGCGGACGAGCGCACCGATATCGTGATCGGCGCGACCAGCGCGGTGCCGGTAGCCAGCCACTTCACCTTTCGCGACATGGGTTTGTTGAACTGGTTGTGCGTGGTCAGTGCCAAGCATTCCCTGGCCAGCATCAGCGGCCTGCTCAGTGACGATCAACTGCGCCCATTCGCCTCCCTGTGCATGACCGACACCTCGCGCAACCTGCCCAAGCGCGACACCTGGACCCTGGATAATCAGCGCCGCCTGGTGGTGCCCAACTGGTCATCGGCCATTGACTGCCTGCGCGATGGGCTGTGCGTGGGCATGGCTCCGGCGCATCAGGTGCTGCCGTGGATCGAGCGCGGTGAGCTGGTGGCGCTGCAGCTGCACCGGCCCTTCCCGGCCAGCCCGTCGTGCGTGGCCTGGGCGCAGAACAAACTGTCCCCGGCCATGGCGTGGTTGTTGGAATACCTGGGAGACACAGAGACCATGAACCAGGAATGGCTCAATGGTAATGATCTCTAGAAGTGACGCATCCTCCCTGTGGGAGGGGGCTTGCCCCCGATATCGGTAGACCAGCCGATGAATCGGGTGGCTGACACTCCGCCTTCGCAGGCAAGCCAGCTCCTACATTTGGATCGGGTTTCAGTCCAACAGGCGGGTGATAGCCCGCACTATCATCTCGACTTCCTTGGCGTCCAGCGTCAGCGGCGGCAACAACCGGATCACCTTGCCCCGCGTCACGTTGATCAGCAGCCCGTGCTCGTGCGCCGCACGTTGAGCCAGGTCACGGTGGGCGCTGGCCAGTTCGATGCCAATCATCAAGCCCTGCCCACGAATCGCCACGACGTGCGGGTGCTCGCTCAACTCCACCCGTAGCCGCGCCATCAGACGTTCGCCCTGCTGCGCGGCGTTCTGCAACAGGCCTTGCTCTTCGATAATGTCCAACACCGTGCAGCCAACACGACACGCCAGCGGATTGCCGCCGAAGGTGCTGCCATGACTGCCGGGGGTGAACAACTGGGCGACGGCGGCGCGAGCCAGACAGGCGCCGATCGGCACGCCGTTGCCGAGCCCTTTGGCCAGGGTCATTACGTCGGGAACAATGCCCTCATGCTGGAAGGCGAACCAGGTTCCGGTACGGCCAATGCCCGTTTGGATTTCATCGAGCATCATCAGCCAGCCGTGGCGCGTGCAGTGATCGCGCAAGGCCTGCAGATAGCCGGGAGGTGCCGGCAACACCCCACTTTCGCCCTGGATCGGCTCCAATAGCACGGCGGCGATGCGCGCGCCGAACTGCTGGGTGATGCGCTCCAATGCGTTCAGGTCGCCAAAACCCACCTTGAGAAAATCCCCCGGTAAACGCTGAAAACCAAGGCGCACCGATGGCCCGTCGCTGGCCGCCATGGTGCCCAGGGTGCGTCCGTGAAAGGCGTTTTCCATCACCAACACCAACGGTTGCTCGATGCCTTTTTTCCAGCCATGCAGCCGTGCCAGTTTCAGCGCCGTCTCGTTGGCTTCCGCCCCGGAGTTGTTGAAGAACGCGCGGTCCAGCCCGGATAACCGGGTCAGGCGCAGGGCCAGCCGCTGCTGCCAGTCGATGCTGTAGAGATTGGAGGTGTGCAGCAGCAAAGCGGCCTGCTCGCTGATGGCCGTGACGAGCCGAGGATGGGAATGGCCGACGTTGGTCACGGCCACGCCAGCAACCGCGTCGAGGTATTCGCGGCCCTGCTGGTCCCACAGACGCGTGCCCAAGCCACGGGTGAAGCTCAGGGCCAAGGGTTGATAAGTGCTCATCAGGCAGGCGGCGGTCATGGTGGCGGGCTCCAGTCAATCGTTGAGAGGGCTTCAGTATCGTTAGCCACCCTCAGTAGATAAACTGTGATCCAGTGCAATGACTTTGAAGCAGGGCTTGATAATGGACGTGTTCCAGGCGATGTCGGTGTACGTGAAAGTAGTAGAGACCGGCAGCATGACTGCAGCCGCGCAGGAATGCGGGATGTCGACCACCATGGTCGGCAATCACCTGCGCGCCCTGGAGCAACGCCTGGGGGTCAGCCTGCTCAAGCGCACCACGCGCAAACAAAGCCTCACGGAATTTGGTGGGCAGTACTACCAGCGCTGCGTGGAGGTGCTGGGGCTGGTGGCTGACTCCGAGCTACTGGCCGAGCAGATCCACAGCGAAACCCCCAAAGGCAGCCTGCGCATCACCGCACCACCAGTGTTCGGCACCGAGCGCCTGGCACCGGCCTTGAGCGAATTTTCCCAGCGCTACCCGCTGATCGACCTGTACGTGAAGCTGAGCAATGAGCGGATGGACTTGGTTGACAGCGGCTTCGACGTGGCGATCCGTCTCGGCGAACTGGAACCCTCCAGCCTGATCGCCAGGCCCATGCAGGCCTACACCCTCACCCTCTGCGCGTCCCCGGCCTATCTGGCGCGACGTGGCACACCATCAAGGCCCGATGACCTGCGCCAGCACGACTGCCTGGCGTTCGCCTACCCTGCGACCGACAACTGGCGCGACACCGGCAAGCTCTGGCGCATGACCGGGGAGGAAGGCGAAGTGGAGGTTCCGGTAACCGGCTCCTTGACCATCAACAGCTCGCAAGGCTTGCGCCAAGCGGCGGTAAACGGCATGGGCATCATCATGCTGGCCGATGCTTTGGTGCAGCCGGACCTGGAGAGCGGCAAGCTGGTGGCCTTGCTGACCAGCTATCAACTGTCCAGCCGCCCCATGCACTTGCTGTATCGCCAGGACCGTTACCGCTTGCCCAAGCTGCGCGCCTTCGTCGACTTCGCGATGGAGAAGTGGGCCCGCTAGAAGCCCACCCCCAGCTTACGCAACTGGGCGGCAGTACGCTCGGCCGAGACATGGTGGATACCCTGCCAGCCAAGGGCCACAGCCGCTTCGACATTGCCCGCGACGTCATCGATAAACACCACTTCGCCAGGCTGGACATCCGGCAAGTAGGCGCGCACCTGAGCGAGGCTGGCATGGTAGATCGCCGGGTCAGGCTTGATCAGTTTCAACTGGCCCGAGACGACGATATCGCGGAAAAACTGCAGGAACGGATAGTGCTCGCGGGCATAGGGAAAGGTTTCCGCCGACCAGTTGGTCAACCCGAACAACGGCATTTTGGCTTGATGCAATGCGGTGAGAATCGCGACACCTTCGGGCAACTCACCACGCAACATTTCGTGCCAACGCTCGTAATACGCTTGGATCAAGGCCTGATGCTCGGGATGTTGCTCAATCAGGTGGCAGGTGGCTTCGGCGAGGGTGCGGCCAGCATCCTGTTCGGTGTTCCAGGCCTGGGTGCAGATGTTATCGAGAAACCATTGCCGCTCCTGCTCGTCGGCGATGAGCTTGCGGTACAGATGTTGCGGGTTCCAGTCGAACAACACACCGCCGAAATCAAACACGACTGCACGAATTGTCATGGGTCCTCCTGTTTGCGCACATGGATGACGCAGTCTTGCATGCCGGGGCAAACAGCAAAAGGTAAGCCACGGTAGGACCGTTCTGAAAAGTGAAACGTCCACTCACATCGCCGAAAGCATCGTTTAAGGTGAGCTTCGCTCTCAGGGAAATCCATGACTGAAAGGAATCATCAATGCGCTCGCAAAACGTGACGTAGAGGTATTCCAATGATTGCCATGATTACCGCTGTAACATCACCTTCCGCGCTCAGTCTGGAAGTGCTGCAACGCAACCAGGCGCTTGTGCAGGCCAGCACTACGCTGGAGGTCGATGCCCGGCATGCACTGGTCGACCAGGTAAAAGCGCAAACCGGAATAGTGTCGAGCCACCTCGACCCCTTGCAACAGATAGCGGCAGCCACCAACTCCATCATCGGCATACGCCCGGTCGAATCCGTGGCCACAGGGCTGATAGAAGCTGGGCACCCCACCAAGGACTTTCATATCAAAGGCAAAAGTGCCAATTGGGGGCCACAGTCCGGCTTGATCTGTAAAGACCAGGCATTCAGCAAACTTGAACAGTTCGTGCACAAATCACCGGAAAAAGTGGCTAACGCCAACGCGCAGATCAAGGACTGCATCGAGCACGGCCATGCGGTCCCGATCCCCTTGAAACTCTCGCGTCATCGCATTGACGAGCTGGTAAAACTTGGCCAGATCACTGAGCGGGCAGCTCGCAGGGGTGATGGCACGCTGCAATTGAGCGCTCGCGGGCCAAGTCAGCAGCATTATGCATTCCAAGCCCATCCCGCCTCGCCTGGCGACGACAACTATCTGATCACGCACAACGGCAAGGCGCTGCAAGTGCTGGCCAAGCAGCCAGAGGGCAAGGCCTTGACCGCCGACTATGACCTGCACATGATCGCGCCCCACCTAAGTGACTTTGGCGCCCAGGATAAGCTGCCGGTACCCGATGTTGCCCACAGTGTCTTCAGGGATCGGGTTAGCCACTACCAGCGAGTTCCACGGGAATTATCGGCAGACTTTGAAAGTGCCGTTCACTTCTACCGCAAGGAAAACCCCGACCTTGGCAACATCACGCCGCGAATAGAGGAAATGATCGGCATCATCAATCGAAAGCTGGTCGGCGACGCGGAGCGGGTGATCCATCACAATGCAGACTCAGGCAGCCATGTGACGGACGTGGCTGCAAACTACCCGGCGACTTTTTTCCTGCCGGCAAAGCTCGGTAGATTCGATGAGATCAGTATCATCCATGACAGCAAGGAAATGGCTGAGCTGATAAAGACCGCCAAGGACAGCGGTTATCACGTGCCGCTCAACCCGCTATGGGAGAAGGAGGTAGTGAATGTGAGGCGGTCAGACTTCACCCTGGCAAAACAGCGCCTGTCTGGTTCCAGGCAAGCCTGACAGCTGAGCAGCAAAAAGCGGCTTGATAAGTCGATTATCAAGCCGCCACAGTGACAGCGCTTATGCCTGGACCAGACCGTTGATCTTGACGGTCGGGTTCACGTCCGCGTCGTAGTCCACACCTTCGATTTCAAAACCGAACAAGCGCAGGAATTCAGCCTTGTAACCAGCGAAATCGCTGATGTCGTTGACGTTTTCATCGGTCACCTGGTTCCACAGCGCCGCCACGGCGTCCTGGACCTTCGGTTCCAGCTCGGCCAGGTCGGCGCGCAGGCGGCCGTCGGCGTCCAGCTTCGGCTCGCTGCCGTACAGGCTGTCCTTGAACAGGCCGTAGACTTGCTCGATGCAACCTTCGTGAGTGCCCTGCTCTTTCATCACGCGAAACAGCAGCGACAGGTACAGCGGCATGATCGGGATCGCCGAGCTGGCCTGGGTGACCACAGCCTTGAGCACCGATACGCGCGCGTCGCCCTTCAACGCAGCGAGGTTTTCGCGCAGGGTCAGGACTTTCTTGTCCAGGTCTTTCTTGGCTTCGCCGATGGAGCCGTTCCAGTAGATGTCCTGGGTCAGCTTTTCACCGAGGTAGGTGAACGCGGTAGTCTTGGCGCCTTCGGCCAGTACATCGGCTTCACGCAGGGCGTCGATCCACAGCTGCCAGTCTTCACCGCCCATCACTTTGACGGTACCGTCGATTTCTTCCTGGGTGGCCGGCTCAAGGGTGGTGTCGACTACAACGCCCTTGTCGGTGTTGATACCGCGCAGGGTCACAGCCTTGCCGATCGGCTTGAGGGTGGAGGTGTGCACCACGCCTTGCGGGTCGGTACGGCGTGGCGCGGCCAGGCTGTAGACCACCAGGTCGATCTTGCCCAGGTCTTTCTTGATGGTTTCGATGGTCAGGCGCTTGATCTCATCGGAGAACGCATCGCCGTTGATGCTCTTGGCGTACAGGCCTTTCTCCACAGCAAACTTCTCGAACGCCGCGCTGTTGTACCAGCCGGCGGAGCTCAGCTTGCCTTCCTCGCCTTCTTTCTCAAAAAACACGCCCAGGGTGTCGGCGCCGCAGCCAAACGCGGCACTGATGCGCGCGGCCAGGCCGTAACCGGTGGAAGCGCCGAGGACCAGCACTTTCTTTGGGCCGCCTTCGATGGCGCCGTGCTGGGTGACGTAGTCGATCTGCTGCTTGACGTTCGCTTCACAGCCAACAGGGTGAGCCGTCACACAGATAAAGCCACGAACCCGCGGTTTGATGATCATAAAAATTCTGCCTCTTCCAAGGTGCCGAAGGCCAATGGTGGCCATTCAACTTCAATCGTACCGGTCTATGACGTCTGAAAAACCGAAGCGTCACGATAGTCGCAAATCTTCTGTTCTCAAAATTCAATCCACCCCCACCCAGCTCATCCCCGGCCACGGTTACAAATTGTGCAGCGACTTCACAATTTTCGAACTATTTAAAACGCCTGCGTTCGCCGTAAACCCTTATCATGACGATATTGTTTCATTTTGTTTCAATGTTGGAGCCGCGTTTCATGAGCAAAAGTGCCGTAGGTAAAAAGCTGATATCCCTCGCCTGGGTGCTCGGCGTTTTACTGTTCATCGCCTGTTTCCCGCGTTCCAGCCTGGTATTTTTGCTGCTGGTGGTGGTTTGCGGCTTTTATGACTTTCTGCGTAATGGCCTGTACGACCGCGACACCATCAAGAAATATTTCATCGGCAACGGCCGCAACACTTGGATACTGGCGCCGTTCAATACCCTGTTCGACCTGGTGAGCAGCCGCAACCGCCATGTCTACACGATGCGCGACCTACCGCCCGCCTGGCGCGAAGACCTGCAACAGGTGATCGACGATGCCATGGCGCGCAAGGAAGAAATCATCGGTTACCTGGACGAACGCATGGCCGAGAAGAAACGCGGCATGTTGTTTTTCCAGTGGTACGGTCGCCCGATCGAAACCACGCTGGACATCCCGCAACTGCGCAAAAAACTGCCATTCGTGAAGACCATCGGCGTGTCGGTGTTCAACGAGAACCGCTCCACGTCCTTCCATTTCGGCCCGCTGCGCATGATGTTCCGCGTGCTCTACAACATGGCGCCGGCGCCGCACCACGAGGGTGTGTACATCCAGGTGGGCAAGCACAAGCACTACTGGCACGATGACCCGCTGTTTATCTTCGATGACACGCTGATGCATGCCTCCTTCAACAAGAACGACGCGAAACGCTACTGCCTGTTCATTGATATCGTGCGACCGAGCCGCGTGCCCGCCGTGCTGAACGCCGTGATCTCGGGCTTTGCCGGCCTGGTCTTTACCCTGCGTCGGGTTTTCTACAAAAACTGGAAGCTGATCCAGTAAGTTCTGCGGCATGATGGTGCTGGACGGTATTTGCACTCGGCCCTGTGCGTGAGGTAAATACCGTCTCGTGCGACCGTATACGGCGCGCATCATTCTCAAGCCATTGCGCCTTTCGTGGATGCGGTGGCTGTGCTTTCAAGGAATCAGAATGCCCCAACGTCAAGTGATCAATGCCTCCGTCAGCCCCAAGGGCAGCCTCGAAACCCTGTCCCAACGTGAAGTGCAACAACTGAGTGAAGCCGGCAGCGGCAGCATCTACGCCCTGTTCCGCCAGTGCGCCCTGGCCATCCTCAACACCGGCGCGCACATCGATAACGCCAAGACCATCCTCGACGCCTACAAAGACTTCGAAGTGCGTATCCACCAGCAGGACCGCGGCGTGCGCCTGGAACTGCTCAACGCCCCGGCCGATGCCTTCGTCGATGGCGAGATGATCGCCAGCACCCGCGAAATGCTGTTCAGCGCCCTGCGTGACATCGTCTACACCGAGAACGAACTGGACAGCCAGCGTATCGACCTTAGCAACTCCCAGGGCATCACCGACTACGTGTTCCACCTGCTGCGCAACGCCCGTACGCTGCGCGCAGGCGTCGAGCCGAAGATCGTGGTGTGCTGGGGCGGCCACTCCATCAACACCGAAGAATACAAATACACCAAGAAAGTCGGCCACGAGCTGGGCCTGCGCAGCCTCGACGTGTGCACCGGCTGCGGCCCCGGCGTAATGAAAGGACCGATGAAAGGCGCGACCATTTCCCACGCCAAGCAGCGCATCACCGGCGGCCGCTACCTGGGCCTGACCGAGCCCGGCATCATTGCCGCCGAAGCGCCCAATCCGATTGTCAACGAGCTGGTGATCCTGCCGGACATCGAGAAACGCCTAGAAGCCTTCGTGCGTGTCGGCCACGGCATCATCATCTTCCCCGGCGGCGCCGGTACCGCCGAGGAGTTCCTCTACCTGCTGGGCATCCTGATGCACCCGGACAACCGCGACCTGCCGTTCCCGGTGGTGCTTACCGGTCCCAAACATGCGGCGCCCTACCTGGAACAACTGCACGCGTTCGTCGGCGCGACCCTTGGCGAAGCGGCGCAGAAGCACTACCAGATCATCATCGACGACCCGGCCGAAGTCGCGCGCCAGATGACCGCCGGGCTCAAGGCGGTCAAACAGTTCCGGCGCGAGCGCAACGACGCGTTCCACTTCAACTGGCTATTGAAGATCGACGAAGGCTTCCAGCGCCCGTTCGACCCGACCCACGAAAACATGGCCAGCCTGCAACTCAGCCATGCGCTACCGCCCCATGAACTGGCGGCCAACCTGCGTCGCGCGTTCTCGGGGATCGTGGCGGGTAACGTGAAGGACAAAGGCATCCGCCTGATTGAAGAAAACGGCCCGTACGAGATTCACGGCGACCCGGCGATCATGAAACCGCTGGATGAACTGTTGAAGGCATTCGTCGCCCAGCATCGGATGAAATTGCCGGGCGGAGCGGCGTACGTGCCGTGCTATCGCGTAGTGCAGTGAGCTAGCGGCGCTCAGTCATAGTTTGTATCGGTTTGGCCCATGGCCGAAGGGGTGGGAATCGCGAGTCCGGACTAGGGTTCCAGTAACGACCCCACCTTTGCGAGCAACCTATGGACCAACGGATATTGTCCTCTGTCATTCCTTACCCTAGGGTAAGGAGCATCACGATGGAGATCTTCACTATGGCGACCGCCACACTTACTTCAAAAGGGCAAATCACCATCCCCGTCCAGGTCAGGACAGCCCTCGGCCTGGAAACAGGCGACAGGGTGGAATTCGTCGAAATGGAAGACGGCAAGTTTTCCATGATCGCCGCGAGCAAAACCGTCACGGACCTCAAAGGGTTGATTCGCAAACCTGCCAATGCCGTGTCCATCGAGGACATGAACCGCGCCATCGCGGCACAGGGAGCGAACGCTGGATGATCGGGCTGGATACCAACGTGCTGGTGCGCTATGTCGCTCAGGATGAGCCGGTTCAATCAGCCAAGGCGTCCCAACTGATCGAATCATTGACCGCCGCGTCGCCGGGCTTTATCAGCCTGGTGACCATTGTGGAGTTGGTATGGGTGCTGCAGTCCTGCTACCAATCGGCCAAAAGCGACGTGGTGATGGTGCTGGAAACCCTGTTGCACACGCGCGAACTCACGGTTGAGCACGCCGATATCATCTGGCAGGCACTGCGCAAGTTCATTGCGAACAAAGCAGACTTCGCCGACTACCTGATCGAACGCTGCGCCCATGCGGCCGGCTGCGAGTACACCGCCACCTTCGATCTCAACGCGGCCAGGGCAGCGGGCATGAAGCGGATCGGCTAGGCCGTCTTTTGTAGGAGCGAGCTTGCTCGCGAGAAACGCCAACGATTACGCGAACATTCAGGTAGCACGCGGCGCCTGTGGTTTTTTCGCGAGCAAGCTCGCTCCTACAAAGGGGAGAGGCCGCTCGGTCAGCGCACCCAGCCACCGACCTGCCAGTGGTAACCATCGTTGCGCTGCACCCAGTGCGGATGCACATAGCGATAGCCCTGGCGCACCGGCTCCCAGTGGCCGTGCACTGCCACATAGCGCCCGCCTTCCCAGCGCCAGTAACCGCGTGACCAGATATAGCCTTCGCGCACCGCCGGCTCGACTTCGATCACCTGCACCGGCGGCGGTTGCGGCGCCACGACCTCTACATAGTCACGTTGTACGGGCCGGCGCTCATGCACGACACGCTCTTGCACACACCCGGATGCGGCGACGACCACCGCCGCCATTGCTGCATAACGTAGCAACATACAAAACCCTCGGGCGTAAATGCCCTGTACCTGTATCTGAAAGAAATCCCCCTGTGTTCCAGCCGGGCTCCTGCCTGGGCTTGGGTTATTTTTAACAGGAGATGTCTGTCAGATTGCTGAACCTTGAGGGCTCAGGAGGTGCAGACGACGGTCGGTCGCTTCAGGCGTAACAGCAGCAGACCGGCAATGACGACGGCGATGCCCGCGTAGGTCGAGGCCTGGATCCTGTCACCAAACATCAGCGCCGCCCATACCAGGGTGACCGGCGGCTCCAGATAAACCAGCGCCGCAACCTGGGTAGCCGTCATCACGCGAAGCAGTCTCCAGAGGCTCAAATAGGCGGCAAAGGTGGAAAACACCGTCAACCACACAATCGACACCAGTACTTCGGTGTCATGGGGAATGCTCAAGGTATCGGTATACAGCACAGCGGCGGTGAAGCCGATCAACGTCAGCAGCGATTGGATAAACAGCGGTATGAGCAGACCGGCATCCTGGCTCGGCGGCGAACGGCGCTCGTACAGCGTCGCCAGCGTCAGCCCAAGCGCCGACAGCAGCGGCAACCCATACATGAGCAGGCCAACCTCTTTTGCGCTATGGCTGTACTGCCCGGCGATCACAACCCCAACGCCGACAAAGCTGATCACCAGCCCCAGCCATTGCCAGCCGCCGCTGCGCTCAGTTGCGCTGCCTGTCGACAAGGCCGCTGTCATCAACGGCTGCAAGGCCGCGATGATCGCCGCAATGCCTGGTGGCAAGCCGTTCTGGATCGCCACATAGAGGCAGCTCAGGTACAAAAACTGCGACAGGCAGCCGACAACCGCGTAATGGCGGATCTGCGCCCATGAAATCTTCAGCAGCCTGACGTTCAGGAACATCCCCAGGCACAGCGATACCAACAGGAATCGCCAGAACAACAGGTTGAACGCACCGCCGCCTTGGGTGCCCAGCTTCGCGCCGATATAGCCCGAACTCCACGACAGCACAAACGCCCCTTGCAACAGCAGCAACCCTGAAGTTGATCGCTTCATGCAGCCTCCAGCCCTTATAGGTTGACTTGCAGGCTAAGGACGGAGGACGCTTCTGTATATTTGAATAACCCGCATCATCAATCCGAATTAATAGAATCATGGCCAAACAACTGAACATCGATCTATTGCGCACCTTTCACGCCGTCGCCCGCTTTGGCCGCTTTAACGAAGCGGCCGAGCATGTGCACCGCAGCGCTTCCACCGTGACCACACAAATCCAGAAACTGGAAGACCAGGTCGGCCAACGCCTGTTCAGCCGCAGCAACCAGGGCGTGGATCTGACGCTGTACGGCCGAAAGCTGTTGGGCGAAACCACCGAGTTTCTAAAAAGCCACGACCGCCTGCTGATCTCGCTGATGCCCCAGCGCATGCAGGGCAAGATCCGCCTGGGCGTTCCCGATACCTATGCCCCCGCCTTCATCCAGGAATTTCTGCCACGGCTGATCGCCGACAACCCGCTGCTGCAGCTGGAAATCGAAGCGCGCACCAGTGGCGAACTGTTGAACCTGTTCATGGCAAACCAATTGGACCTGACCATCACCGTCAGCGCGCAGCCGCTGGCACAGGGTGAGCGCCTGGGGCCCGTGCAACCGCTGTGGGTCGCCGCCGAGCATTTCGATTACCCGCCCAATGCGCCGCTGCCCATCACCGTACCAATCGCGGGTTGCCCGTATCGTGCGGCGGCGTTACAGGCGTTGACCGACCACGGTATTTTTCACCGGCTACTGATGGAGAGCCCCAACTCCACAGCGGTAGAGGCCTGCATTCGCAGCGGTGTTGCGGTCGGCTTGATCGAAGAAAGCCGTATGGGCGAAGGGTTGACGCAGGTGATCGCCGGTGTCGAGCTGCCGCCGCTGCCGATGCACCACCTTTACCTGCTGTGCGATAGCAGCAATGCGCTTGCACTGCATGTGTATGAACAGGTGAAAGACAGTTTCAGCGTTTAAACCGGGCCAAAACGCTGCAGCACCGCTTCGATAAAACCGCGCAATTTAGCGGTACGCTGGCGATTTGCGGTGTAAACCAAATGCATCGACCGGCTGGGCGAATCAAAGTCAGGAAGCACCTTCACCAGTCGGCCGTCCGCGAGCGCCGTGCGCAAAAAGTCTTCAGGGCCTAGTACAATACCGAAACCATCCAGGGCAGCCGACATCAGCGCCCTGCTTTCGTTGATCTGCAAACGGCTGCTCACCTGCACTCGGTGCGGGACCGTGCCCTCGTAAAACACCCATTCACGATCCGCCGGACGCGACCAAAAGGCGTAGCCGAGGCATTCATGATGAGTAAGGTCTGCTGGCGCCGACGGTGTGCCTCGTGCCTGCAAATAGGCCGGAGCCGCACACACGACCAGACGATAGGGCGCCAGCGGCCGGGCGGTCAGGCCGGTGGTCGCCAGGGGACCAATGCGGAACGCCACTTCATAGCCCTCCTCCACCAAGTCCACAAAACGATCCGTCAGGTGCAGATCGATCTGCACCTCCGGGTTGTCACGCAAGAACCCGGTAATCAACGGCATCAGGCTGTAGGAGCCGAATGTCACGGGGGCGGTGATTTTCAGCTTGCCGCGCGGGGTGTCGTTCATGATCTGCGCCAGGGAGTCCGCGGCTTCGGTTTCCATCAGGATGTGCTTGCAACGTTCGTAATAGGCGCTACCCAGCTCTGTAAGGCTTTGCCTGCGAGTGGTGCGGTTGAGCAAGCGCGCACCCAATCGCTGCTCCAATGCGGTGACATGCTTGGCCACCATCTGCGGCGATAGATTCAAACGCTCTGCGGCACGCGCATAGGAACCCAACTCAGCGGCGGTCACAAAGGCATTCATGCTCGATAGACGGTCCATCATTCCCCACTCTCAGTAACAACAGCCATTCCTGAACCAGGATTTATCGTCAAATGGTTGCCAATCATCATAGCCACTTCCGACGTTTACTGGAGCAAGCACATGAAGATTGGCGTAATTGGAGCAGGGTTTATCGCGCGTGCCGTGGCACAACTAGCGCTGGCAGCCGGACATGAGGTGATGCTGAGTAATTCCCGTGGCCCACACACCATGAGCAGCGTGGTGAGCGGCATACTCGGTGTACAAGTGGGCAGCGCAGACGACGCAGCGCAGTTCGGTGACGTGGTGCTCGTGGCGATTCCCCTGGAGCACTACCGCAGCGTGCCTGCGCAATGGTTGCACGGTAAAACGGTGATGGACGCCAACAATTACTACCCTGACCGCGATGGGCATATTCCGCAGCTGGATCGGTTTGAATCCACTACCAGCCGGCTGCTGGCCGACCATTTGCCACATTCACAGGTGGTAAAAGTGTTTAACGCGATTTTTGCACCGGACCTGACGTTGGATGCTCGCCCTCACGGTGCAGTTGATCGTCGCGCACTGCCGGTGGCGGCGGATGACGCGGCAGCGAAGGCGGTTGTGATCAAGCTGCTCGATGAACTGGGTTTCGATGCCGTGGATGCAGGCGGGCTGGACGAAAGCTGGCGGTTCGAGCGAGCCAAGCCGGCCTATTGCGTTGCCCTGAACCAGACTGGCCTGAAGGCAGCGCTGGCAGCGGCTGAACGCACGGTTGAATTGCCCCCCGTTGCGCGAAACCGAAACCGCACCTGAACGTAGGGCCGCAAAAAAGCCCGCTGACCGTCACCGGTTCAGCGGGCTTTTACTTCAGCGTTGCTTACAGCGCCAGATCAGACGCCGGCTTGCTCGGCTCAGCCGCAGGCTTGGCAGCCTCGGTGGCCTGTGGAGCCGCCAGTTGTGGAATGGCTGGCGGTGGGGTCAGTTGCAACACACCGGCCGTGTAGGCCCATTCCTTGGCAACAGCTTCTGGGCTGTCGTTCAGTTTGGTGCCGTAGCTTGGCACGATCTGGTGCAGTTTTTCCTGCCAGGCCGGGCTTGCAACCTTGTCCTTGAAGACTTTCTGCAGCACGGTCAGCATGATCGGAGCCGCGGTGGACGCGCCTGGCGATGCACCCAGCAGGCCTGCCATGGAGTTGTCGGCGGAGCTGACCACTTCGGTGCCGAGTTTCAGGACGCCGCCCTGCTCTTCGTCACGCTTGATGATCTGCACACGCTGGCCGGCTTGCCACAGGCGCCAGTCAGACTGCTTGGCGTTCGGGAAGTACTCTTGCAGCGCCTTGAAGCGGTCGTCATCGGACAGCATCAGTTGGCCGGCGAGGTACTCGACCAGTGGGTATTCACGAATACCGACTTTGGTCATCGGCCAGATGTTGTGGGTGGTGGTGCTGGTCAGCAGGTCCAGGTACGAGCCTTCTTTGAGGAACTTGGTGGAGAAGGTCGCGAATGGGCCAAACAGGATCACGCGCTTGCCATCCAGCACACGGGTGTCCAGGTGCGGCACCGACATTGGCGGCGAACCCACCGACGCCTTGCCGTAGGCCTTGGCCAGGTGCTGCTCGGCGATGGTTGGGTTATCGGTCACCAGGAACGAACCACCCACCGGGAAGCCGGCGTATTCCTTGGCTTCAGGAATACCGGATTTTTGCAGCAAGTGCAGGGCACCGCCGCCGGCGCCGATGAACACGAACTTGGCGTCGGTTTCAGTCTTGGTGCCGTCCTTGAGGTTTTTGTAGCTCACACGCCACGAACCGTCGTCGTTACGGGTGATGTCCTGCACTTCGCTCGACAGTTTCAGGTCGAACTTAGGGGTGGTTTGCAGGTGGGCAACGAACTGGCGGGTGATCTCGCCGAAGTTCACGTCGGTGCCGATCGGGGTCCAGGTGGCCGCGATTTTCTGGTTCGGGTCACGCCCTTCCATCATCAGCGGAACCCACTTGGCGATCTGCACCGGGTCTTCGGAGTACTGCATGCCAGCGAACAGCGGGCTGGCCTTCAGGGCTTCGTAGCGCTTTTTCAGGAACTTGATATTGTCATCGCCCCACACGAAGCTCATGTGCGGCGTGGAGTTGATGAACGAGCGCGGGTTCTTCAGCACGCCCTGCTGGACCTGCCAGGACCAGAACTGACGGGAGATCTGGAACGCTTCGTTGATCTCGACCGCTTTCGGGATCTCAACGTTGCCGTTCTTGTCTTCCGGGGTGTAGTTCAGCTCAGCGAGGGCCGAGTGACCGGTACCCGCGTTGTTCCAGCCGTTGGAGCTTTCTTCGGCCACGCCGTCGAGGCGCTCGACCATTTCCATCGACCAGCCCGGTTCCAGCTCGTTGAGCCAGACGCCCAGGGTTGCACTCATGATGCCGCCGCCGATCAGCAGCACATCGACTTTCTTTGCCTCTTCCGCGTGAACGGACGTGATCCCCATCGACAAAGCCAGCCCCAGCAGGGCAGTGTTTACTTTCTTAAACATCAGTAGCACCTATGATAAAACGCCATCCGCCCTACCGCCCCTGATCATGGGTGACCTTCAATCACGTTACGTCAGGCAACGTACCGCGGGGTCTACGCATTCACATGAGGACCGCAGGGTGGGCACACAAGGCCGATGGATCGACCTCACTGTTATGTCCCTTCTGCGCTGACTTCTTATCATTATTGGCTTCAGCTACCTGGGCGACAGCCAACCGCTGGGACGTATACGGGTGTACGCACCAGGGAAAGACTAGACCAGGACGGCGCGCAGAATATCACGCCGAACCGCGTTTATGCGCCGTTTGGCCAATTGACGCCGCTAAATCGCGGGTTTTATCTCACGGGTGTCAAGGCGGCCAGCCGCGACGTGGGGTCACAGGCCTGGAACTCTGCCGGACCTGGCTGTTCTAGACACCCTCACCGTCGCATGCGTAGCATCGGCGATTGTCTTTCGTGCACCTCATCCAATAGAGCAATCCATGTCTATCCAGCAAACACCCGGGCACGTGTTGCCCGCGCGCAGTGCCGCCAAAATGGAAGCGGCCATGGCCGTGGGCGCGTTCGCAATCGGCACCGGCGAATTCGCCATCATGGGCCTGATGCCCGACATCGCCCAGAACCTGGGCTTGAGCGAACCGCAAGTCGGCCACGCCATCAGCGCCTATGCCTTGGGCGTGATGGTCGGCGCCCCGCTGTTGGCCATCCTCGGCGCCAAACTGCTGCGCAAACACATGCTGTTATTGCTGATGGGCCTCTACGCCCTTGGCAACCTCGCCACCGCCTTTACCCCCAGCTTCGGCTCACTGGTGGCCTTCCGCTTTATCAGCGGCCTGCCCCACGGCGCCTACTTCGGCATCGCCGCCGTGGTCGCCTCCAGCATGGTACCCAGCGACAAACGCGCCGGCGCCGTGGCGCGGGTGATGATGGGCCTGACCCTGGCCATGCTGCTGGGCAACCCCATCGCCACCTTCCTCGGCCAACACCTGGGCTGGCGCTCGGCGTTCGCGCTGGTCAGCGTCATCGCCCTGTGCACCATCGCTCTGGTCTGGCAATTCGTCCCGCACCGCCACGATGAAGAACGCAGCGACCCGCGCAAGGAAATGCGCGCCTTCACCAAACCCCAAGTGTGGATGGCGCTGTCCATCGGCGCGATCGGGTTTGCCGGCATGTTCTGCGTATTCAGCTACCTGGCGCCAACCATGCTGGAAGTGACCAAAGTCTCGCCGCAATGGATCCCGTTCGGCCTCGCCGCGTTTGGCATGGGCGGCATCATCGGCAACATCGCCGGCGGCAAATTGTTTGACCGCATGCAATTTCGCGCCGTGGGCTGGATTCTGGTGTGGTCGATGGCCGTGCTGATCTTCTTCACCTTCGCCGCCAGTTCGCTGTGGAGCGTACTGCTGGGCATCGGCCTGGTCGGCACCATGATCGCCCTGGCCGCGCCCCTGCAAATCCGCCTGATGGACATCGCCCACGAAGCGCCCAGCCTGGCGGCAGCATCCAACCACGCGGCGTTCAACCTGGCGAACGCGCTGGGCCCTTGGCTTGGCGGCATGGCGATTACAGCCGGGCTCGGCTGGACCAGCACCGGCTACATCGGCGCGGTAACGGCCCTGATCGGACTGGGCCTCTACCTGATCGCCCGCCGCATGAAAGGCGGCAACTAACACCACAAGTCTTGCGCCGATCATAGATCCAATGTGGGAGGGGGCTTGCCCCCGATAGCAATGGGCCAGTCACCACCTCAATGGCTGACCCACCACCCCATCAATCATCATGCAACAACCCCGACCCATACTCCCCATAACTGCTGCCCAGCCCGCTGCCACCAAAATTCATCTTGGTGGCTTTGTTGGGGCTGTGGTCACCAAATGCCTGGCATCCGCCTGAGAAGCACGGGTCGCTGCTCACCGCGGGTGAAGATGAACAAGCGCTCAACAACAACGTGCCGGTGATCATCACGACTTTGACGAGGTTCGAAATCATGGTCTCAGTTCCCTGTGGGCTGGAGGCGCTGGGGTCCTCTCTTGCAGGGAATCGTAGACCTCAACGGCGCAGGGAATTATGAAACTTTGCTGCGGGACAGCATGGGTTCAGGTTGCCGCCTTGGGGTAAGGCGGCAGGGTTGGTTGTCAGGCTTTGACTGGTTTGATTACAGGCGCAACTTGTTCTTGGGCTCGGTCTACGAGGAGCGAGCTCAACTCGATTAACTGCTGGATGCCCAGGGCGATGGCGCGCTGGGAGTCGTCGAGGTCGAACGCCAAGGTGGCAGCCATTTCGTTGGCGGATGCGAGGTTTTCGGCGGCGTTGGCCAGGAGGGTTTCGGGGTCGAGGGTTGGGTTTATGAGGAATAGGTTGTTGCTTGGGCGGTCGACGGGGGTAGCGTCGTCGGACGGGGGCAAGTGATGATTGATTGCTCGCGGAGCTGCGGCTTGAAGGCTGGGGTCAACGGACGATGTGATTTGATCGATTGAAGAACTGTGCGTGTTGTTGTGCATGGGCGAAGCTCCAAATATTTTCGGGAGTTAAAACGCCTTAGCAATACGGACTTCCACCTCCGGCCGCTGGGTTTGCAGCGGCTGGATGAGGTTAGCTATGGGTGGTCCGAAGGGCAAGCCCGAGAAAGCGTGGGATATTTCCCAGAAATCTTGACCTATTCCCAGATATCGCTCTGTCGCTTAATGCGTTGCGCCGATGATGGATTGGAACGACTAATCCCACAGACCTTACAGAACGCGCACTACAGCGCCTTCGCCGCCACCCTGCACCACTTTCGTACCAGCACTATTCCCACGCACTTATCCCCTACCTTTTTTCGCTGGCTTTCGCAAATCCGAGAGTCACCACTGCTATGCTTGATTTCTTTCAAAACGAGCCGAAAACCATGGCAAGCGAGTACTCACTGACGGACGTGTTGGAACGGCTTTATCAAAATCAACTGGCCCTGGAAGCGGCTGTGATGGAGCTGACTCTTTGGGCTGAGCAGCAAAGCGCTTTGGAAGTGAGTGAGAATGTTCGGGGGGCACTCCACACGACTGGTGAAAACGCGGGCCATATCAAACAAGGCCTGGCTCGATTGGGAAGGGCAGACCTCACCTAAATATCAACTATCGGCCAAAAGCAGCCATTCAATGCTCTACACAATCAGGGGCGATTCAGTATGCTCCTTGCTGGAGCAGGAGCTCACGGTTGATGGTTGATGGTTGATGGTTGATGGTTGATGGTTGATGGTTGATGAGCGTTAAAGCCAGTTTGAAAAAGAACCACCCTAAAAAATCAGCCTTATTAAAATAAGCGCCACTTCAAAAAAAACCAATCTAAAAATTAACCATCCGCAAGCAGGTAAAAATGAAACCAATTCAAAGCATTTCCGGAAAAATAAAAAACTCAAACAAAGATGTAGATATCGAGCTCAATGGAAAAAATCTAATCATTGCTGGCGGCAACGGCTCAGGTAAAACCTCCCTAGTCAGCGCAATACATCAAACACTTAAAACTCAGATTATCCAACATCAAATTCGAAACATCCCAGGCTATGAAGGGAACGTTAAAACTTTCACAGAAGCATTAAGCCAATCAAACTTAGATCCTGCAACGCGACTAAACTATGAGCAGAGCCTTCTGCACTCTCAGCAAGCTTTAGACAGCATCAATGGACCTTTAAAAGTTACCTACAATAATGATCCAAACTTACTTATAGATAAATACATCGAAAAAAAATCGTCCATTCGTTTTTTTGCTGCAGGCCGTACGGCTGAAATTTCAAGCGTATCCTCGGCGACCGCATCTCAACCAGATATAAACTCGATAGACATAAACGCTCGGCTAGGAGGCAACCTTGAACAGCATCTTGTAAATTTAAAAGTAAGAAGCGCTTTAGCAATGCAAGCTGGCGAGGAGGGAAAACGACCTGTTCACGCTGAAGAGTGGATAGCCTCCTTTACCGAAAACCTCAAATATTTATTTGAAGATCAATCAACAGAACTCCACTTTGCGCCCGACCAGTTGAGGTTTTATATTTCGCAAAATGGTAAACCACAATACAACTTCCAAAGTTTATCCTCTGGATATCTAGCCATCTTTGAAATATATGCAGATCTACTAATGCATACCGAATACGCACAGATTAAACCATCCGAGCTCACGGGCATCGTGGTAATCGATGAAATCGATGCTCACCTTCATGTCTCTCTACAACGTAAAATACTACCTTTCTTCACGTCCTCATTCCCCGCAATACAATTTATTGTTACTACTCACTCCCCTTTCGTTCTGACATCAGTAGATGACGCAGTAATATTTGATATATCCACATGCCAAACTGTACTCGACTTATCAATGTACTCTTATGAGTCTGTTGCTGAAGGACTATTAGGCGTACCTCCCATCTCAAAAATATTTGAGGACACAATTAAAAAATTAACAAAAATTACAAGTGCTGATTTTTTCGACCTTAAATCGGCAGAAGACTTACTGAATACGATTGCACCTCACATAGACGTGCTAGACGCTGAATCAGAAATGTTCTACCAAATTGCCGCCAACAAAATAATTAAGATGAAGGCGGAGAACTAATAAATGTTTAATGTGGAACGACCAAAGCTCGCCCCACCATCTTTGATTGAAAAAAAAAGCTGGACCGGCAGCGATGTACTTCATTCGTTGAGACAAGCATTTTATGACAAATGTTATATCTGCGAAACAAAAGACCCACTCAGCCTTAATGTTGAACATTTTGACGCCCACATGGATGACGTCGACAAAATGTATGACTGGAACAACCTGTTTCTTGCTTGCGCCCGGTGCAACAACATTAAACGACACTTATTCAACAACCTCATTAACTGCACAGACGCCGGCCTAGACGCATTGCGCCTCATACGACACGCGCCCCCAGTTACGCCTTTTGCGAAAACGCTAACAATTGAACCAACAAACGTTGAAGCCAGCACAATTGAAACTGCCTTATTAATAAAAAAAGTCTTCACCGAAGACAACACGGGCAACAAAGATATAACCGGCACTTATTTAAGAAAACGTGTATACAAACGATACTCCCTACTTTTATCATTTATCAATATATATATTGATGAAGATTCTTTGGACTCAGAAAAAAGAGATGCCATCCTTAGAATTGAAAACCTAATGAAAAAAAGCCAAGAATACTCGGCCTTTTTAAGATGGGCAGTAATAGACTCACCCGAGCTATTTGAAGTTGTGAAAGATTCTATTGACTAGCCACCATAAAAACACCCTTACAAAATTTACGATAAGAGGGGGATTGCTATGCATCCCCTCCTTTGATCACAGTGACCCAAGATTAAACACAAGCTTCCCAAGCTGATGAGCAGATATCGGGGTCAGACCACGATATTCAACGCGCGACAGGGGCTCCGCAGATATCGGGTTAGACCACGATACCCGGCTTTGAGTTGACAGAGGAAAAGCAAACGATTCACTCCCAGACACGTCTCACGGCGACCAGCCGATTTGGAGAACAGGGTCAGAGCACGTTTTCAATAATGGTGGTCTGACCCCTATTTCTCCCAATAAATAATCAAAAGCAGATACAAACAACAACGAATGCAAATACTTTCATAGCCGCCTAGTGATTCCGAAGGTTATGCTCATCCAATTGAAACTCGTCGCCAATACCGAGCTTCTCCAAGATAACCGGCAGTACCTGATGAATCACCCGCATGCCCACCAAAAGTTCATTCATATATATATCAGGATGGATACGTGAGGAGTTTACCCCAAGACTCTCGGCCTCTGCTGTATGTCCGAGCCCATCATGGCTCCCATGAACAAGATCCAGAAGCTCAGCTCTCAAAGGGGTGCCTACTTGAAAGGCTCTCGTTTTCACTAAGCCAAGCCAATACTCATAATCTCTTTCGATTTTGTATTTGAACGCACTAAAATTGGGTGCAAGCGCTGAATCCACTTCAACTTTAGAGGCTGCAAGCGCTAGAAGGGATGGTTCAATATTCTCGGCTGGCGAATCAAAAAGCTCCATATCGTCAAGAATCAAATCGGCTACATACGCAACATAAAAACCATAGACATCGGTATACGCTTTAAAAATACTGTAAATCAAAGAAGAATATTGGTTATCATCTATAATATCCCAGAAAGCGTCAGCCTCTTCTTCATCTTCCCAAGTGACGTTAAGTGCAACAGGAAAGTTTTCAGGAATCTTAACCCCCATATCGCGCAGCACGTCAAATGTATGCCAACATAGCAAGTCGAGATCATCGACTAACGATTCCGCACTGTATCCAGTCTCTGCGTTAGAGTTAGCCATTTCAGCAAGCTGGCCGATAAGCGCTCTCCACTTAGTCGCATTTTCTCGGGAACCACTCCAGAGGATAAACTCCGGATTCTGATCGCCAACCCCAGAAATAACTCTTAGCTTTTCCTCCATATCAAAAGAAAGATGCTCGCCTTTTTTCCATTTACTAATCTGTGTAGCGGAGACGCCAAGCCGCTGAGATAGCTCCTTTTGGGTACATCCAAGCGCCTCTAACGACAGCTGAACAAGGGCTTCACTGTACATATTCCACCTAAATTTAGTGAATTTTCAATTTAATAAAGTAACCACTATCAATATTTAGGTCAATAAAAATTTTTTTACTAAATATCTCATTAAGATAGCTGTTGATACACCTCACGACGGACTGCTCAGTCACCCAAGCGCACCAAGGTGTAAGATGCCCACAACCGTCCACCATCGAGGCCGCCATGACTGGGATATCCCTAAACCTGCCGGAAGACCTATCCAACTCTCTCGCCGACCTGGCCAAAACCAACGGTCAGACAGCAAGCTACCTGGCAATGGATGTTCTTCGCGACTACATCGAACACGAAAAAGCGCTGACCGCTCAGGTCGAGCTGGCGGTAAAAGACGCCGACGAAGGAAAATTCGCCACCGATGACCAAGTAGCGGCCATGCGCACTAGGCGCTGGAGCAAGAATGCGGGTTGAGTGGCTTGAAAAAGCACTCAAAAACCTGGAAGACGAAGCGAACTATATCGCTCTCGAAAATCCAAAAGCCGCTGACGACTTCTCGGATGCCATTTTCGCCAGCGTCGACAGGCTGGCTCAGTTTCCTTCCATGGGCCGCGAAGGTCGGGTAAAACATACCCGCGAATGGGCAGTTCCCAACTGGTCCTATCTGATCCCGTATAGAGTGCGGGGCGATCGACTGCAGATCCTTGGCGTATTCCACACAAGGCAACGCCCTCGTTCGAAGTGGTAATGCGCGCAAAACTTGCCTCTCCGGCATCCAAGATCCGTTCCTGATAAACTGCGCCCCATTCGCCTCGCTAACTCAGATTCCTCCATGCCCCTACAATCCGCTCCTCTCTCCCGCCGCTTCTCCGTCGCACCCATGATGGACTGGACCGACCGCCACTGCCGGTACTTCCTACGCCTGCTCTCCAAGCACGCCCTGCTCTACACCGAGATGGTCACCACCGGCGCTATCCTCCATGGAGACCACGACCGCTTCCTGCGCCACAACGAAGCCGAGCACCCGCTGGCGCTCCAGTTGGGCGGCAGTGTCCCTGCCGATCTGGCCGCGTGCACCCGCATGGCCGAAGCAGCTGGTTACGACGAAGTGAACCTGAACGTCGGCTGCCCCAGCGACCGGGTGCAGAACAACATGATCGGCGCGATCCTGATGGCGCACCCTGCCCTGGTTGCCGATTGCGTGAAGGCGATGCGCGATGCGGTGTCGATTCCGGTGACGGTCAAGCACCGTATCGGCATCAATGGCCGGGACAGTTATGCCGAGTTGTGTGATTTTGTCGGCACGGTAAGGGACGCCGGTTGCACCAGTTTTACCGTGCATGCGCGGATTGCGATTCTGGAGGGGTTGTCGCCGAAGGAGAATCGGGACATTCCGCCGTTGCGCTATGACGTCGCGGCGCAGTTGAAGCAGGATTTCCCGGAGCTTGAGTTTATTCTCAACGGTGGGATCAAGACGTTGGAGCAGTGCCAGGAGCATTTGCAGACGTTTGACGGGGTGATGCTGGGGCGGGAGGCTTATCACAATCCGTATCTGCTGGCGGAGGTGGATCAGCGGTTGTTTGGCAGTGAGGCGCCGGTGGTTAGCCGGGCGGAGGCGTTGGCGCAGTTGCGGCCTTATATTGCTGAGCATTTGGCCAGTGGTGGGACGATGCACCACATTACTCGGCATGTGTTGGGGTTGGGCACTGGTTTTCCGGGGGCGCGCAGGTTCAGGCAGTTGTTGTCGGTGGATATTCATAAGGCGGCTGATCCGTTGGCGTTGTTGGATCAGGCTGGGGAATTGTTGGAGGGGCGTTGATTGGAGAGCAGCAGGGGGTAGACTTTGTAGGAGCGAGCTTGCTCGCGAAAAACCCGTAGGCGCCGCGTTCATTCAGGAAGCCCGCGTTATCGTTGACGTTTTTCGCGAGCAAGCTCGCTCCTACAGTATTGGAGCAGGCTCAGGGGCGGTGACGTGGTTATCGGGCAGTTGGGTTGAACCTGCCGGCGGTTTTGCCCTCCTATTGAGCAGTACAGCCGCCATTCAAACGGCTGTTTTCAGGTTATTGCCCTCGCAAACGACCTATCGCATTTGCGCCCTTGAGCGCCTGCCAGCGCTCGGGTAATGTCATCAGACCCACAGGACAGAGCACGCCCATGACTTCCAAGCTGGAACAACTCAAGCAATTCACCACCGTTGTAGCCGATACCGGCGATTTTTCGACCCTCGCCAAGCTCAAGCCGCAAGACGCTACGACCAACCCTTCCCTGCTGCTCAAGGCCGCGTCGATTCCGGGCTATGCCAAGCTGCTGGACGAGTGCGTGCAGGACTGCAACGGCGACGTGGGTCTGGCCAGTGACCGTTTCGCGGTGGCTGTGGGCCAGGAAATTCTCAAAGTGGTGCCGGGCCGTATTTCCACTGAAGTGGATGCGCGTCTGTCCTTCGACGAGGGCGCTATTCTCAAGCGCGCGCATCGTCTGATCGACCTGTACGACAAGGCCGGCGTTAGCCGTGACCGTGTGCTGATCAAGATCGCTTCCACCTGGGAAGGTATCCGCGCGGCGGAAAAGCTGGAAAAAGAAGGCATCCAGACCAACCTGACGCTGCTGTTCTCCTTCGCTCAGGCTGTGGCTTGTGCTGAAGCGGGCGTATTCCTGATCTCGCCGTTCGTGGGCCGTATCTACGATTGGTACAAGAAGGCCAACGGCAACGACTACACCGGCTCCGATGACCCAGGCGTGCAGTCGGTGACGCGTATTTACAACTACTACAAGGCCAATGGCTATAAGACTGTAGTGATGGGTGCGAGCTTCCGTAACCTGAGCCAGATCGAGGAGTTGGCGGGTTGCGATCGCTTGACCATCAGCCCGGATTTGCTGGAGAAGCTGGCGGCCGATGAAGGCAAGCTGGAGCGCAAGTTGTCGCCAGGCCACGCCGGTGAAGCGCGGGTGCACATGACTGAAGCGCAGTTCCGCTGGGAGTCCAACGAGGATGCGATGGCAACTGAGAAGCTGGCGGAGGGGATTCGTCAGTTTGCTCGGGACCAGGAGAAGCTGGAGGCGTTGTTGTCGGCCAAGCTGTAAAAGCGAAGGCGGCAAAAAGGGCGGCACCTTGGCGGGTGCCGCCCTTTTTTGTGGGCGCCGATCTCAAGCTTGTCGTAGGTCAAACTGTGGGAGGGGGCTTGCCCCCGATGGCAGGGTGTCAGTCAGCTTGTTCATAACTGACACACCGCTATCGGGGGCAAGCCCCCTCCCACATTTTGATTGCATTTCAAGTGGGGGTCAGTGGCGTTCGAGGGCGTTGACGAGGTCGTGGAAGGCTTCGCGATTGGACTCGTTCAAGCCCATCAGGATCTTGTGCGCTTCCAGCACCTTGACCCGTACGATTTCCTCGGACTGATCCTGGGAAGGCAGGTCGGTCAGGCATTCCGGGCAGGGGATCGGGCGGTCAACGATGTTGAACACCTGGTCAAAACCCATGGACTGCAGCAGCCGGGTGATGTCTTCGTGGGTGGTGACGACGGTCGGCAGCAGGCCGACCTTCTGCCGAGACAGAATGGACAACTTGGCCAACAGGCCCAGGGTGGTGCTATCGATGCTGCGGGTTTCGGTCAGATCGATCACGATCGCCGAGAAGTTCAGCGCTGTGAAGATCCGCTCAATCGTCGCATCCAGCGCCGAACACAAGGTCAGGCGCACTTCACCGACAAACTTCAGGACAAAGGTCCCGTCTTGCTCGGCGAATTGGATTCTTCCGGTACTCATCAAAGATTCCTGCTCAACACCAATAGGGCGATATCATCCGGCATCTCCCCTAGCGTGGCCAATCCAAAAACCTGCCGCAGACCATCCAGGCTGCCGCCCGCCGACTTGACCTTTTGGGGCAAGGCGGCTTCTTTCTCTTTGAGTGTAGGCTCTGGAAGCAGGTCCAGGATACCGTCGGACATCAGCGTCAGGCTGAAGGTCGGCGGCAGTTCCAGGATGTGGTCTTCGTAGGTGGCTTCATTGAACAAGCCCACCGGCAGGCCACGCCCTTCCAGGTAACGCACACTGTCAGGAGTGTATAACACTGGCATCGGCAGATGGCCGCCGATGCTGTAGGTCAAAAGACCGGTTTCTTCATCGATCACGCCGCCCACCATCGTCACGTGCTTGCCCAGCTTGCAGCTGATCAGGCCCCGGTTGATATGGCCCAGTACCTCGGAGGGAGTGAACTCCGGCAAGGTGCCGTTGCGCTTGGATTCAAACAATAACCGCGTTGTCATGAATTTCAACAACACGGTAACAAAAGCCGAGGAAGCGCCGTGGCCGGAGACGTCGGCCAGGTAGAACGCCACACGTCGCTCATCCACACGGAAATAGTCGACAAAATCACCCGACAGGTACAACGACGGGATGATCTGGTGGGCAAACTTGAACTCGTCAATGGTCCACGGGCTGACCGGCAGCATGTTCATCTGCACCTGGCGACCGGCGTTCTGGTCTTCCTGGAGCAGGTTCAGGCTGGCTTCGAGCTCGCGGTTGGCGGTTTCGAGCTTTTCGCGGTAACGCTGGTTTTCCACCAATAGCCGTGCACGGTCCAGGGCGCGGCGCACCGAGTGCTCCAGCACGGCCAAGTCTTCCAGGGGTTTGATCAGGTAATCGGCGGCGCCCAGGCGCAGGGCTTCAACGGCGTCATTCATGACCCCGGCACCGGACACGACAATCACCGGCGTCTGCGGGGCGAGCTCGGTCACCTGGCGAATCAGCTCAAGGCCGCCCATTTGGGGCATGCGCAAGTCGCAGATCACGAGGTCGGGCTTGTCGCGCTCGAATACCTGGAGACCCTGTTGGCCGTTGCCGGCCTGCAGGACGCTGAAGCCACTGTCTTCCAAATAGGCTGCGAGGCTCTCGCGCACTACTTCGTCGTCATCGATTATCAGCAGCGTGGCACTGGTTTTTTGCATGTGGGCAAACGGCGCCAGAATTAGGTTGGCGTAGGCGGCTCGGCAATGGCCGGGCTCACGTACTGGATTCGCTTTCTAGCCTCTCTGTCCTACAAAGCATTGGGATTTGGCCCATGCACAACGGTAAAGCAGAGGTGCCCTTCTAAGGCGCAGACGGTACTCCCATCCGTGAGGGGTTTCAAGCTCATGCCGATGGTCGCCGGGCGTCTTTACACCGCAAATCACCGGGAGTTATAAGAACGCTCACCACCACAACGCAAAGTAAGGATGGATGCTGTGAGCGAACATGAGCGCGACTACGCCGAAAAACGTGATTTCATCCGCATGCGGGTGGATGCCGATGTGTCGTTGATCCACGCCGGGCAGGAGATTGCAGGGGTCTGCCTGGACCTTTCCAGCTCCGGCATGCAGGTACAGGCACCTCGCCAGTTCAGCGTGGGCGACTTGCTGACCGTGCGCATCGATTCAGAGCACGCTGCACTTACGGGGCTTGAGGCCGATACCGAGGTGGTGTGGACCAAGGCTGCTGGCAATGAGCAGCACCTGGGCCTCAGGATTCTGAAAATGCGCTGATCAGCGCGCACAAAAAAGGCGACCGTGAAAGGGTCGCCTTTTTTATTTCAAAACATCACAGCTTAAAAGTCGTCGACAACCTTGCCGTCCTTGACCTTGAACTCACGGTTCTGCAGGTAAGCGTTACGGATGAAGGTGTACTTGTCGCCGCTGATCAGCTTCTCGCTGTCGAGCAGGCTGGCACGCACATCAACGATGTTCAGGCCGAAGGTGCTGTTGCGCCAGCCGATATCGTTCATGTAGCGGTACGGTTGGGTGTAGCTGTCCACGTACTTGGACGGCGCGTCACGCAAGGTGCTTGGGCCCAGCAGTGGGATCATCACGTAGGGACCGCTGCCGACGCCCCAGTAGCCCAGGGTCTGGCCGAAGTCTTCATCGCTGCGCTGCAGCCCCATTTTGGTGCCGACATCGATGAAGCCCAGCACGCCAAACGTGGTGTTGACCAACAGGCGGGCCGTATCAACGCCCGCATTGTGCGGCTTGAGCTGCAGCACATTGTTGGCCAGGTTGCCGACATCGCCGATGTTGCGGAAGAAGTTGTGAACGCCGTCCTGCACGAATTGCGGTGTGACAAACTGATAGCCCTGGGCGAGTGGCTTGAGGGCGTAGGTGTCAACGGTGTCGTTGAAGGTGAAGATCGGGCGGTTGACGCTTTCCCATGGGTCATCTTCCGACGCTGCTTGGGCGGCGAACGGTGCCAACAGGACGGTGGCACACACCGACAGCTGAGCGAAATACTGGCTCCAGCGCATAGCTTTTGCTCCTTGAATGGTCTGTCATGGGCGCTATGCCCTGAATAAGGCCGTCAGTATATGACGGAAGTATCGATTTAGGCAGTCGCAAGGAAACGACTTTCATGATTTGCACAAAATTCCTACAAATACCCGACAGTGTCATCCACCTGTCATGCCCTGCCGATAGCGTTGCAACTATTTCAGGGACGTTCAGATGCCACATGCCGAGATAGCCGTCGCCACTGCCCCCGCGTTGACCGCCGTGCTGTTTGGGCTGAGTGGCTGCCTGGTGGATTTCGGTTCCCAGGCCCGCAGCGACGCGCCCTCCCCCGACTCCCAGGCCACACCCGGCGCGCTGAAGATTCTGCGTAGCCTCAAGGAGCAAGGCGTGCCTTGCGCCTGGCTGGATGAGCTACCCGCCTCTATCACGACGCCACTGGCCGCCGCCCTGCCCGCCTGGCTCAAGGCCGCCTCGCCCTCCACCATCCGCTGGCCGGCGCCCCATGCCTGCTGGCAAGCCTTGATGGAGCTGAATATCGCACGCCTGGACGGCTGCGTGCTGGTCAGCGGCGAACCGCGCCTGCTGCAATCGGGCCTGAATGCCGGCTTGTGGACCATCGGCCTGGCCTCCTGCGGCTCGCTGTGTGGCGTGGCGCCTGAGCGGTGGCAGGCGCTGAGCGAAAAGGAACGCGAGCACAAACGCGCCAAGGCAACCGTGGCGCTCTATGGATTGGGCGTGCATTCAGTGATCGATCACCTCGGTGAACTCGGCACCTGCCTGGCCGACATCCGCCTGCGCCGGCTCAAAGGCGAGAAGCCCTGATCGAGATCATGCACGGTTGGCCGCAGTGGATTAATCTACAGATCAGTTCGTAGACCTTTCTCGGCGTGCCGCGGTCTATGCCAGTGACTATCGATAAAAGGAAAGAACGTCATGCCTGATCGCAAAAAGCTGGAAGAACAGGTCGAGATCCTGCGCGGGCAGTTGGAACAGGAGCCACCGCTGTCACCTGAAAAACGTGAAGCGTTGGAGGAATTGATTGCCAAGTTCGAAGTGCAACTTGAATTGGAACCGGCCACCCAGACGCCGAGCATCTCCGATGATGTGAATCAAGCGGCCATAGAGTTCGACGCTGAGCACCCGGTCATTTCCGTGACATTGCGCAATATCATGATCACCCTGGGCAATATCGGGATCTAACCTGAGCCCAAGTCCGGCACAAAAGCAAAATGTGGGAGGGGGCTTGCTCCCGATAGCGGAGTGTCAGTCACAGCATCTGTGCCTGAACCTCTGCTATCGGGGGCAAGCCCCCTCCCACATGTGTTTTGGGTGAAGGCTACTGACGCGCCAGGCGGACGTTCTGGAACGCCATATCTTCGGTACTGCGATACGGGTTGATGTCCAACCCGCCCCGCCGCACATACCGCGCATACACGGTCAGCTTCTCGGGTTTGAGCAAACGTTGCAGGTCCAGGAAGATGCGTTCCACGCACTGCTCGTGGAAGTCCGAGTGCTGGCGAAAGCTCACCAGGTATTCCAGCAGGCTGGCGTGATCCAGGGCCGCACCGCGATATTCCACCACCACGCTGCCCCAATCGGGCTGGCTGGTAACCGGGCAGTTGGATTTGAGCAGGTGGCTGTGCACGCTCTCCTCCACCATGCGCGAATCATCACAGCGCAACAATTCCGGACGCGGGTGCTCGTAGCTGCTGACGTTGATGTCCAGTTCATCGATGCACACGCCCGGCAGCGCCATCACCCCTTCAGCCTCGACCTCGGCCAGGCTGCGAATGCGCACGCTGACCGGCTTGCCGGCGGCGGCACTGAGGTCGTCGCGCAAGGTCGCTTCCAGACGCTGCGTATCGGCAAAGGCTGTCTGGTTCAACGAGTTGAGGTACAGCTTGAACGACTTGGACTCGATGATGTTCGGCGAGTCGGCCGGGATGCTGAATTCACCGATGGCCACCACCGGCTTACCGGACGGCAGCAACCAGGACAGTTCGAAGCAGTTCCAGAAGTCTACGCCCTTGTAAGGCAGGGTCTCGGCGCTCAGGCCCAGCTCAGCCCACTTGGCGGCGCGAGGGATCGGGAACAGCAACGAAGGAGTGTAAGTGGAGATGTATTCACTGGACTTGCCCAGCGGCGAATGTTCGGCTGCGGGATGCATGGCGGAAACCTGGCTAAATAAACCGCGCCAGTCTACCAGCCTTTGCTCCCGCCCTTAAGGAACGCCTTACTCAACGGTCAGTTTGCCGACCATGCCCGCCTGGTAATGCCCGGGCAGGTTGCAGGCGAACTCAAGGCCTGTGGCTTTTGAGAACGTCCAGGTCAGCTCGGCGGTTTTGCCGGGCTCGACCAGCACGCTGTTCGGGTCATCGTGCTTCATGGCGCCATGGTCCATCTTGCTGTGGTCCATTTCGCCCATACCGGTGGCCGTGAGCATGCCGCTGGCCTGCATCTGTAACATTTCCTTCTGGTGTTCGGCATGCATGGCCGCGTCGCCGAGGTTGAACTCATGCAGCAACCGGCCTTTATTGATCAGCACAAAGCGCACTGTCTCACCGGCCTTGACGTCGAGTGACGTGGGCGAAAAAGAAATGTCCTGCAGTACCACTTCCACCGTGCGCGTGGCTTTGTCAGCCGCCGCCGGCTGGCCGAATGCATAGCTGTGAGCCGCATCGGCCATGGCATTGAAACTCAGCGCCAACAGGCAGCCGGCCAGGAACAGAGGTGTACGCAACGCCATCTTTCATTCTCCAAAAGGGGTGACTCGCTTGGACAGCACTTTAAGATGGCCTCGCTGCCAGCCAACTGACTGCTAGATTACAACTTTGTAAGGTTGCGCCCACACCCTGAAACCCACGGTATAAAGCCCGATGCTTCTTGTAGGAGCGAGCTTGCTCGCGAAGGGCTTAAGCACAACACGTTAAGCCAGACAGCCCACGTTATCGTTGGCGTTTTTCGCGAGCAAGCTCGCTCCTACATAGTCCTGTACCCAACTACCAAGAGCCCTGAATGAAGCTGCTGATCGTCGAAGACCAACCGAAAACCGGACATTACCTGCGCCAGGGTCTGACCGAGGCGGGCTTTACCACCGAACTGGTGGCCGACGGCACCAGCGGGCAACACCTGGCGCTGACCGGCGACTATGACCTGTTGATCCTCGATGTGATGCTGCCCGGTCGCGATGGCTGGCAAATCCTGCAGGCGGTGCGCAGTGCCGGCCTGGACATTCCGGTGCTGTTCCTGACCGCGCGCGACGTGGTGGAGGACCGCGTGCACGGCCTGGAGCTGGGTGCCGACGACTACCTGGTCAAGCCGTTCGCCTTTTCCGAACTGCTCGCCCGCGTGCGTAGCCTGTTACGGCGTGGCAGCAGTGCGCCGCAGGAAACCCACCTGCAACTGGCCGACCTGCGCCTGGACCTGATCCGCCGCCGCGTCGAACGCAGCGGCCAGCGCATCGACCTGACCGCCAAGGAGTTCTCCCTGCTGGAGCTGCTGCTGCGCCGCCAGGGTGAAGTACTGCCCAAGTCGCTGATCGCCTCGCAGGTCTGGGACATGAATTTCGACAGCGACACCAACATCATCGAAGTCGCGATCCGTCGCCTGCGCCTGAAAATCGACGATGCCTATCCCAACAAGCTGATCCACACCGTGCGCGGCATGGGCTACGTACTGGAGGAGCGTTTCACGTGATCCAGCGCCTGTCGCTCGCCAGCCGCCTGGCGCTGCTGTTTGCCGGCTGCACCGCCGTGGTCTCGCTGCTGGCCGGCGTGCTGTTCAACCATGCCAGTGAAGTCCACTTCATCGAGCTGGACCAGCAGCAACTGGACAGCAAACTGGTGGCGCTGCGCAGCACGTTGCAGGGCGTCGACTCGCCGCAAGCCTTCGCCCAGCGCGAACCCCAACTGCGTGCCGACCTCAGCCATCAACCCGACCTCACCTTGCGCATCACCGCGGCCGGCCAGCGCTGGCTCGACGATGCGCCGGGCATGGCGTTGCCCGATGCTCCGGGCCTGCATAGCCTGCAAAACGCAGGCACCGCCTATCGCGTGTACAACGCGCCGTTGAGCCCTGGCCAACCCGGTTCAGCGCAATTGACCTTGATACTCGACATCACCCACCACCAGCATTTCCTGCAACGCATGCAGCGCCTGATCTGGCTGACTGTTGGCCTCTCGGCCCTGGCCACCGCACTGCTCGGCGCCTGGGCGGCGCGCAACGGGTTGCGCCCCTTGCGGCGCATGGCCGAAGTCGCCGCCGGGGTGTCCGCGCATTCCCTGACGCAACGCTTGCCGCAGCAGCAAATGCCGGCGGAACTGGCTGAGCTGGCCCAGACTTTCAATGCCATGCTGGGCCGGTTGGACGACGCGTTCCAGCGCCTCTCGGCCTTCTCCGCCGATATCGCCCACGAGCTGCGCACTCCGCTGTCGAACCTGCTGACCCAGACCCAGGTCATCCTCACCCAGCCGCGCCCCTTGGAGGATTACCGCGAAGCGCTGCACAGCAATCTTGAGGAATTGCAGTGGATGGCGCAGTTGGTGAACGACATGCTGTACCTGGCCAAGGCTGATCACGGTTTGCTCACGCCCAAGCGCGAGCCTCTGGCGCTGGCCGATGAGGTTGAGGCGGTGCTGGAGTTTTTTGCGTTGCTGGCCGAAGACGTACAGGTGTCACTGGGGTGCGAAGGCCAGGCCCACACAACGGGTGATCGCGGCATGTTGCGCCGGGCCTTGTCCAACCTGCTGGAAAACGCCCTCAGGTTTACCCCGGCGGGCGGTGAAGTACGGGTGCGTCTGGCAGAGGATGAACGGGGTGTGAGGCTGACGGTGGAGAACAGCGGGAAAGGCATCTCGGCGGACGTGCTGCCGAAGTTGTTTGATCGCTTCTACCGGGCCGATCCGGCGCGCCGCGAGGGCAGCAGCGAGCATGCGGGGCTGGGGTTGGCGATTACCCAGTCGATTGTGCGGGCACATGGGGGGCGGATTTTTTGCGAATCCGAGGTGGGGTGGGCGCGGTTTGTGATCGAGTTGCCCAAGGGGGATTGATGCTGGCTGGGCCGGCCCTATCGTGGGCAAGCCCCCTCACACATGTTGACCTCATTCTTCCTGCAAACGAGGGCCACTGTGGGAGGGGGCTTGCCCCCGATAGCGGCCTCAACTATTACGAATATCTCAGCGCATGCGCCGGCTCGATCTTCGCCGCCCGATACGCCGGGTAAATCGTCGCCAGAAAGCTCAACACAAACCCCGCCGAGCAGATCAGCAACACATCCCCACCCTGCAGTTCGGACGGCAGGTTGCTGACGAAGTAAACATCCGAACTGAAGATATGCTGCCCGCTCACCCGCTCCAGCCAGCCCACCAGCTCACTCACGTTCAGCGCCGCAATCACGCCCAGCACGCCGCCGATCAAGGTGCCGACGACACCGATCACCGTGCCCTGCACCATGAAGATCGCCATGATCTGGCGTGGCGTGGCGCCGATGGTGCGCAGGATCGCGATGTCCGCGCCCTTGTCGTTCACCACCATGATCAAGGTGGCGATGATGTTGAACGCGGCCACGGCGACGATCATCAGCAGCAACAGGCCGATCATGGTCTTTTCCATCTTCATCGCGCTGAACAGGCTGCCCTGGGTGTGGGTCCAGTCGTCTGCTTTGTACGCCGCGCCGAGGCTGGCAGCGATGTCCGCCGAAACCTTGGGCGCCGCGTACAGGTCCGTCACCGCCAGGCGCACGCTTTGTACCTGGTTCGGTTGCCAATGCTGTATCTCAGCCGCGTCGGCCCTGTTGATCAAGGCCATGGAGCCGTCCAGCTCGGCGCCCACCTTGAAGATACCCACCACGTTCAAGCGCTGCATGCGCGGGGTGATGCCCCCCGGCGCGGTGCTGACTTCCGGGACGATCAACGTCAGCTTGTCGCCCACGTTCAGGCGAAAGCGACGCGCGGTGATGTCGCCGATCACCACACCGAACTCACCGGGCTTCAAGTCTTCCAGTTTGCCGCGCACGATATGCTGGGCCACGATCGACACCTTGCCTTCCTGAGCCGGGTCGACGCCGCTGATCTCGATCGGCTGCATCGCGCCCTTGTAGGAGAACATGCCGTCCATCTGTGTGAAGGGTACCGCCGCGGTGACTTGCGGGTTCTTCAGTGCCGCGGCGGCCACCGGCTGCCAATCGTCAATCGGGTTCACACCTACGATGGTGGCGTGGGGCACCATGCCCAGGATGCGCGAGCTCATTTCACGCTGGAAGCCGTTCATCACCGAGAGCACCACAATCATCGCCAACACGCCCAGGGCGAGGCCGATCATCGAGGTCATCGAGATGAACGAGACAAAACGGTTGCGGCGCTTGGCGCGGGTATAGCGCGTGCCGATGAAAATCGATAACGGTCTGAACATTCGCTTGCACCGCCTGAAAAAATGAAAAAGCCGGTTTCAAAACACGGGCTTGCAACAGGTCAGATAGCGACCAGATGACCTTCCTGCAGATGCAGTACACGGTCCATCTGACGGGCCATGCTCATGTCATGGGTCACCACCAGGAACGCGGTGCGCATCTGGGTGCTCAGCTCCAGCATCAAGTCCTTGATGCCCTGGGCCGTGTGCGAGTCCAGGTTACCGGTGGGCTCATCGAGCATTACCAGGCCTGGGTTGTTCACCAGGGCACGGGCGATTGCCACGCGCTGGCGCTCGCCACCGGACAGTTCGGCCGGTTTGTGCTCCAGGCGATGGCCCAGGCCGACGCGTTCCAGCAAGGCCGTGGCACGCTGGCGCGCTTCTGGAATGGCGGTCTTGCCGATCAACAGCGGCATGCACACGTTCTCCAGGGCGGTGAATTCCGGCAACAGGTGGTGGAACTGATACACAAAACCCAGCGAACGGTTGCGCAGCTGGCCGCGGGCCTTTTCGTTCAAGGCCGACAGTTCTTCACCGGCCAGCCACACACTGCCCTGGGACGGCGTATCGAGGCCGCCCAACAGGTTGAGCAAGGTACTTTTGCCGGAACCGGAACTGCCGACGATCGCCACGCGTTCGCCGGGGTGCAGTTCAAGTTGCAGGTTGGCCAGCACCACCACGGATTCCGGGCCTTCCTCGTAGGATTTGCCCAGGTTGCGGCAGCTCAGGATTGCTTTTTCACTCATGCCCGATTCACTCATAACGTAATGCCTGTGCTGGCTGGGTGCGTGCCGCGCGCCAGGCTGGATACAGGGTGGCAAGGAAACTCAGGACCAACGCGGCGCCGCCCACCATCAGCACGTCCTGGGCCTGAACCTGGGACGGCAAGTAGTCAATGAAGTAGACGTCGGCGTTGAGGAATTTGTGGCCGAGCACTTTTTCCAGCGCGGCGATGGCAGCGCTGACATTCAGTGCCGCCAGGATCCCCACAGCGGTGCCGATCAGGGTGCCGACCACGCCGATCACCGTGCCCTGCACCATGAAGATCGCCATGATCTGCCCCGGCGTGGCGCCAAGGGTGCGCAGGATGGCGATGTCGCCCTTCTTGTCGTTCACCACCATCACCAGCGTGGAGATGATGTTGAAGGCGGCCACGGCGACGATCAGCAGCAACAGTAGGCCGATCATGGCTTTTTCCATGCGAATGGCCTGGTACAGGTTGCCGTGGGTACGGGTCCAGTCGCGGGCGTAATACTGCGATTCGCCCAGGTGCTGGGCGATTTCCCAGGCGCCGCGCGGGGCGTCGAACAGGTCATTGAACTTCAGGCGCAGGCCCTGCACCTGGTCAGGCTGCCAACGATGCAGGCGCGCCAGGTCAGTGAGGTTGGTCAAGCCGAGGTAGCCGTCGATCTCGCCGGCGCCGACATGGAAGGTGCCGACCACGGTAAACCGCTTCATGCGCGGGAACATGCCGGCCGGGGTCACGGTGACCTCCGGCGCGACGAAGGTCAGCTTGTCGCCGACACCTACGCCGAGCTTGGCCGCGGCCTTGTCGCCGATGATGATGCCGAAACTGCCAGGCGCCAGCGCGTCGAGTTTGCCCTGCAGCATGAACTTGTCGATGATCGAGACATTGCGCTCCTGGGCCGGGTCGACCGCATTGAGCAGGATTTTCTGCACCTTGCCGTCGTTGGTCAGCAATCCCTGCATCTGGGTAAACGGCGCAACGGCCACCACCTTTGGGTTCTGCTTGACCTTGTCGGCCAGGCTTTGCCAGTCGCTGATGGGCGCATCGCCCTCGATGGTCGCGTGAGGCACCATGCCCAGCACGCGGGTGCGCATCTCATGATCGAAGCCGTTCATCACCGACAGCACCACAATCATCACGACCACGCCCAGGGCGAGACCGATCATCGAGGTCAGGGAAATGAACGACACAAAATGATTGCGACGCTTTGCACGGGTATAACGCGTGCCAATAAATACGAAGAGAGGTCTGAACATGTCGGGGCTTGTTCGGAGGAAAAGAAGACGTCCCGGTGGCGGGGTCTGGTCAGCAGCTTTACACTCAGACCATTACCGTTACCTGGGGTTCGCCATGTCGACATTAGATGAAGAAGAGCGCCGCGAATACTACCGTATCGACGACATGATCGCACTCCAAATCAAAACCCTGTCGGCCCCCGACGCGGCGAGCAAGGAAGTGTTGCTGGATGATTCGCCGCTGTTCAATCTGCTCAGTGAACTGCACCTCAGCGAATTCGAAGCCCAGCACCTGCTGCGCCAGATCAACGAAAAAGACCGCAGCCTCGCAGCGTTCCTCAAGGTGCAGAACAAACGCCTGGACCTGCTCAGCCAGGTCATGGCGCGCGGGCTGCTCAGCGAAGTGGGCGCGCCGCAGCCGGTGATCCTTTCCGAAGGCGGCATCGACTTCCAGCACCCTGTGCCGCTGGCCCCCGACACGCACCTGGCGGTCAAGCTAGTGCTGATGCCCCAGGCGCTCGGCTTGCTGCTGCGCGCGCGGGTCACCCATTGCGACCCCAAGGGCGACAGCTTTGACGTGGGCACCGAATTCGAATCCATGACCGATGCCCAGCGCCAGCTACTGGCGCGCTACATCCTGCAGAAACAGGCCCAGGAACGCCGCCTGGCGCGAGAACAAAGCGACGATCTCTGAATGCGTATTCACAACGCCAGCCATCCTGGCGCAAAGGAGCAACTGTGACCCTGATTTACGGCCATCGCGGTGCCAAAGGCGAAGCACCGGAAAATACCCTGACCAGCTTTCAGGAATGCCTCAAACACGGCGTACGCCGCTGCGAGCTGGACCTGCACCTGTCCATGGACGGCGAGCTGATGGTCATTCATGACCCCACCCTCAAGCGCACCACTGACCGACGCGGCAAAGTGGTCGAGTACTCGGCGGCGGACCTGGTGAAGATGGACGCGCGCAAAGGCGGCCCAGGCTGGGTCAGCCCCTGCCCGATCCCGCGCCTGGAAGAGTTGTTCGAGAAGTGTGACTTCGACCACTGGCAACTGGAAGTCAAAAGCGCCTCGCGCACCCGTGCCGCCACTACGGTGCTGGCGATCCGCGAGATGGCCGTGCGTTTTGGCCTGATGGACAAGGTCACGGTGACCTCGAGTTCACGGGAAGTCTTGAAAGCGGCGGTTGACCTCACGCCAGACCTGTCACGCGGGCTGGTGGCCGAGTACGCCTGGCTCGACCCGTTGAAGGTCGCGCAGAACTACGGTTGTGAGTTCCTGGCCTTGAACTGGACGCTGTGCACCCCTGAGCGTCTGGAGAAAGCCCAGCGCCAGGGCCTGCACGTGTCGGTGTGGACGGTCAACGAACCTGCGCTGATGCGCAGGCTCGCCGACTTCGGCGTAGATAGCCTGATTACAGACTTTCCCGGTTTGGCCACTGCCACCCTCGGGAATTACTGAAATCGGTCTCCCCGGCCGGCTCAGGCCACCGGCCGGAGCCGCTCAAAAAAGCCGGTTGAGGCCGTCGTAGGCCGCTACCCGATAGGCTTCAGCCATGGTCGGGTAGTTGAACGTGGTGTTCACGAAATACTTCAGGGTATTTTGCTCACCCGGCTGGTTCATGATCGCCTGGCCAATGTGCACGATCTCCGAGGCCTGGTAGCCGAAGCAGTGCACACCGAGCACTTCCAGGGTTTCGCGGTGGAACAGGATCTTCAGCATGCCTTGCGGCTCACCGGCGATCTGCGCACGCGCCATGCTCTTGAAGAACGCCTTGCCCACTTCGTAAGGCACCTTGGCCTTGGTCAGTTCGTGCTCGTTCTTGCCGATCGAGCTGATCTCGGGAATGGTGTAGATCCCGGTCGGCACGTCGTTCACGTAGCGCCAGCTGCCGTTGTCGACAATGCTGCCGGCGGCCGAACGGCCCTGGTCATGGGCGGCGCTGGCCAGGCTTGGCCAGCCGATCACGTCACCGGCGCCGTAGATGTTCGGCACGCAGGTGCGGTAATTCTCGTCCACCTCGATCTGGCCACGGCTGTTGACCTTGACCCCGATGTTTTCCATGCCCAGCTTGTCGGTGTTGCCGGTACGCCCGTTGCACCAGAGCAAGGCGTCGGCCTTGATCTTCTTGCCGGACTTGAGGTGCAGGATCACGCCGTTGTCCAGGCCTTCGACGCGCTCATACTCTTCGTTGTGGCGCACGGTGATGTTGTTGTTGCTGAAGTGGTAGCTCAACGCCTGGGAGATTTCCGAGTCGAGGAAGCTCAGCAACTGGTCGCGGTTGTCCACCAGTTCCACCAGTACACCCAGGCCGCTGAAAATCGAGGCGTATTCGCAGCCGATCACGCCGGCGCCGTAGATGATCAGTTTGCGCGGGGTGTGGCCCAGGCTGAGGATGGTGTCGCTATCGTAGATGCGCGGGTGGTGGAAATCGATATCCGCCGGGCGATACGGGCGCGAACCGGTGGCGATGATGATGTGCTTGGCCACCAGCTTCTCGACCACGCCGTTGGCGCAGACCACTTCGACGGTTTGCTCGTCGGCGAAGCTGCCGGTGCCGAAGAACAGGTCAACGCGGTTACGGGCGTAGTAGCCGGTGCGCGACGCGACTTGCTTGGAGATGACCTTTTCAGCGCTCTTCAGCACGTCCGGGAACGAGAACCAGCGCGGCTCGCCAATGGCCCGGAACATCGGGTTGGTGTTGAATTGCATGATCTGGCGCACGGAGTGACGCAACGCCTTGGACGGGATGGTACCCAGGTGGGTGCAGTTACCGCCGACCTGGCGACGGCTATCGACCATCGCCACCTTGCGCCCTGCCTTTGCAGCGTTCATCGCCGCACCTTCTCCAGCCGGGCCGGAACCCAGTACCACCACGTCGTAGTTGTAGACAGCCATGCGTACTCCTCAGAACAGGCCAGGCGTACGGTTGGACGCCAGGCTAAATCATGCCGCGGCCAGCGGGCATGAAGGACAATTTGGCTCAAGTGTGTGAACCGGGGCACAGTCTATATAAGGCTCAACGCCGCGCACATTAACCCTTGGTCGCGTCATAGGCCAGCCTTGCCATACTAACAGCACGCAAATCAGCGCCGATTTCAGGATGAGCCATTATGCGACAACTCTTTATCTGTTTGATGCTGTTGCTGTCGATCACCGCTCAGGCCAGCGATGCGGACCGACTCAAGCAGGCCAACTTCGCCAGGCAGTCTCAGGAACTGACCGTGAAAAACCAGGCGGTGCTCACTTATCTTTGGGCGGATGTGTACGCCGCTGCGCTGTATGCGCCAGCCGCCACTCCTGCGAAGCAGGCCTGGGACAAGCGACAGCCGCTGCGACTGGAGCTGTATTACTTTCGTGACATCGACCGTAATGACGTGATCAAGGCGGCCAATACCACCCTGGAGCGCCAGCAGGCCGGCGCCGAGTTGAGGCCGCAGTTGGATCAGTTGCACGCCAGCTTTCGCAATATCCGCAGCGGCGATCGCTATGCCCTGGATTTTCGGCCGGGCCGTGGTTTGACTCTGGAGATCAATGGGCAGGTGGTGTTCACCAGTCGGGATGATGAGCTCGCCAGGGCCTACCTGGGTATCTGGCTGGCGCCCAAGGGGTTGTCGGATGAGTTGCGTGGCAAGCTGCTGAATTGAGTCGACTGCACCACCCTCATCGGGGGCAAGCCCCCTCCCACATTTTGACTGTGTTCACACATCAAACTGTGGGAGGGGGCTTGCCCCCGATAGGGCCTTCAGCCACAGCACAAACCCCAAGCATAAAAAAGCCCCGAACCAGTCGGGGCTTTTTCATTTACCGCTGATGCTTAGCGCGGAAACGCCGGCGGGTTGACCCCAGCCATGTCTTCCATCACGCGAACCACCTGGCAGCTGTAGCCGAACTCGTTGTCGTACCACACGTACAGCACAACGCGGTTGTCCTGGCTGATGGTCGCTTCGGCGTCCACCACACCGGCGTGGCGCGAGCCGACGAAGTCGGTGGACACCACTTCCTGCGAGTTGACGAAGTCGATCTGCTTGTGCAGATCGGAGTGCAGCGCCATGTAGCGCAGGTACTCGTTCATCTCTTCACGGGTGGCGGCTTTCTCAAGGTTCAGGTTGAGAATGGCCATCGACACGTTTGGCGTCGGCACACGGATCGCGTTACCGGTCAGCTTGCCGGCCAGCTCAGGCAGGGCCTTGGCGGCAGCAGTGGCGGCACCGGTCTCGGTGATCACCATGTTCAGCGCGGCGCTGCGACCACGGCGGTCGCCCTTGTGGAAGTTGTCGATCAGGTTCTGGTCGTTGGTGTACGAGTGAACGGTTTCGACGTGGCCATTGACGATACCGAACTTGTCATTCACGGCTTTGAGCACCGGCACGATGGCGTTGGTGGTGCAGGAAGCAGCGGACACGATCTTGTCGTCAGCGGTGATTTCGGCGTGGTTGATACCATGCACGATGTTCTTGAGCTTGCCCTTGCCAGGCGCGGTCAGCACGACACGGTCCACACCCGGGCAGGCCAGGTGCTGGCCCAGGCCCTCGGCATCACGCCATACGCCGGTGTTGTCAACCAGCAGGGCGTCCTTGATGCCGTACTGGGTGTAATCCACCTCGGACGGGTTCTTCGCGTAGATCACCTGGATCAGGTTACCGTTGGCGGTGATGGTGTTGTTTTCTTCGTCGATGACGATGGTGCCGTTGAACGGACCGTGTACCGAGTCACGACGCAGCAGGCTGGCACGCTTGGTCAGGTCGTTGTCGGCGCCTTTGCGCACCACGATGGCCCGCAGGCGCAGGCCGTCGCCGCCACCGGTTTTTTCGATCAGGATGCGTGCCAGCAGACGGCCGATACGACCGAAGCCGTACAGCACCACGTCGGTGCCTTTGCGGGCAGCGGCGTTTTGCTGGCCGACCACATCGGCCATTTCTTCACGCACGAACTGCTCGGCGCTGCGGCCAGCGCCTTCTTTGCGGAATTTGTACGCCAACTTGCCCAGGTCTACCGAAGCCGCGCCGAGCTTGAGCTCGCTCATGGCTTTGAGCAGTGGGAATGTTTCGTGGACGGAGAGTTCGCTGTCGTCGGCAGAGCGATGGCGCGCAAAGCGGTGAGCCTTGAGAATCGCGATGACGGACTGGTTGATCAGGCTGCGGCCATAGATCGAGCTCACCACATTGTTATTGCGGTACAGCTGGCCGATAAGCGGAATCATCGCTTCTGCGAGTGCTTCACGGTCGATCCATTCACCAAGACACTGGTCGGGCTTCTGAGTCACGGGAACCTTCCACATGTAGGGGCAGAAAAAAGGGGCTACATTATGTCGCCCGAGTGCCGGTTGAGCAATGCGCGACAGGCAACAAAAAGCCCTTGCAAAAAAATACCACCGCGCTACAGCCCAGGAAACACGCGGGTTCCAGAAGGCCACTAGTTTGGCGAAGCGGCTAACTTGTCCGTAACCCTCCTAAACATTCGCGCGTTTTGGCACTACATATTGAGTCAAAACCGACGATTGTTTGTCTTAGCCACTACATTTCCTACAAACCGTAATAGGCACAGTCAGCAACTGACAGGCGGCACCTCTGGCCGTTACAATTACCGACTTTGTCGCAACGCTTGGAGCTCAACCTTCCGTGCCCGTTCTGCGTCTACCGCTACTCCCTGCCGCGGCAGGTAAACAGCACTGGGGCAACCTGCCCGGTGCCGCCCTGAGCCTGGCCATTGCCGAGGCTGCCAGCGCAGCCAAGCGCTTTACCCTGCTGCTCACAGCCGACAGCCAAAGCGCCGAACGGCTGGAGCAGGAGCTGAGCTTCTTCGCCCCGGATTTGCCGGTGCTGCACTTTCCCGACTGGGAAACCCTGCCCTACGACCTGTTTTCGCCGCACCAGGACATCATTTCCCAGCGCATCGCCAGCCTGTACCGTTTGCCGGAACTGGCCCACGGCGTGCTGGTGGTGCCGATCACCACGGCCCTGCATCGCCTGGCGCCGACCAAGTTCCTGCTCGGCAGCAGCCTGGTGCTGGATGTCGGCCAGAAACTCGACGTGGAGCAGATGCGCACGCGCCTGGAAGCCACCGGCTATCGCTATGTCGACACGGTGTACGAACACGGCGAGTTCACCGTACGCGGTGCGTTGATCGACCTGTTCCCGATGGGCAGCAAACTGCCGTATCGCATCGACCTGTTCGATGACGAAATCGAGACCCTGCGCACCTTCGATCCGGAAAACCAGCGCTCCATCGACAAGGTCGACTCGATCAAGCTGTTGCCGGCGCGGGAGTTCCCGCTGCAAAAAGATGCCGTTACACGCTTCAAGGCACGCTTTCGTGAACGCTTCGATGTGGACTTCCGCCGCTGCCCGATCTTCCAGGACCTGAGCAGCGGGATTACACCGGCCGGTATCGAGTACTACTTGCCGCTGTTCTTCGATGAAACCTCCACGCTGTTCGATTATCTGCCCCAGGACACCCAGGTGTTCTCGCTGCCGGGTATTGAACAGGCCGCGGAAAACTTCTGGAACGACGTGCGCAACCGCTATGAAGAGCGCCGCGTCGACCCGTCCCGGCCTTTATTGCCGCCCGCCGAATTGTTCCTTCCGGTGGAAGACTGCTTCGCCCGCCTGAAAAACTGGCCACGTGTGGTTGCCAGCCAGCAGGATGTGGACGCCGGCAGTGGCCGCGAGCGCTTCCCGGCGAGCACGCTGCCGGACCTGGCGATTCAGGCCAAAGCCACGCAACCCCTGGAAGCGCTGTCCAATTTTCTTGGCGACTTCCCTGGCCGCGTGCTGTTTACCGCCGAATCCGCCGGGCGCCGCGAAGTGCTGCTGGAGCTGCTGGAACGCCTCAAGCTGCGCCCGAAAACGGTCGATAGCTGGCCGGACTTTGTCAACAGCAAAGAGCGCCTGGCGATCACCATCGCGCCATTGGATGAGGGCTTGTTACTGGACGACCCGGCCCTGGCGCTGATCGCCGAAAGCCCGTTGTTCGGTCAGCGCGTGATGCAGCGCCGCCGTCGCGAAAAACGCGCCGACGCCAACAACGATGCGGTGATCAAGAACCTCACAGAGCTGCGTGAAGGCGCGCCGGTGGTGCACATCGACCACGGTGTGGGCCGCTATCTCGGCTTGCAGACCCTGGAAATCGACAACCAGGCCGCCGAATTCCTCACCATGGAATACGCCGAGGGCGCCAAGCTCTACGTGCCGGTGGCCAGCCTGCACCTGATCGCGCGCTACACCGGCAGCGATGACGCATTGGCGCCCCTGCACCGCCTGGGCTCCGAGACCTGGCAGAAAGCCAAGCGCAAGGCCGCCGAACAGGTGCGCGACGTCGCCGCCGAATTGCTCGACATCTATGCGCGCCGTGCGGCGCGCGAAGGTTATGCGTTCGCCGACCCGAAAGCCGACTACGCCACGTTCAGCGCCGGCTTCGCCTTCGAAGAGACTCCCGACCAGCAAACCACCATTGAAGCGGTGCGTGCCGACATGCTCGCGCCCAAGCCGATGGACCGCCTGGTGTGTGGCGACGTCGGCTTCGGCAAGACCGAAGTAGCGATGCGCGCCGCGTTCATTGCGGTGCACGGTGGCCGCCAGGTGGCGATCCTGGTGCCAACCACCCTGCTCGCCCAGCAGCACTACAACAGCTTCCGCGACCGCTTTGCCGACTGGCCGGTGACCGTGGAAGTGATGAGCCGCTTCAAATCCGCCAAGGAAGTGAACGCGGCGGTCGCCGACCTGGCCGAAGGCAAGATCGACATCGTGATCGGCACGCACAAGCTGTTGTCGGACGACGTGAAGATCAAGAACCTGGGCCTGGTCATCATCGACGAAGAACACCGCTTCGGCGTGCGTCAGAAAGAACAGCTCAAGGCCCTGCGCAGCGAAGTCGACATTCTTACCCTTACCGCCACGCCGATTCCGCGCACGCTGAACATGGCGGTGTCGGGCATGCGCGACTTGTCGATCATCGCCACGCCGCCGGCACGCCGCCTGTCGGTGCGCACCTTCGTGATGGAGCAGAACAAAAGCACGGTCAAGGAAGCGCTGCTGCGTGAACTGCTGCGCGGTGGCCAGGTGTATTACCTGCACAACGACGTGAAGACCATCGAGAAGTGCGCCGCCGACCTCGCCGAACTGGTGCCGGAAGCGCGTATCGCCATCGGCCATGGGCAGATGCGCGAGCGCGAACTCGAACAGGTGATGAGCGACTTCTACCACAAGCGCTTCAACGTACTGATCGCCTCGACCATCATCGAGACCGGTATCGACGTGCCCAGCGCCAACACCATCATCATCGAGCGCGCCGACAAGTTCGGCCTGGCCCAACTGCATCAACTGCGCGGCCGCGTCGGGCGCAGTCACCACCAAGCCTATGCCTACCTGCTGACGCCACCGCGCCAGCAGATTACTTCCGATGCGGAAAAACGCCTGGAAGCCATCGCCAACACCCAGGACCTCGGCGCCGGCTTTGTGCTGGCCACCAACGACCTGGAAATCCGTGGCGCCGGCGAACTGCTCGGCGACGGCCAGAGCGGACAGATCCAGGCGGTGGGGTTCACCCTCTACATGGAAATGCTCGAGCGCGCGGTGAAAGCCATTCGCAAGGGCGAACAGCCGAACCTCGATCAACCGCTGGGCGGTGGGCCGGAAATCAACCTGCGCTTGCCGGCATTGATCCCCGAAGACTACCTGCCGGATGTGCACGCGCGGCTGATCCTGTACAAGCGCATCGCGTCGGCCACCGACGAAGAAGGTCTCAAGGACTTGCAGGTGGAAATGATCGACCGCTTCGGCCTGCTGCCGGAGCCGACCAAGAACCTGGTGCGCCTGACCCTGCTTAAACTGCAGGCCGAGCAACTGGGTATCAAGAAGGTCGACGCCGGACCACAAGGCGGGCGTATCGAGTTCGAAGCGCAGACGCCGGTGGACCCGTTGGTGCTGATCAAGTTGATCCAGGGCCAGCCCAACCGCTACAAGTTCGAAGGGGCTACGCTGTTCAAGTTCATGGTGCCGATGGAACGCGCCGAAGAACGCTTCAATACCCTGGAGGCGCTGTTTGAGCGCCTCCTTCCGAAATCTGCTTGAAGGACGCCTCCATGCGCGTGTTCCGCATTCTGAGCTTGTTGTTGGTGGTACTCGCGCCCTCGGCATTTGCCGACAGCCTTTACCAGGTGGAAATGATCCTGGTGCGCCAGAATGCAGAACCGGTGATCAACAGCCGCGCCGCCCCGGAAAACTGGGATGGCGGTGCGCAGCATCTGGGCGAGCGGATGAGCCCGCCGCGCCTGGGCAATATCGTCGACAAACTGCGCGCCGACACCAACTACACCGTGCTCGCGCACAAAGCCTGGGAACAGAGCCTCGGCGAGCAGCCGGTGAAGATCGCGATCACAGACGGCCCGGAGCAATTCGGGCAATTTCCCATCGAAGGCGTACTCAACCTGCAACTGGGCCGTTTCACGGACATCGACGCCGATTTCTGGATCAATCAGTTCGACGGCAACGGCAGCGTGATCGCCAGCGAACACTTGAGCCAGACGGATGTGCGCACCAAGAACAACCAGCTCAATTACCTCGATGGCGGCCACCTGGCGCTGCTGATCAAGATTACCTCGCTGACCGCCAAGCCCCCCAGCGCGCCGCCGCCCGACATGCAGGACTGATCCAGCGCCATGCCCCTGACAGCGTCGCTGACCAAACCCCTGGCCCCTTCCTGGGCCAATCGCTTCAAAGAGCAAAGCCTGGAGCGCGGGCGGCGTTACGCGCTGGAGAATCGGGTGCGTATCGTCGAATCCGGCGACAGCACCATCACGGCCTACTGCGAAGGTTCGGGCGGCAACGTTTACCGGCAGACCATCTCGTTGCGCGAATCGGCCAAGGGCATGCTGATTCTGGTCGACAGCCGCTGTACCTGCCCGGTGCATACCAATTGCAAACATATCGCGGCGGTGCTGCTCAAGGTCCAGGAAACCCTGGCCTACCCGGCAGCGGCCCAGGATGTCGAGCTACTGGGAAAACTCCAGGCGGTCCTGGATAAGCGTGAGGTACTGCCGCAAGTGGTGATGGAGGACGTGCACCCGGTGCCGCGCCTGTGGCTGGCCAGCGTGGAGTTCAGCGCGTTCGAGCCGCGCAACGGCAAGATGCAGCGTTATATCCAGCATCGCGCGGCGCTGTCGTTCAACTACCTGGGCAATTATGTCAGCGGGCAAAAGAACGCCGATATCATCGTGCGCCAGGAAACCCAAAGCCTGCGCATCAAGCGCCATCCCGAGCTGGAGCAACCTTATCGCGAACAATTGCGCCTGCTCGGCTTCAAGATCGCCACGCGCCAGAGCAAGGCCCTGCCGGAAAGTGCCGGCGAGCTGTTCGAGATGGTCAACGACAGCGCCTGGTTGAATTTTACCCTCAACTCATCTCCGACGCTGCGGGCCGAAGGCTGGGAGCTGCAAATCGATGAAGATTTCGGCTTTGACCTAAGCCCCGTGGACGACTGGTACGCCAGCGTCGATGAAGCCCCCGAGCGTGACTGGTTCGACCTGGAGCTGGGTATTATCGTCAACGGCGAACGGCTGAGCCTGCTGCCGATCCTGCTGAACCTGATGCGCTCCCATACCGAAATCCTCAACCCGGAAAAGCTCGCACGGCGCCGCGATGATGAGTTGATTCTGGTGAATATTCCCGGCCTGCCCAACGGCCACGGTCCGCTGCAAGTGGCGCTGCCATACGGACGATTGAAGCCGGTACTGGCGACCCTGGGCGAGTTCTACCTGCAGGAATCCGGCGCCACCACGTTGCGCCTGGCAAAAGCCGATGCGATCCGCTTGAACCCACTGGAAGACCTGCCGCTGCAATGGGAAGGCGGCGAGAAAATCCGCCATTTCGCCCAGCGCCTGCGCGATATCCAGGATTTCACCTGTGCGGCGCCTGAGGGTCTGAATGCAACCTTGCGCCCTTACCAACTGGAAGGCTTGAGCTGGATGCAGTCGCTGCGCCAGCTGGAGGTGGGCGGGATTCTGGCGGACGACATGGGCCTGGGTAAAACCTTGCAGACCCTTGCGCATATTCTTACGGAGAAAAATGCGGGACGCCTGGATCGACCGTGCATGGTGGTCATGCCGACCAGCCTGATTCCCAACTGGCTGGATGAGGCCGCGCATTTCACCCCGCAACTGAGGGTGCAGGCACTGTATGGCGCAGGGCGTAAGAAACATTTCGCCGATCTGCAAGACTATGACTTGCTGTTGACCACCTACGCGCTGCTGCCCAAGGACATCGACACCCTCGCCGCCCAGCCCTTGCATGTGCTGATTCTCGATGAGGCCCAGTACATCAAGAACCCTGCCAGTAAGGCGGCTCAGGCGGCCCGCGAGCTGAATGCGCGCCAGCGTCTGTGCCTGAGCGGTACGCCGCTGGAAAACCACCTGGGCGAGCTATGGTCGCTGTTCCACTTCCTGCTGCCGGGCTGGCTGGGCGATGTGAAAAGCTTCAACCGCGATTATCGCGTCCCCATTGAAAAACGCGCCAGCGAGGTGCGATTGCAGCACCTCAACGGTCGGATCAAGCCGTTCCTGCTGCGCCGTACCAAGGAACAGGTGGCCACCGAACTGCCGCCCAAGACCGAGATTATCCACTGGGTCGACCTTAACGAAGCACAGCGCGACGTGTACGAAACCATGCGCCTGGCCATGGATAAAAAGGTGCGCGACGAGATTACCCGCAAGGGCGTGGCGCGTAGCCAGATCATCATCCTCGAGGCGCTGCTCAAGCTACGCCAGGTATGCTGCGATTTGCGCCTGGTCAACGACGCCACCCTACCCGCCCGCGGCAGCAGCTCGGGCAAACTCGACAGCCTGATGGAGATGCTTGACGAGTTGTTCGCCGAGGGGCGGCGCATTCTGTTGTTCTCGCAGTTCACCTCAATGCTGAGCCTGATCGAGGCTGAACTGCAGAAACGTCAGATCGCCTACGCCCTGCTGACCGGCCAGACCCGTGATCGGCGCACGCCCGTGAAGGAGTTCCAGAGCGGCACACTGCAGATTTTCCTGATCAGTCTGAAAGCGGGCGGCGTCGGTTTGAACCTGACCGAAGCCGACACCGTGATCCACTACGACCCGTGGTGGAACCCCGCAACCGAAAACCAGGCCACCGACCGTGCGTACCGCATCGGGCAAGAGAAACCGGTGTTCGTCTACAAGATGATTGCCAGGGGCACGGTGGAGGAAAAAATTCAGCACTTGCAGAAGGAAAAATCCGATCTGGCTGCGGGCGTGCTGGATGGGCGTACGACTGGGGATTGGCAGTTGGGCAATGAGGATATCGAGGCGCTGTTTGCACCGTTGCCGAATAAGCAAGAGAAGCGCTGACTGTCGGATCGACATCGGGGGCAAGCCCCCTCCCACATTTGCACGCGTTCACCCTGAAGAAAAGCGGTCAAATGTGGGAGTGGGCTTGCCCGCGAAGGGCGCGCCGCGGTCGTTAGCCAGGCAACGGCGCAAACAGCGCCTCAATATCTCGCTGTTCCAGCTTCCAGCCCGCACTGGCGCTCCCCTCAAGCACGCCGTCGGCCAGCGCTGCCTTTTCCAATTGCAGCGCCTGAATCTTTTCTTCCACCGTGCCCCTGGCAATCATCTTGTAAACAAACACCGGCTTATCCTGCCCGATCCGGTAAGCCCGATCCGTGGCCTGGTTTTCCACGGCCGGGTTCCACCAGGGGTCGTAATGAATCACCGTATCCGCCGCCGTCAAATTCAAGCCCGTTCCGCCCGCTTTCAGACTGATCAGAAACAACGGCGTCTTGCCGTCCTGAAAGTCTTTCACGGGGGTGCGCCGGTCCAGGGTGTCACCAGTCAGGATTGAATAGTCGACCTCACGCAGCTTCAGTTCCTCTTCGATTAACGCCAGCATCGAGGTGAACTGCGAGAACAGCAGGATGCGCCGCCCTTCGCTGAGCAACTCGTCGAGCATCTCCATCAAACTGCCAAGTTTGCCCGTACCCGCTCGCGCCAGTTTGGACGCTGGTGCCGTCTTGACCAGGCGCAAGTCGCAGCAGACCTGGCGCAGCTTGAGCAGCGCTTCAAGAATAATGATTTGGCTGCGGGCGACACCCTGCCGGGCAATCTCGTCGCGAACCTTCTTGTCCATCGCCACGCGCACGGTTTCATACACGTCACGCTGGGCGTCGCTCAAGTCCACCCAGTGCACGATCTCGGTCTTGGCCGGCAACTCGGTGGCGACCTGTTCTTTTTTGCGGCGCAACAGGAAGGGTTTGATCTTCGCCGTCAGGTGCTGCATGCGTTGCGCATCACCGTGCTTTTCAATCGGTGTGCGGTAATTGCGATTGAAGGTTTTGCTGTCACCCAGCCACCCCGGCAACAGGAAATGAAACAGCGACCAGAGTTCGCCCAGATGGTTTTCCAACGGCGTCCCGCTCAGGCACAGCCGCTGGCCGGCATCCAGTTGGCGAGCGGCCTGGGCCGCCTTGCTGTTGGGATTTTTGATATTTTGCGCTTCGTCGAGGATCAGCACGCTCCAGCGCTGAGGCTGCAAGACTTCAAGGTCTCGTGGCAACAGAGCGTAGGTGGTGAGTACCAGGTCGTAATCGGTCAAGCGTGCGAAGTCAGCCTGACGCTGTGCACCGTGCAGCGCCAGGACTCTGAGCTGTGGCGTGAACCGTGCGGCTTCGTCGATCCAGTTCGGGATCAGGCTGGTAGGCATTACGGCCAATGCGGGCGTTTGCAATCGACCTGCCTGTTTTTCCAGGAGCAGGTGCGCAAGGGCTTGCAGGGTTTTGCCCAGGCCCATGTCATCCCCGAGAATCCCGCCGACTTCCAGCTCGCGCAAAGTCTGCATCCAGTTCAGGCCTTCGAGTTGATAGCCACGAAGTTCGGCTTTCAGGCCCTGGGGAGCCGATACCTGAGCATGGGTGGAGTCCTTGAGGCGCTTGGCGAAATCGCGCAGTCGCTCGCCACCCCGCCATACCAAGGGCATTGTCTCCAGATGACTGAGCCGAGCCGCATCGGGCGCGCTCAGCCGTAATGCATCCCCTTCGGTTGCCCCCAGGTAGAGTTCGCCGAGGGTTGCCATCAGGGGCTTGAGTCGCCCGTAAGGCAGCGCAACCTTTGTTTGAGTGCGGGCGCCCAAACTCACCAGCACTCGCTCATCGTCGTTACGTTCGGCCAAGTAGGTGGCATCGAGCAGCTTGGGCTGACGCCGCATCAAGTCGAGCATGATTGGCAAGAGGCTGTGCCGCTCGCCATTGACCTCAATGCCCAGCTCTAAATCGAACCATTCATTACCCGACGCTTCTTCGATGTCCGCATACCAATGGTCCACCGCTTCCACGTCGTAGTAAAAGCCCGGCTGGACCACAATGTCCCACCCTGCTTCACGCAAAGCCGCCAGATCGTTTTCAACGAAACCCAGCCAGGCTTCATCGGTGGGCAGATCGAACATTTCCCCAGCGCTTTCAGGCAGCGCACGGGTTTGGCGATTGATCGCTTTGAATCCGATCTTGGTGAGCGCCTTGCGCAGCGCTTTTTCAGCCGCTGGCTTGCGTTGGATACGCTGGGTTTCGGTGCCCTTGAGAAGATGGATATCCTCAGTGCCCTTGCCGCTGGTCAGGCTGGTGTCATAGCGGAAAGCCAACGCAGCGCGATGCTCCCTATGGAACCGGCCGTAACCGTAGGCTTCGTCGCTTCCCAAGGTAAGACATCCTTGGGGTTCTAACGTATCCACGACACGCTCGGTCAGCTCGCGCGGTGGAGGAATTACCTTGGACACCGCACTGATGCGTTGACTGAATAACGCGGCTTGATCAGCTGGAATCAGCGGCAAGCCGCAAAGATGCATGGCCAGATTCTCATCCAGCCCATGCTCGAGTACCCCGACTTCCATGTTGTCGAGGTCAAGATAGTGAAGCGGTTTGAGCGGGAACACATCATCCAACTCACGGCCATCGCTGATCCAGTGGGGAATGTAATCGCCATCGGGTGTCACCGCCCAATCGAAACGACCGGCGCGAGCCGGACCGGGATTAAGCGCTAGTCTTGGGCCCAGCTCAAGAAACAGGCGTTGGGTTTTTAACGCCAATTGGAGAATTTCGGCCCCCGTTTCGCCGGCCAACTGGAAACTGTTGCCATAGCGGCCATAGGATCGACCCAACAACAGCAATCGACCAATGCGCGTATCCAGCTCATGCATGTAGCTTGGGGCACGCCGTAATGTCTCATCTATCGAGTACAAGGGCTTGATATCGCTGTACTCACCTTTTTTGGTCACGCGCGCCCGGTACACCTCGAATGTCCAGCCACTGGAATAAACCTCGGGAGTGACTTGGTACAGCAAACAAGTACCTGTGTTCCTGGGCGCAGCCTCACCTGGCGGGGTAGGCTTGGGGATACTTTCAAGCCAGTTTTCGAGCTGCGGACTCAGGCGATCAGCCACCGGCTTTTTCGGCTCGTTCAGCTCTTCGTACAGCACAGTCAACGTAAACAAGACCGCAGCCGCGTGCTTGCAATTGATCGCCACCGGGCAAGAACACACACACCTGATGCCCGTCAAACGGGATGGTGCATTCTCCAAGGCAATCGACAGGCTATAGACATTACGGCCCGAGCCCTTGCAACGTGCGATCAACCTGTGAGGCCCGAATTCCTTTATATCAATGCGATTTTCGCCAGCGTACTCAAACCCACGCTCCAGCGAGCGAGGTTCAAAGTACGCTTGCCAATCCAACTCGACGATACGGGCAATCAGGTCATTCATGAAGATGAACTCTACAGCCACCAGCAATGGGACTTAAGCAAGACAACTCTGACACTACGGCAAGAGACAGCTACAGCCTTATTCGGATGTTTCCTACACCAAGCTTTCAAAAATACTTATTCGATCAGTTGAGCATCCCGCAACGCTCCAAGCGCTGTCAGCCAACGTGGATCCTGTTTGTATTGCGTCGAGGCAATCGCCTGCCCGCGCATGCGCGCAATCCGCGCCAAGGGTTTGACCTTCATCCGCTGCGCCGCACTCAGCGCCAGTTCGGCAGCCGCACGATCGTTGCACACCAGCCCCATGTCGCAGCCCGCCGTCAGCGCGGCTTCGATGCGGCTGGCGGCATCACCCACCACATGGGCACCGGCCATGGACAGGTCGTCACTGAAAATCACCCCGTCGAACTGCAATTCGCCGCGCAGGATGTCCTGCAGCCAGCGGCGCGAGAAGCCAGCAGGCTGGGCATCGACCTGCGGGTAGATGACATGAGCGGGCATCACGGCCGCCAATTGCTTGCTCAGGCGGGCGAACGGTACGAGGTCGTTGGCGCGAATCTGTTCCAGGCTGCGCTCGTCATTGGGAATCGCGACGTGGGAATCGGCCTCGGCCCAACCGTGGCCAGGGAAGTGCTTGCCGGTGGCGGCCATGCCGGCGCTGTTCATGCCGCGGATAAAGGCACCGGCAAGCACGGCGGCGCGCTCGGGGTCGCCTTCGAACGAGCGAGTGCCGACCACGGCGCTGCGCTGGTAATCCAGGTCCAGCACCGGCGCGAAGCTGAGGTCCAGGCCCACGGCCAGCACTTCGGTGGCCATGACCCAACCACATTGTTGGGCCAGGTATTCGGCATTGGGGTTATCGGCCAGCGCGCGCATGGCCGGCAAGCGCACAAAGCCTTGGCGCAGCCGCTGCACGCGACCGCCTTCCTGATCGACCGCCAGCAGCAGGTCCGGGCGCACCGCGCGAATCGCCGCGCTCAACTCGCGGACCTGGCGCGGGTGCTCGATATTGCGCGCGAAAATGATCAAGCCGCCCACTTCCGGTTGGCGCAACAGATGGCGATCCTCGGCCGTCAGCCAGGTACCCGCCACGTCGACCATCAAAGAACCTTGCAGGGCAGCAGTCATAAACCTTCCTTAAATAACGCGCGCAACCCATCACCCCTACCGGTTCCGGTAAGCAGGAGGGGTTGCACGTAAATAGCTGAAATCGACATGGCGGCTAGCTTAGCGGATGCAAGCGGCCGCGCACACCCGCTGCGGTCAAACCTTGGCGAGGGCGGGTGTGGATTTGCTGCGCGGGCGCAATTGGGCGACGGCCATGGCCTGGTCGGTCACGCCGGTTTCGGCGCGCATGCCCGCGGCGAGGAACGGCACCATCAGGCGCATCACTTGCTCGATGGACGTGTTGACGCCGAAATCGGTCTCGGCAATCGCGCGCAACGCCTTGATCCCGGACATGCTGAAGGCCGCAGCGCCGAGCATGAAGTGCACGCGCCAGAACAGTTCGATCGGCGGGATACGCGGGGCGGCTTCATTGACCAGCAGCATATAGCGGCGGAATACCTTGCCGTACATGTCTTCCAGATAACGGCGCAGGTGGCCCTGGCTCTGGCTGAACGCCAAGCCCAGCAGGCGCATGAAGATAGACAGGTCATTGCCGCTGCGCGGCTGCACCACCAGGGCCTGTTCAACCAGGATCTCCAGCAGCTCTTCCAGGCTTGGCTTGTTGTCCGCCTTGCCCTGGCGACGCTCCAGCTCACGATCGAGACTGGCACAGAACGGCCCCAGAAAGCGCGAGAACACCGCCTGGATCAGGGCTTTTTTCGAGCCGAAATGGTAGTTCACGGCGGCCAGATTGACCCCAGCCTTGCTGGTGATCAGCCGCAATGAAGTTTCAGCAAATCCTTTTTCCGCGAACAGTTGCTCGGCAGCATCGAGAATGCGTTCAACGGTTTCCGACTGGGCCATGGCTACTCCGCCTGACAAACACTTGTTTGAAACATACGTTTCAGGGTATGTCTTGTCAAGCCTGCAGGTCCGTTTTCCGGCCGGCCAGTCATCTATTTCGTTGCTATTTAATCACATCCTGAACGGTCTGTAGGCAGCGCTATCCGTGCCTCGTAGTACAGACGATGAATGACCGTCCAGCGGAGCCGCGCAAAAGGATGATTGCCAAGCGTCGTTCACTGTATATAATCCCAGTCACTGTATAAAAAGACAGAGCGATCAACATGCTAAAACTGACGCCACGCCAAGCTGAGATTCTGGCTTTTATCAAGCGCTGCCTTGATGACAACGGTTATCCGCCGACACGCGCCGAAATTGCGCTGGAACTGGGTTTCAAGTCCCCCAACGCCGCTGAAGAACACCTAAAGGCCCTCGCTCGCAAAGGCGCGATCGAGATGACCCCAGGCGCTTCACGCGGTATTCGCATCCCTGGCTTCGAAGCCAAGGCTGACGAATCGACACTGCCGATCATCGGTCGAGTGGCCGCCGGTGCGCCGATCCTGGCGCAACAGCACGTCGAAGAATCCTGCAACATCAACCCGACCTTCTTTCATCCGCGCGCCGATTACCTGTTGCGGGTGCATGGCATGAGCATGAAGGACGTGGGCATCTTCGACGGTGACCTGCTGGCCGTGCATACCACTCGCGAAGCCCGCAATGGCCAGATCGTCGTGGCGCGGATCGGCGATGAGGTCACCGTCAAGCGTTTCAAGCGTGAAGGCAGCAAGGTCTGGCTCATGGCGGAAAACCCGGAGTTCGCGCCAATTGAAGTGAACCTGAAAGACCAGGACCTGGTGATCGAAGGCTTGAGTGTCGGCGTCATTCGCCGCTAAAGGAGACATCATGCAGCTCGTGCACACCCCACAACACACACAACTGTCGCTGTTCGAGGCCTTCATGGCTCAACCCCTTGCGCCCATCCTCAAGGAAACGGTCGAAGCTCCCTGGAGCTGCGAACCCGAGGTATTCAGTGAATTGTCGTTGCGTGGGGCTGCCGGGAGCTGCTTGAGCCTGCTGGCGCCGATCCTGCGCGAACTCAGTGAAGAGCAGGACGCACGCTGGTTGACGCTGATCGCCCCGCCCGCCAGCCTGACCCAGGCCTGGCTACGGGATGCCGGCCTCAACCGTGAACGTATCTTGTTGCTGCAGCCACGGGGCGCGCAAAGTGCTCAACAGTTGACCTGCGAAGCCTTGCGCCTGGGTCGCAGCCATACGGTGGTGAGCTGGCTGAACCCGCTGAATGCAACGGCCAAGCAACAGTTGATCAGCGCCGCACATACGGGTGATGCGCAGAGCTTGAATATTCGACTGGGATAAGGGCTAAGCGGGTTACACAGGACTCAGTGAAGAATCCGTGGCCCATCTTCCTTTTCAGACTCGCCTTCAGCCAGGCGACCTGCCATTTGCACCCCAACGCTCAACATGGCTTTGGCCACTTCCACATGCTGGCCTTGCAGGAATGCTTTTGCGTCTTCGGAAAAATCCAGGATAACCAGAGAACCTTCGTCCTCAGCCCGGCGCAGCTCGATTCGGCCGTCAGGCAGTTCAACAATTTCCAGAAAGGACGTTGGCATAAAAGTCTGTTCTCCACGAAAGCGCGGGATTATATCAGTGTTGTCGTGCGCAGGCGTGCCCGCTCAGCACTCGCTCAAGCCTTCGCGAAAGCGCAATGCCAGCTTTTTCAGCTCCTGGCGCCAGCTTTCCAGCTCTTCTCGGCTCAACGGCTTGGGCTCATCCGCTTCCAGCGCAACCGCCACGATCAACGGCTGCGTCACATCACCTTTAGGTACATGAGGAACGCGTGGCGGCTGGAACATATCGGCATGTGCCTTGAGCAGGCGGGCTACCCAGCTGTCCGGGCTCTGAGCCATTTCCACCAGTTCGGCCAGTTCCGGGATGGCCATGGTTTCCAGTACTTCCCGGGTCATGATCATTTCGGCGCGAGGCGAACCTGCCTGGGGCAAGCGATAGAACCCGGCGATTTCATGGCACAGCCCCAGCAAGGCGCCGTACAGGTGGAACAGAGCGGCCTCGCGCCCCGCCTGGACCAGCGCGATGGCATTCATCTCCTTGCCCGTCTCGGCGCGACCAAGCGCCTCCAGGGACAAACCCGCAAAGTAAATTTTCTGATTGGTACGGGTATAGAGTTCGTTGGCCATGACGGCAATCTCCACAACGAATTAGGCGTGATGCTGGCTGTGTAGGAGCGAGCTTGCTCGCGAGAAACCTTAAGACACCGCGGGATGTCAGACCTTCCGCGTTTTCGTTAACGACTTTCGCGAGCAAGCTCGCTCCTACAGTAAGCAAAAGCCGCCTATGCAGACGGCTTTTGAAGTTATCAGACTAGCGGATCAAGCGCCCTGGCGCTTGTCCTCAACCTTCCACTTCCCACCGTCATAGAAGGCTTTCCAGCCGGTAGGCTTGCCGTCCACTTCGGTCTGCACGTACTGCTCCTTGGTTTTGCGGCTATAGCGGATCACGGCTGGGCGACCATCCGGGTCCTTCTTCGGCGCTTCACACAGGAAGTGGTACTTCGGATCGATCTCATCCTTGTGCGGTACGATTTCCATCACCAGCGGTGCACGGGTCTCGCGGTTTTTCGGGAACTGGCTGGCGGCCAGGAACAGGCCCGAGGCACCGTCGCGCAGGATGTAGGTGTCGTTGACCTTCTCGCACTTGAGCTCGGGCATCTTCACCGGGTCCATCTTCGGCGGCGCCGCGTCACCGCTTTTGAGCAGCTTGCGGGTGTTCTTGCAGGTCGGGTTGGTGCAACCGAAAAACTTGCCGAAACGGCCGGTCTTGAGCTGCATCTCGCTGCCGCACTTGTCGCATTCCAGGCTCGGACCTTCGTAGCCCTTGATACGGTAGGTGCCCTCTTCGATCTCGTAACCATTGCAATCGGGATTGTTACCGCAGATATGCAGCTTGTGCTTCTCGTCCAGCAGGTAGGCGTCCATCGCCGTGCTGCAGATCGGGCAGCGGTGCTTGCCGCGCAGTACCAGCGACTCGGATTCACCCTCGTCATCGGCGGCGATTTCATCACCCGGCACCAGGTTGACGGTGGCCTTGCAGCGCTCTTTGGGCGGCAGGCTGTAACCGGAGCAGCCCAGGAACACGCCGGTGGACGCCGTACGAATCTGCATCGGCCGGCCACACGTGGTGCACGGAATATCCGTCATCACCGGCTGGTTGGCACGCATGCCGCTCTCAGGACTCTCGGCCACTTCGAGTTTTTTCTTAAAGTCACCGTAGAACTCGTCCAGCACGCTTTTCCAGTCGCGCTCGCCCTGGGCCACGTCATCGAGGTTCTCTTCCATGCCGGCGGTGAAGCCGTAGTCCATGAGGTTGGAGAAACTCTCGGACAGCCGCTCAGTGACGATATCGCCCATTTTTTCCGAGTAGAAACGACGGTTGTGCAGCGCCACATAGCCACGGTCCTGGATGGTGGAGATGATCGCCGCGTAGGTCGAAGGACGACCGATACCGCGCTTTTCCATCTCCTTGACCAGGCTGGCTTCCGAATAACGCGCCGGCGGCTTGGTGAAGTGCTGGGACGGGTCAAGCTTGATCAGCTTGAGGCTATCGCCCTGGGCCATGTCCGGCAGCACGTCGTCATCGCCTGGCTTGGCGATCTGCGGCATCACCCGGGTGTAGCCGTCGAACTTGAGGATACGGCCCTTGGCACGCAGCTCGAAGTCGGAGGCCGCCACGGTGACGGTGGTGGACAGGTACTGCGCCGGCAGCATCTGGCAGGCCAGGAACTGGCGCCAGATCAGCTCGTAGAGGCGCTCTGCATCGCGCTCCATGCCGCTCAGCTTGGCAGGCGTGGTGTTGGCGTCAGACGGACGAATCGCTTCGTGAGCCTCCTGGGCGCCTTCCTTGCTGCTGTAGACGTTTGGCTTTTCCGGCAGGTACTTCTGGCCGAATTCGCCTTCAATATAGGTGCGCGCCATCGCTACCGCGTCTTGCGACAGGTTGGTGGAGTCGGTACGCATATAAGTGATGTAGCCAGCTTCGTACAGACGCTGGGCCATCATCATGGTTTTCTTCACACCGAAGCCCAGGCGGTTGCTCGCCGCTTGCTGCAGGGTGGAGGTGATGAACGGCGCCGACGGCTTGCTGCTGGTTGGCTTGTCTTCGCGCTTGACGATGCTGTAGCTGGAGGCCTTGAGCTTCTCCAGCGCGGCCATGGCCTGGGCTTCGTTCAGCGGCTTGAAGGCCTCGCCTTTCTCGCGGGCCACTTCAAAGCGCACATTGGCGCCCTTGGCCGTGCCGAGGTCGGCGTGGACTTCCCAATATTCCTCAGGGATGAACGCACGAATCTCACGCTCACGCTCTACCACCAGCTTGACCGCTACCGATTGCACACGGCCGGCGGACAAGCCACGGGCGATCTTGGCCCACAACAGTGGCGAAACCATATAACCGACCACGCGGTCGAGAAAACGCCGGGCCTGCTGGGCGTTGACGCGATCGATGTCCAGCTCGCCCGGCTTGGAGAAGGCTTCCTGGATGGCTTTCTTGGTGATTTCGTTGAACACCACACGTTTGTAGCGGCTGTCGTCACCGCCAATGGCTTCCCGCAGGTGCCAGGCAATGGCTTCCCCTTCGCGGTCCAAGTCCGTTGCGAGATAGATGGTGTCGGCATCTTTGGCGAGCCGGCGCAGCTCTTCGATGACCTTTTCCTTGCCCGGAAGGATTTCGTACTTGGCCTTCCAGCCGTGATCCGGGTCCACACCCATGCGTGAGACGAGCTGCTTGCGCGCTTTCTCTTTAGGCGTGAGCACCGGACCTTCGCCCGCGGCGGCCTTGCCGCGCTTGGCGGCAGGCTCCTTGCTGGCGCTAGCCGAACCGCTGGTGGGCAGGTCTCGGATATGGCCGATACTCGACTTCACCACGTACTCGTTGCCCAAGTACTTGTTGATGGTCTTGGCCTTAGCCGGGGATTCCACAATGACCAGCGATTTGCCCATGGATCGGAAAATTCCTGAATTCGAGAAGTGAAAGGCAGTTGGCGCCTGACGCGGCAACGCTATATATAGTGGCAACCGGGTGAGGTCAAGCGCAGCATTCTGCGCGACCTGCCGTTATTGCCCTTTAAAAAGACTGGGTTCGGCTTGAACCAAAGCAAAGCGCGGGACCTGCTCGCCGTCAACTTCGACGGACTCCAGGAACATGCTCAAGGGGCGCACCCAAAAGCCGTATTCACCATACAGAGCTTGGTAGAACACCACTTCTTCTTCGGTTTCGGAGTGCCGCGCTACACTGAAAACGCGGTACTGCGGGCCCTTATAATGTTGGTAGAGCCCGGGTTCGACTTTCATGCTCTGACCTCCCTACAAAATTTGTCGAAAAAAAATTTAAAATTTCCAAAAAACAAAAACCGGGGCACTGGGCCCCGGCTTCCGTCAACCCAACGCTTAGACGCGTTCGAAGACGGTGGTAATGCCTTGGCCGAGACCAATGCACATGGTTGCAACCCCAAGGTTGCCGCCATTTTGCTTCATCACGTTCAGCAATGTGCCGGAGATACGCGCACCGGAGCAACCGAATGGGTGGCCCAGGGCAATCGCGCCGCCGTGCAGGTTAACCTTCTCATTCATCTTGTCGAGTACTTTCAGATCTTTCAGCACTGGCAGGGCCTGTGCGGCGAAAGCTTCGTTGAGCTCGAAGAAGTCGATATCAGAGATGGTCAGGCCCGCTCGCTTCAAGGCTTTTTGTGTGGCCGGTACTGGACCATAGCCCATGATCGCCGGGTCCACACCCGCCACGGCCATCGAACGGATCACTGCCAACGGCTGGATCCCCAGGTCCTGGGCACGCTGCGCCGACATCACGATCATGCACGAAGCACCGTCGGTGATTTGCGACGAGGTACCGGCAGTCACGGTGCCGCCCTTTGGATTGAAGGCCGGTTTGAGTGCCGCCAGGCTTTCCAGGGTGGTGTCCGGACGAATGGTTTCGTCGTAGTCGAACAGTTTCAGGAAACCGTTCTCGTCGTAGCCGTTCATCGGGATGATCTCATCCTTGAACTTGCCTCCCACGGTCGCCTTGTGGGCGAGCTGGTGGGAGCGCAGGCCGAACGCGTCCTGGGCTTCGCGGGTAATGCCGTGCATCTTGCCGAGCATTTCCGCGGTCAGGCCCATCATGCCGGAGGCTTTTGCCGCGTACAGCGACATGTGCGGGTTAGGGTCGACGCCGTGCATCATGCTGACGTGGCCCATGTGTTCCACGCCGCCGACCACGAACACATCACCGTTACCGGTCATGATCGCCTGGGCGGCGGTGTGCAGCGCGCTCATCGACGAACCACACAGGCGGCTCACGGTCTGGCCGGCCGCGGTGTGCGGGATCTGCGTCATCAAGGAGGCCATGCGCGCGATGTTCCAGCCCTGCTCCAGGGTCTGGTTTACACAGCCCCAGATCACGTCTTCGACTTCGTTCGGGTCAACCTTGACGTTGCGTTCCAGCAGCTTGCTGATCAGGTGCGCCGACATGTCTTCGGCGCGGGTGTTGCGGTGCATGCCGCCCTTGGAGCGGCCCATCGGCGTACGACCGAAGTCGACAATCACGACGTCTCTTGGATTCAAGCTCATAAATATTCTCGCTCTAGTCGATTGGGCGCTTAACCGAAGAAGCTCTGGCCGTTCTTGGCCATTTCACGCAGCTTCGCGGTCGGGTGGTACAGCGGGCCCAAATCAGCGTATTTGTCAGCCAGGGCAACGAACTCGGCCACACCGATCGAATCGATGTAGCGCAGCGCACCACCACGGAATGGAGGGAAACCAATGCCGTACACCAGGCCCATATCGGCTTCGGCGGCGGTCTCGACGATGCCGTCTTCCAGGCAACGCACGGTTTCCAGGCACAGGGCGATCATCATCCAGTTGATGATGTCCTCGTCGGACACCTCACGCTGCTCGTAGATGACTGGCGCGAGTACTTCGTGAACCGACGGATCGGCCACTTTCTTCTGCTTGCCCTTCTTGTCGGCCTCGTAGGCGTAGAAGCCCTTGCCGTTCTTCTGGCCCAGGCGCTTGGCCTCGTAGAGCGCGTCGATCGCCGAGCGGCGGTCGTCTTTCATGCGGTCCGGGAAGCCTTCAGCCATGACGTCGCGACCGTGGTGGCCGGTGTCGATGCCGACCACGTCCATCAGGTACGCCGGGCCCATCGGCCAGCCGAATTTTTCCATGACTTTGTCGATGCGCACGAAGTCCACACCGGCGCTGACCAGCTTGGCGAAACCGCCGAAATACGGGAACAGTACGCGGTTGACCAGGAAGCCCGGGCAGTCGTTGACCACGATCGGGTTCTTGCCCATTTTCTTGGCGTAGGCAACGGTGGTGGCAACGGCCAGCTCACTGGACTTCTCGCCACGGATCACTTCCACCAGCGGCATCATGTGCACCGGGTTGAAGAAGTGCATGCCAACGAAGTTTTCCGGACGCTTGAGGGCCTTGGCCAGCAAGCTGATGGAAATGGTCGAGGTGTTGGAGGCCAGGATGGTGTCGTCTTTGACCTGGGCTTCGACTTCAGCCAGCACCGCCTGCTTGACCTTCGGATTCTCGACAACCGCTTCGACCACCAGGTCGACGTGGCCGAAATCGCCGTAGGACAGCGTAGGACGAATGCCGTTAAGCACTTCAGCCATTTTTGCAGCGGTCATGCGACCCTTATCAACGCGGCCCACCAGCAGCTTGGCGGCTTCCGCCAGGCCCTGCTCGATACCGTGCTCGTTGATGTCTTTCATCAGGATCGGCGTGCCTTTGGACGCCGACTGATAGGCGATACCGCCGCCCATGATACCGGCGCCCAGTACGGCGGCCTGCTTCACGTCCTTGGCGATCTCGTCATAGGCCTTGGCTTTTTTCTTCAGTTCCTGATCGTTCAGGAACAAGCCGATCAGGCTCTGGGCAGCCGAGGTTTTCGCCAGTTTGACGAAGCCTGCCGCTTCCACTTCCAGGGCTTTGTCGCGACCGAAGTTCGCCGCCTTCTGGATGGTCTTGATCGCTTCGACCGGCGCCGGGTAGTTAGGGCCGGCCTGGCCCGCAACAAAACCTTTGGCGGTTTCGAACGACATCATTTGTTCGATGGCGTTGAGCTTGAGCTTTTCCAGCTTCGGCTGACGCTTGGCCTTGTAGTCAAATTCGCCGCTGATGGCGCCCTTGATCAGGTTCAGCGCAGCTTGCGCCAGTTTATCCGGCGCAACCACCGCATCGACAGCACCGACTTTCAGTGCGTCTTCAGCTTTGTTTTCCTTGCCGGCGGCAATCCATTCGATGGCATTGTCGGCGCCGATCAGGCGCGGCAAACGCACAGTGCCGCCAAAGCCTGGGTAGATGCCCAGCTTGACTTCAGGCAAGCCGATCTTGGCGGTAGCGGACATCACACGGAAGTCGGCCGCCAGACACATTTCCAGGCCACCGCCCAGCGCGATGCCGTTGATCGCAGCAACGGTAGGTACGTTGAGGTCTTCGAAATCGCTGAAAATCTTGTTGGCTTCGAGGTTGCCAGCCACCAGCTCGGCATCGGGCAGCTTGAAGTTGTCGACGAATTCGGTGATGTCAGCGCCGACGATAAACACGTCCTTGCCGCTGGAAACGATCACGCCCTTGACCGAAGCATCTGCTTTGATGGTGTCTACGGCCTGACGCAGTTCGTTCAGGGTTAGACGGTTGAACTTGTTGACGGACTCACCCTTGAGGTCGAATTTCAATTCGACGATGCCACTTTCAAGAGCCTTAACCGTGATGGCTTTACCTTCGTAAATCATCAACTGATCTCCACGATATGGAAGCTGAACAGTACACACCGGACGCTGGCCTCTGGTTTGACATTGACAGTTGCATCAATGCTCACGCCAATCCGCCAGGCACACCCGCCAGTGCGATAGTCGGGGTTATGTCAGAGTCGCCTGTAGGACAAACGCTCAATTCATACGCCCGTTTGATTTGGGTACGCCACCTTCATCCAATTCCGGGCAATTGTCAATCGCTCCAAAGGCTAGGAAAAACGCGACTTTCCAGTCATTTCAGAACCCCGACCCACAGCTCGCCAGCCGTCAATATTCGAATATTCACAGGATCAATAATAGAAAAGTTGTCGGAAAAGGCTGTACGCAGTGGAATATGCGGCTAGGCTAGCTGCAACCAAATGCCTTCGAATGAATTTACCGGCCTGCCTGGCCAACTCCAGCCCGATGATATGTCGGGCTTTTTATTGCCTGGCTTTTTGTAGGAGCGAGCTTGCTCGCGAAAAACTTGAGGACGCCACGTATACCCTGAATGCGCGAGTCATCGTTGACGATCTTCGCGAGCAAGCTCGCTCCTACAGGGGGGCGGGGCGTCAGGCCAGTGCCTTGAGCAGCGCATCAATAGCCTTCAGCACACTCGCGTCGCCCTTCTCACCCCAATACAGGGCGATCATTTGCTTGTCGGCCTCGACCTTGTAGACGTTGGCCGGCAGCGTTGCAAAATACGGCAACAACTTTTCATCCACGCAAACCTCACGCCATTGGTTGACCCACACCCCCGCTTCCAACTGCCAGTAACTCCAGATGGCCGGCGTGCTGCCGCGTCGTGGCCGGCAATACTGCGCGCAGGGGCTCGGCGGTTCTTGCTTGAGCCAGTGCGGCCACTCCTGGGGCGCAAGCTGCATGGCCAGCCCGATGCGGCGCGCCTCCATGCGCAGGGCCATGCGCCCGCTCTGATGGCGCGACGGGCGCAACCATGCCAGAGGGCTCAGAACCACCACAAGGATTGACACCACTATCCAGACCGTCATATGTGTACTCCCGAATTTCCTGATGAGCGGATTTGATCTGACGCAAGCCGATCCGCTCGAAAGCAGCCATACTGAATTTATTGCAGTCCCCTGGAGGAACGCCCCATGCCCTACGAACATATTCTGGTCGCTGTCGACCTGACCGAAGAGTGCGATCCAGTGATCAAGCGTGCACGGGAGTCCGCCGTTGCCAATGGCGCCAAACTGTCCCTGGTGCATATCGTCGAACCCATGGCCATGGCCTTCGGTGGCGACGTGCCGATGGATCTTTCCCAGCTACAGCAACAACAGTTCGATCAGGCCAAGGAGCGCCTGGAGCGGTTGATCCTCAAGTATCCCGAGGTGACCAAGGAAAACTCCCACCTCACCTACGGCCAACCGCGCCAGGAAATCCACCACATCGCCAAAGAGCAAGGCTGCGACCTGATCGTGGTGGGTAGCCATGGCCGACACGGTTTGGCGCTGCTGCTGGGCTCTACCGCTAATGATGTACTGCACGGTGCGCCGTGCGATGTGCTGGCCGTCAGACTGGTAAAAAATACCTAAGTACGCTGTAGATCCAATGTGGGAGGGGGCTTGCCCCTCCCACATTTTGACCGCATTTCATATAAAAAAGCCCGGCGCTCATAAAAGAGCGCCGGGCTTTTCATTGCGCGAAGATCACTCAGGCATCCAGCTCGGCCCAACGCTCAACCAAGGCTTCCAGCTCCTGATTCAACGTCTCCAGGGAAGCGATGACCGCAGCGGTTTCCGCCGCAGGACGCTGGTAGAAACCGGCGTCAGCCATTTCTGCCTCTACTGCGGCGATCTGCTGCTCCTTGGCGTCGATATCACCCGGCAAGGCTTCCAGTTCACGCTGCAGCTTGTAGCTGAGTTTCTTCTTGCTAACCGCCGGCGCGGCTTCCGGCGCAGGGGCCGCAGCCGCCACAGGCGTCACCACTGCCGAGTTCAAGTCGGCCTTGCCGGACTTGCTCTCGGTCACGCCCAGCAGACGCGGCGAGCCGCCCTGGCGCAGCCAGTCCTGATAGCCACCGACGTACTCGCGCACCTTGCCTTCACCTTCGAAGACCAGGGTGCTGGTGACCACGTTGTCGAGGAATGCCCGGTCGTGGCTGACCATCAGCACGGTGCCATTGAAGGTCAGCAACACCTCTTCGAGCAGCTCGAGGGTTTCCACGTCGAGGTCGTTGGTCGGTTCGTCGAGCACCAGCAGGTTCGCCGGCTTGCTGAACAGCTTGGCCAGCAGCAGACGCGCACGCTCGCCACCGGACAAGGCCTTCACCGGCGTACGCGCACGTTGCGGGCTGAACAGGAAATCACCCAGGTAGCTGAGTACGTGGCGGCTCTGGCCGTCGATGTCGATGAAGTCGCGGCCTTCGGCGACGTTGTCGATCACGGTTTTTTCCAGGTCCAACTGGTGGCGCAGCTGATCGAAGTAGGCCACGTCGATGCGCGTACCCTCTTCCACCGTGCCGCTGGTCGGCTGCAGACCGCCGAGCATCAGTTTGAGCAAGGTGGTCTTGCCGGTACCGTTGGCGCCCAGCAGGCCGATACGGTCGCCGCGCGCCAGGACCATGGAAAAGTCCTTGATCAGGAACGGGCCGTCCGGGTGATGGAAGCTGACGTTCTCCAGCACCATCACCTGCTTGCCCGACTTGTCGGCGGTGTCGAGCTGGATATTGGCCTTGCCGGTGCGTTCACGACGTTCGCTGCGCTCAACCCGCAGCGCTTTCAGCGCACGCACGCGGCCTTCGTTACGGGTGCGGCGCGCCTTGATACCCTGGCGAATCCAGACTTCTTCCTGGGCCAGCTTCTTGTCGAACAGGGCGTTGGCGGTCTCTTCAGCCGACAGTGCAGCTTCCTTGTGCACCAGGAAGCTGGCGTAGTCGCCATTCCAGTCGATCAGGCCGCCGCGGTCCAGTTCCAGGATGCGTGTGGCCAGGTTTTGCAGGAAGGACCGGTCGTGCGTGATGAACAGCACCGCGCCCTGGAAATCCTTGAGGGCTTCTTCGAGCCAGGCGATAGCGCCGATGTCCAGGTGGTTGGTCGGTTCGTCGAGCAGCAGCAGGTCCGGCTCGGAGACCAACGCCTGGGCCAGCAGCACGCGACGACGCCAGCCGCCGGACAATTGGGCGAGGGTCTTGTCGGCCGGCAATTGCAGGCGGCTCAGGGTGCTGTCCACCAGCTGCTGCAGGCGCCAGCCATCACGGGCTTCGAGGTCTTGCTGGACGTGCATCAGCTTGTCCAGGTCCTCTTCGGTGACGCAGTTCTGCGCCAGGTGGTGGTATTGGGCGAGCAATTCACCAACGCCGTCCAGGCCTTCGGCAACCACGTCGAACACTGTCCGCTCGTCGGCTACCGGCAATTCTTGCGGCAATTCACCGATCTTGAGGCCTGGCGCACGCCAGACAGAGCCGTCATCGGGCTTCTGGTCGCCCTTGACCAGCTTCATCATGCTGGATTTACCGGTGCCGTTGCGGCCGATGATGCACACCCGCTCACCACGGGCGATCTGCCAGGACACCTTGTCCAACAACGGCATAGCGCCGAAAGCAAGGGACACATCGCTGAATTTGAGCAGGGTCATACACTTCTCCAAAAACTGGGCGCGCATTCTACCTGAGTTGAGGGTGGGATGCGGCCAGCATTTTCGCTGCCGACAGGTTCCGCAGGACATTTGCCGCGAACTTGAACCAACCGGCCGGCAAAGCTTTCGCCGGCCGCTGGCAAAAGGCTAAGCTAGGGGCAATCAGTGTCGGCGATGCCGGTGCTAGTCGTGATTTCTCTGCACGGACGTCTCATGCGCAGTCGCCTTTTCAACTTTTTATCCTGCCTGCTTCTTTCTGCCACCGCCGTTCAATCTGCCCAGGCCGTGGACCTCACCACTCAACGTCAATATTACGATGAAGCCAAGCGGGCCCTGGCCAAGGGTGACAGCGGCCCGTATATGCAATACAGCCAGGCCCTGGCCGATTACCCGCTGACGCCCTACCTGGCCTATGACGAACTGACCGCGCGCCTTAAAACCGCGAGCAACCAGGAAATCGAGCAGTTCCTCGCCAAAAACGGCGACCTGCCCCAGGCCAACTGGATGAAGCTGCGCTGGTTGCGCTGGCTGGCCGAGCGCGGTGACTGGCAGACCTTTGAAAAGTACTACGATGCCAAGCTCAATTTCGTTGAGCTGGACTGCCTGCACGGCCAATACCAACTGACCCACAACCTCAAGGCCGAAGGTTACAAGACCGCCGAAAAGCTATGGATGACCGGCAAATCCCAGCCCGCTGCCTGTGACGTGACCTTTGGCCAGTGGGCATCCGACGGGCAGCTGACCGAGCAGAAAATCTGGGACCGCACCAAGCTCGCCGCCGAAGCGCGCAACTACGCGTTGGCCAACAGCCTGGTGAAGACCCTGCCCACGCTTGGTGCCCAGGGCCGCCTGATGATCGACGTGGCGCAAAAGCCCGATATGCTCAGCGATCCGTCGCGCTTTCTGCCGGCCACCGAGGCCATGTCTGACGCCGTGGGCCTTGGCCTGCGTCGACTGGCACGTCAGGACCCGGATAAAGCCATGGCCCTGCTGGACGGCTACGCCAGCAGCATGCACTTCTCCCGTGACGAAAAAGTCTCGATTGCCCGTGAAATCGGCCTGACCCTGGCCCGTCGCTACGATCCGCGTGCCTTGGACGTGATGACTAAGTACGACCCGGAACTGCGCGACAACACCGTCTCCGAATGGCGCCTGCGCCTGCTGCTGCGCCTGGCGCGCTGGGAAGAGGCCTACCAGCTGACCCGCAAGCTGCCCCAGGACCTGGCCACCACCAACCGCTGGCGCTACTGGCAGGCGCGCAGCCTGGAGCTGGCCGAACCGAAAAACCCGCAGGCGCTGGCGCTGTATAAAAATGTGGCCAAGGAACGCGACTTCTACGGTTTCCTCGCCGCTGACCGCTCCAAGACACCTTACCAGTTGAACAACAAGCCGCTGGTGATGAGCCAGGCGCTGGTCAATAAAGTGCGCAATACCCCAGGCGTGCGCCGGGCCCTGGAATTCTATGCCCGTGGCCAGATCGTCGATGGTCGCCGCGAGTGGTACCACGTCAGCCGCCACTTCAACCGCGATGAAATGGTCGCCCAGGCCAAGCTGGCCTATGACATGAAGTGGTACTTCCCGGCCATCCGCACGATCAGCCAGGCGCAGTACTGGGACGACCTGGACATCCGCTTCCCGATGGCCCACCGCGACACCCTGGTGCGCGAAGCCAAGGTGCGCGGCCTGCATTCGAGCTGGGTGTTCGCCATTACCCGCCAGGAAAGCGCCTTCATGGACGATGCCCGCTCCGGCGTCGGCGCCAGTGGCCTGATGCAACTGATGCCCGGCACCGCCAAGGAAACCGCGCGCAAATTCAGCATTCCCCTGGCCTCCCCAGCCCAGGTGCTGGACCCGGACAAAAACATCCAGCTCGGCGCAGCCTACCTGAGCCAGGTGCACAGCCAGTTCAACGGCAACCGCGTGCTCGCCTCCGCCGCCTACAACGCCGGCCCCGGCCGCGTGCGCCAATGGCTGCGCGGTGCGGACCACCTGAGTTTCGACGTCTGGGTGGAAAGCATCCCGTTCGACGAAACCCGCCAGTATGTGCAGAACGTGCTGTCTTATTCGGTGATCTACGGGCAGAAGCTCAACTCACCGCAGCCGCTGGTGGATTGGCATGAACGGTATTTTGACGACCAATAAGGCACTGAATCTGCCGAATGCCCAATGTGGGAGGGGGCTTGCCCCCGATAGCAGAGTGTCAGTCAGCAGTCTTGTTGCTGATCTACCGCTATCGGGGGCAAGCCCCCTCCCACATTTGTATTTCCGTGAGGCTATTGGCGCGGGTGATCTGCACTGAACTGCAGCGCCGCCAACCGCGCATACAGCGGATTGCTCGCAATCAACTGCTGATGCGTGCCCACCGCCACCAGCTTGCCCTGGTCCATCACCGCGATCCGGTCAGCGTTCTTCACCGTGGCCAGGCGGTGCGCGATCACCAGGGTGGTGCGGCCCTGCATCAATTGCGGCAGGGCTTGCTGGATCAGGTGTTCGCTCTGCGCATCGAGGGCGCTGGTGGCTTCGTCCAGCAGCAGGATCGGGGCATCCACCAGCAACGCGCGGGCGATGGCCAGGCGCTGGCGCTGACCGCCGGAGAGGCCCAGGCCACCGTCACCCAGGTGGGTCTGGTAGCCGTCGGGCATCTGCAGGATGAAGTCGTGGGCATGGGCGATGCGTGCCGCGGCTTCGACCTGTTCGCGGGTGGCCGTGGGGTTACCGTAGCGGATGTTGTCTTCGACGCTGCCAAAAAACAGCGCCGGGCTTTGGGAGACCAGGGCAAAGTGGCGGCGCAGGTCCAGCGGGTCGAGCTCAGGCAGCGGATGGCCTTCGAGCAGGATGCGGCCGCACTGGGGGTCGTAGAAGCGCAGCAGCAAGTCGAATAGGGTCGATTTACCGGCGCCGGAAGGGCCCACCAAGGCGAGGGTTTCGCCAGGGTTGACGGTCAGGTTGAGGCCGTCGATGGCGTAGCTGTCTGGCCGTGACGGGTAGGAAAAGCGCACGTCCTGCAGTTCCATGCGCCCGCTGACACGCTCCGGCAAGCGTACACTGCCGCTGGCCGGCGCCTGGATGTCGTTGCTCGACTGCAACAGTTCGCCAATCCGCTCCGCCGCACCGGCGGCCCGTTGCAACTCGCCAAGCACTTCACTCAAGGTGCCGACAGCGCTGCCGACGATCAGGCTATAGAACACGAACGCCGCCAGCTCACCACCGGAAATGCGCCCACCGATCACGTCCATCCCGCCGACCCACAGCATCACGCCTACCGCGCCGAGCACCAGCATGATCACCAGGGTGATCAGCCAGGAACGTTGCAAAATGCGTTTGCGAGCCGTCGTGAATGCTTCTTCCACGGTCAGGGCGAAACGCTGTTCGTCCTGTACCTGATGGTTATAAGCCTGCACCGTTTTGATCTGGCCCAGGGTCTCGGACACATAGCTGCCGACATCGGCGATACGGTCCTGGCTCTGCCGCGACAGGCTGCGCACGCGCCGGCCAAAGATCAGGATCGGCGCCAGCACCAGTGGCAGCGCTACCACGACAATACTGGTGAGCTTGGGATTGGTGATGAACAGCAGCACAATGCCGCCGATCACCATCAAGGCATTGCGTAGAAACAGCGACAGCGATGAGCCGATCACCGATTGCAGCAGGGTGGTGTCGGTGGTCAGGCGTGACTGGATTTCCGAGCTGCGGTTGTTCTCGTAGAAGCCTGGGTGCAGGTAGATCAGGTGGTTGAACACCTGCCGACGAATGTCCGCCACCACCCGCTCGCCGATCCACGACACCAGGTAGAAACGCATGAACGTGCCCACCGCCAGGCCCAGCACCAGCAGCATGAACAGCGCGATGGACTGGTTGAGCAAGTGCGGAGACTGGGTCATGAAACCCTGGTCGACCAGCAGGCGGATACCCTGCCCCATGGACAAGGTGATGCCGGCGGTGACGATCAGCGCCAACAGGGCACCCAGCGCCTGCCAGCGGTAGGGCGCAATGAAGCGGCTGGCCAGGCGAATCGCGCGGCGTTGACGGACTGAGAACATGGAGGCTTCACCGATGAGGAGTCTATTCATCAACATTGGGGGAACTTGGGCAAATAGCAATGAGTCAGGTTAATTATGCCCGCCGATGGAAGCCGCTAGAGGCTATCGGTCTAAAACTGATCTGGAAATATGTGCCGGTTTCTGGTGGACTGGGCGTTCGAACCGATGATCGTGTAAGGAGTTGTAATAGCTCGGTCACGCGGGGGAATTAAAGTAGGTACACAACCTGATGAGGAGACAGGCCATGACCTTGCAAAACAGCAGCGATGCCAAAATTGAAGTGATCCGCCAGCCGCAGCTATTGCCGTGCTCGTACATCGACGCCAAGGGCCGCGAGGTGCAGATCACCGAAGAAATGATCCAGCAAGCGTGCAGCGAACTGGAAGAGAAACTGGTCAAGCCTGCCCAGCAAGGCTGAAGCGCCCACGCTCTTTCGAACCCGGCCCCGATGGCCGGGTTTTTTATGCGCGTTAAACCGCTTCGGCGCCTAGCGCCGCGACGATGCCGGACAGGGCGGCGGACTCTCCGTTGATGCGCACCTTCAAGCCATCGATTTCACGACGCTCGGGGTAATGCTTGCGCAGCAGATCGAAAGCCTTGCGCTGCTCTTCTACGGTTCCCACGAGACTGCGACGAAAATCCGCATCATCCCGACGTGGGTCGTACACACTGCGGCACAAAGTCGCCAGCGCCCAGGCCGGATCGGTTGAGGCGTTCAAGTGCACCTCGGCCAGCCATGGCGCCGGCAACAGATCGCTCAGTTGAATGCTCGGTTCCTGGCCCAGGTGCGTACAGAACGCCTGGTAGATCTGCGCCGTGCCGCGCTGCTTGCCGTCCAGGCTGTAACCGGCGATATGCGGCGTGGCCAGCACACACAGGTCGGCCAGGTCGGCATCCACCTGCGGCTCGCCTTCCCATACGTCCAGCACGGCCTGCAGGTCTTCGCGTTCCAGCAACACCTCGCGCAGCGCCGCGTTGTCGACGACCGCGCCTCGGCTGGCGTTGATCAGCCAGGTGCCAGGCTTGAGCTGGGCCAGGCGCTCACGATCGAACAGATGCCAGGTGGAGCCATTGCCGGACTTGGTCAGCGGCGTGTGCAGGCTGATGACATCGCATTGCTCGATGATCTGCTCCAGGCTCTCGTAGTCGCCGTCTTCAGCGATCTGCCGGGGCGGGTCGCATACCCGTACGTCCCAACCCAGGCCCTTGAGCACCTTGACCAGCCGCCCGCCGACTTCACCGGCGCCAACGATGCCATAGGTGCGCCGGGAGAGGTCGGCGCCTTCGATTTCGGCCAGCGTCTGCAAGCTGCCGATTACGTAATCCACCACGCCTCGGGCGTTACAGCCGGGCGCGCTGGACCACTGGATGCCGGCCTGCCTGAAATAATCGAGGTCCAGATGATCGGTGCCGATGGTGCAGGTGCCGACAAAACCCACCTGGGTGCCCTCGAGCAAGGCCCGGTTGACGTTGGTTACCGAACGTACCAGCAGCACATCGGCCTGTTCGACCGTGGCGCGGTCAATGGAACGGCCGGGCACACGGCGAATCTCGCCAAAACCCTGGAAGAATGCATCGAGCAGCGGAATATTTTCGTCGGCAACAATCAGCATGGCAGGCTCCTTTTGGCGGATCAGCAGTGTACAGGCTTGCGAGGATCCAATGTGGGAGGGGGCTTGCTCCCGATGGCGGAGGGTCAGTTGATGCATTTGTGACTGAGCCATTGCTATCGGGGGCAAGCCCCCTCCCACAGGGGTTATAAGGTGCCTGCGATACCGCATTACAAATCAGCAACACAGGTTTTTTCCTGACCGTTGCGTCAAAGCGTAGAATCCGCCGTCCTTGCGACTGCCTTTCTATTGGACACCTGTACGTGAACACTGCCACCGCTACCCTCACCCGCCCCGCCCGCATCAGCCGGGAAGTGCGCGGCCTGCTGACGCTGGCCCTGCCGATCATCATTGGCCAACTGGCGACCACCGCGATGAGCTTTGTCGATGCGGTGATGGCCGGGCGTGTCAGCCCCAAGGACCTGGCGGCGGTGGGCCTGGGTAACTCGATCTGGATTCCGGTCTACCTGTTGATGACCGGCACGCTACTGGCCACCACGCCGAAGGTCGCGCAGCGCTACGGCGCCGGCCAGTACAACGAAATCGGCCCATTGGTGCGCCAGTCATTGTGGCTGGCCGTGGTGGTGGGCCTCTGCGGCGCACTGTTGCTGCTGTGCGCCGAGCCGGTGCTGCACGCGATGAAGGTCGAGCCCGACCTGATCGAACCGTCCATGGGCTATCTGCATGGCATCGCCGCCGGCATGCCGGCCATTGCGCTGTACTACGTGTTCCGCTGCTTCAGTGACGGCCTGGGCCGTACGCGGCCGAGCATGGTCATGGGCTTGTGCGGGCTGGCGCTGAATATTCCGCTGAACTACATCTTCATCTACGGTCACTTCGGCCTGCCGGCCATGGGCGGCGTGGGCTGCGGCTGGGCCACGGCGATTGCGATGTGGGTGATGATGCTCGGCCTGGCCGGCTGGACGCGTTGGGGGCCGGCCTACCAGAGCAGCGAGCTGTTCAAGCGTTTCGACTGGCCACAATGGGCGGTGATCAAGCGTGTACTGGGGATTGGCCTGCCGATTGGCGTGGCGATCTTTGCCGAGTCGAGCATCTTCGCGGTGATCGCGCTGCTGCTGGGCAGCCTGGGAGCTACCGTGGTGTCCGGCCATCAGATCGCGCTGAATGTCAGCTCACTGGTGTTCATGATCCCCTACTCCCTGAGCATGGCCGTTACCGTGCGTGTCGGGCAGGCGCTGGGCCGTGGCGAACCACGAGAAGCGCGCTTCGCCGCCGGGGTCGGCATGGGCACCGCGCTGGCCTATGCCTGCCTGTCCTGCAGCCTGATGCTGGTGTTTCGTGAGCAGATCGCGGCGATCTACACCGCCGACCCGGTGGTCATCCACCTGGCATCGACGCTGATTGTGTTCTCGGCGCTGTTCCAGTTCTCCGACTCGATCCAGGTGACCGCCGCCGGCGCGCTGCGTGGCTACCAGGACACCCGGGTGACCATGCTGCTGACCCTGCTCGCCTACTGGGGCGTGGGTTTGCCGGTGGGTTATGCCCTGGGGCTGACCGACTGGCTGGGCCAACCCAGCGGCCCAAGCGGCTTGTGGCAGGGCCTGATCGTCGGCCTGAGTTGCGCGGCAGGCATGCTGCTGGTGCGCCTGGCGCGCAGTGCACGCCGCCGCATTCGGGCAGGCAATGCGCTCACCCGCGCACTGTAGGAGCGAGGCGGGCGGCTAGCCCTTGCTCGCGAAAAACGCTAACGATAACGCAGCGCTTCTGGTTTAACGCGGCGCTCTCAGGTTTTTCGCGAGCAAGCTCGCTCCTACAAGGGTTCAGCGGTCAGTCGGCTTTCTTGCGGATCCAGTAAAGGTATGTGCCGGCGTCTTCCTGTTGACCGACCAGTTCATGGTCGAGGAACACGCAGAACTTGGGAATATCGCGGCGGGTCGACGGGTCGGTCGCGATTACCTTGAGCAGGCCGCCCGCCGGCAGGTCACGGATGTGCTGGTGCAGCATCATCACCGGCTCCGGGCAATTGAGGCCGGTGGCGTCGAGGGTGCCATCGACGGGCAATTCAAGACTCATACTTCACTCCTAAACGAACCCGACTCCGTGTGGGAGGGGCTTGCCCCCGATGACGGGGGCACATTCAACATACATTTCGACAGTTATACCGTTATCGCAGGCAAGCCAGCTCCCACATTGGATATCAGTGTCTCCTGGGTTTCTTTACGTCCACAAGTCGACGCAAGTGGCACGTCACTTCTTCGCGGTCGTGGTACAGCTGCTTGCAGCCGATCTCCACGCGTATACCGCGCGCCTTGAAGCCGTCTTCGATACGCTCGAGCAAACGCTTCACTTCGGCATAACGCTGCTTCATCGGCAGCTTGAGGTTGACCACCGCTTCGCGGCAATGGCCCTCGCCGATCCAGGTTTCCAGCAACGCCGCATTGCGCGCGGGCTTCTCGACGATGTCGCAGACCATCCAGTCCACCGGCTGCTTGGGCACGAAGGTGAAGCCATCGGCCATCAGGTGCTGCACCAGGCCAGTGTCCATCAGGCTTTCGGCCATGGGACCGTTATCAATGGCGGTCACCAGCATGCCACGGTTGACCAACTGCCACGTCCAGCCACCGGGCGCCGCACCCAGGTCGACGCCGGTCATGTCGCCGTGCAGGCGCTGGTCCCATTGCTCGCGGGGAATGAAGTGGTGCCAGGCCTCTTCCAGCTTCAGGGTCGAGCGGCTGGGTGCTTCACGCGGGAACTTCAATCGCGGAATCCCCATCGGCCACATCGCCGAGTTGTTCGATTCAGCCAGGCCCATGAACACTTCGCGGCCGCTCTTGAACGTCAGCAGCAGGCGCGGCTTGCTCGGGTCGTCCACCAGTTTGCCGGCGCCCAGCAAGGCTTTGCGCAGGTGCACTTCGAATTTCTTGCAGAAGTTCGACAGTTCCTTGCCGTCGTTGGTGTCAACCATCTCCAGCCACAGGCTGCCGCACACCGGAAATTCGCGCAGGTGGGCGAGGATCACGCTGATGCGGTCGGTTTCCGGCAGGTCGATGAACACCCCGCGCGCCCACTGCCGTGGAAAAATCAGCTCGGCGAAGCGCTGGCCGTGCATCAGGCGTTGCGCGCCGTCTTCTTCAGTGCAGACGAATTCGGCGCAAGCGCTGCCGGTCTTGGCCTTGGCGTAGCCGGAAACGTTCAGGCGCGCGGCGTGTTCCGCGATCTCGGAACAGACTTCGCCTTCAAAACCCGGGCGGCAGTGCATAAAAAGGGTGTTCAATTGAATCTCCTGGCAACTGGACTGCTCTATCGCAATACCTGTCATGAAAACGCGCGCATGATAGCCGAGTTCGGAACCTTGGACTTAAGCATAGAGTCCAGTTATTAGCCTGCTAATCAAAACCGCGCTAAGTTGAACGCTCTGTTCGTCCCGTCAGGTCCGTGGCCGTGCGGATCAAAAGGAGTCATGTAATGTCATCCCTTGATAGCCTGAGAACCCTTAAAACCCTGCAGATAGACAGCAAGACCTACCACTATTTCAGCCTACCCGAAGCCGCCAAGAGCCTGGGTGACCTGGACAAGCTGCCGATGTCGCTCAAAGTGCTGCTGGAAAACCTGCTGCGCTGGGAAGACGCCAAGACCGTCACCGGCACTGACCTGAAGGCCATCGCCGCCTGGCTCAAGCAACGCCAGTCCGACCGCGAGATCCAGTACCGCCCCGCCCGCGTGCTGATGCAGGACTTCACTGGCGTGCCCGCCGTGGTCGACCTGGCCGCCATGCGCGCCGCCGTGGCCAAGGCCGGCGGCGACCCGCAGCGCATCAACCCGCTGTCGCCGGTCGACCTGGTGATCGACCACTCGGTGATGGTCGACAAGTTCGGCAACGCCGATGCCTTTGAACAGAACGTCGACATCGAAATGCAGCGCAACGGCGAACGCTACGCCTTCCTGCGCTGGGGCCAGAGCGCCTTTGACAACTTCAGTGTAGTGCCGCCGGGCACTGGCATCTGCCACCAGGTCAACCTGGAATACCTCGGCCGCACCGTGTGGACCAAGGATGAAGACGGCCGCACCTACGCCTTCCCCGATACCCTGGTGGGCACCGACTCCCACACCACCATGATCAACGGCCTCGGCGTACTGGGCTGGGGCGTGGGCGGGATCGAAGCGGAAGCGGCGATGCTCGGCCAGCCGGTGTCGATGCTGATCCCGGAAGTGATCGGCTTCAAGCTCACCGGCAAATTGAAAGAGGGCATCACCGCCACCGACCTGGTACTGACGGTGACCCAGATGCTGCGCAAAAAAGGCGTGGTGGGTAAATTCGTCGAATTCTATGGCGACGGCCTGGCCGACCTGCCCCTGGCCGATCGCGCCACCATCGCCAACATGGCGCCTGAATACGGCGCGACCTGCGGCTTTTTCCCGGTAGACGAGGTGACGCTGGACTACCTGCGCCTGTCCGGTCGCCCGGCTGAGACCGTCAAGCTGGTCGAGGCCTACACCAAGGCCCAGGGCCTGTGGCGCAACGCCGGCCAGGAGCCGATTTTCACCGACACTCTGGCGCTGGACATGGGCAGCGTCGAAGCCAGCCTCGCCGGGCCCAAACGCCCGCAGGACCGTGTCGCCCTGCCCAACGTGGGCCAGGCGTTCAGTGACTTCCTCGACCTGCAGTTCAAACCCACCAGCAAGGAAGAAGGCCGCCTGGAAAGCGAAGGCGGTGGCGGCGTCGCCGTGGGCAATGCCGACCTGGTGGGGGAAGCCGATTACGAATACGAAGGCACCACCTATCGCCTGAAAAACGGTGCAGTGGTGATCGCGGCCATCACCTCCTGCACCAACACCTCCAACCCCAGCGTGATGATGGCCGCCGGGCTGCTGGCCAAGAAGGCGGTGGAAAAAGGCCTGACGCGCAAGCCGTGGGTCAAGAGCTCCCTGGCGCCGGGCTCGAAAGTGGTCACCGACTATTACAAGGCTGCCGGCCTCACCCAATACCTGGACCAGCTCGGCTTCGACCTGGTGGGCTACGGCTGCACCACCTGTATCGGCAACTCCGGGCCGCTGCCCGAGCCGATTGAAAAAGCCATCCAGCAAGCCGACCTCACCGTCGCCTCGGTGCTGTCCGGCAACCGCAACTTCGAAGGCCGCGTGCACCCGCTGGTGAAAACCAACTGGCTGGCCTCGCCGCCCCTCGTGGTGGCCTACGCGCTGGCCGGCACGGTGCGGATCGATATCAGCAGCGAGCCACTGGGTAACGACCCGCACGGCAACCCGGTGTACCTCAAGGACATCTGGCCCAGCAGCCAGGAGATCGCCGACGCGGTGGCCCAGGTCAGCACGGGCATGTTCCACAAGGAGTACGCCGAGGTGTTTGCCGGCGACGAACAGTGGCAAGCGATTGAAGTGCCGCAGGCGGCAACCTATGTGTGGCAGAAGGACTCCACCTATATCCAGCACCCACCGTTCTTCGACGATATCGGCGGCCCGCTGCCGGTAATCGCAGACATCAAGGGCGCCAACGTGCTGGCCCTGCTCGGCGACTCGGTGACCACCGACCATATCTCCCCTGCCGGCAACATCAAGACCGACAGCCCCGCCGGCCGCTACCTGCGCGAGCAGGGCGTGGACCCACGGGACTTCAACTCCTACGGCTCGCGCCGGGGCAACCATGAAGTGATGATGCGCGGCACCTTTGCCAATATCCGTATCCGCAATGAAATGCTCGGCGGCGAAGAAGGCGGTAATACGCTGTATATCCCGACCGGCGAGAAGATGGCGATCTACGATGCCGCCATGAAGTATCAGGCGTCGGGCACACCGCTGGTGGTGATCGCAGGCCAGGAATACGGCACCGGTTCAAGCCGCGACTGGGCGGCCAAGGGCACCAACCTGCTGGGGGTCAAGGCGGTAATCGCGGAAAGCTTCGAGCGCATCCACCGTTCCAACCTGGTGGGCATGGGCGTGCTGCCGTTGCAGTTCAAGCTGGACCAGAACCGCAAATCCCTCAAGCTCACCGGCAAGGAAAAGGTCGATATCCTCGGGCTGACGGACGTCGAGATCGAACCACGGATGAACCTGACACTGGTGATTACCCGGGAAGATGGCAGCAGCGAGAAAGTCGAGGTGCTGTGCCGGATCGATACCCTCAATGAAGTGGAGTACTTCAAATCAGGCGGCATCCTGCACTACGTGCTGCGCCAGTTGATTGCCTCTTAAGTCACACTGGAGATCAAATGTGGGAGGGGGCTTGCCCCCGACGGCAGTGGGTCAGCTGAAGATAAGCTGACTGATACACCGCTATCGGGGGCAAGCCCCCTCCCACATTGACTGTATTTCAAGGCAAGAACAGGCTCAGCCGAACAGCCACTTCCACAGCAATACCAGCACAACCACCGCCAGCACCGGGCGCGCGATGCGGTAGGCCTTGGGATGCTTGCGCTTCCACTGTTTGACCTGGCCGCTGAACTTGTCGCTGAAGGTCTTGCTCCAGGCATACGCCTGGTTGATCCCACCCACGCGCTCGTCGTCAAGGTTCTGCGGCGCGGTTGCACGCCCCAGCTGCTTGCTGACCCAACGGTTGACGCGAGTCATCACGCGGTTGCTCAGCGGGCGCTCAATGTCGCAGAACAGGATCACGCGGGTCTTTTCGGTCTCGTTCTTCACCCAGTGCACGTAGGTCTCGTCGAACATCACGTCTTCACCGTCGCGCCAGGCGTAGACCTGGCCGTCGACGAAGATGCGGCAGTCGTCGGAATTGGGCGTGGACAGGCCCAGGTGATAGCGCAGGGAGCCGGCGAACGGGTCGCGGTGCGGGTTCAGGTGGCTGCCGCCCGGCAACAGCGCGAACATCGCGCCCTTCACATTGGGAATACTGCTGACCAGCGCCACGGTTTTCGGGCACAGGGCCTCGGCCGATGGCAGGGGTTTGTCGTACCACTTGAGGTAGAAGCGCTTCCAGCCCTTCTTGAAAAACGAACCGAAACCGGCGTCGTTGTTCTTTTCGGCGGCGCGGATGTAGCCCTCGTCGAACAGGTGCATGGCCTCTTCGCGGATCACTTCCCAATTGTCCTTGAGCACGTCCAGTTCCGGGAACTTGCTGCGGTCCAGGTAGGGCTTGGACGGCACCGCGGAAAACAGGTACATCAAGGCGTTATACGGGGCGAACAGCGCCGAATGGTTGACGAACTGGCGCAACATCGGCAAACGGGCCTTGCCGCGCAGGTGCACATACAGCGTGCTGCCGATAAACAGCAGCAACACCGACAGTTTGGCGGTCAAAGAAAAGGTCATGCAGCAACTCCTGGAAATAAGCGCCTGGCCAACAGCTTCCCGTCGCGGGGAAACCAGACGTAGCAGCCAGCCATGATAAACACTTGGAGCATTATGCAGAAGGGCCGGAAAAACAGAGTGACCTGTATCAAGCCTGGTTTTCCTGCTCGGTAAACAAATCGCTGAACAGCATGCTCGACAGGTAGCGCTCCCCCGAGTCCGGCAGGATCACCACGATGGTCTTGCCCTGCATCTCCGGTTTCTCGGCCAGGCGCACCGCCACGGCCATCGCGGCGCCGCAGGAGATGCCGCACAGGATGCCTTCTTCCTGCATCAAGCGCCGGGCCATGGCCTTGGATTCTTCATCGGTAACCAGCTCTACGCGGTCGACCATCGACAGGTCGAGGTTTTTCGGCACGAAACCTGCGCCAATGCCCTGGATCTTGTGCGGGCTGGGCTTGATCTCGTCACCGGCCAGCGCCTGGGTGATCACCGGCGACACGAGCGGTTCCACCGCCACCGACAGGATCGGCTTGCCCGCCGTCTGCTTGATATAACGCGACACGCCGGTGATGGTGCCTCCGGTGCCCACACCCGCCACCAGCACATCGACGGCGCCATCGGTGTCATCCCAGATTTCCGGGCCGGTGGTTTTCTCGTGGATGGCCGGGTTTGCCGGGTTTTCGAACTGGCCCGGCATGAAATAGGTGCCCGGGTCGCCGGCAACAATGTCAGCGGCCTTTTCAATCGCACCTTTCATGCCCTTGGCCGGTTCGGTCAGCACCAGCTCGGCACCCAGGGCCTTGAGCACTTTACGGCGCTCGATGCTCATGGACGCCGGCATGGTCAGCAGCAGTTTGTAACCGCGCGCCGCCGCCACGAACGCCAGGCCAATCCCGGTATTGCCGGAGGTGGGTTCGACAATGGTCATGCCCGGCTTGAGTTTGCCGCTGCTTTCCGCATCCCAGATCATGTTCGCGCCAATGCGGCACTTCACCGAGTAGCCTGGGTTGCGCCCCTCGATCTTGGCCAGGATGGTGACCCCGCGCGGTGCGATGCGGTTGATCTGCACCAGGGGCGTATTACCGATGGAGTGCGCGTTGTCTGCAAAGATGCGGCTCATGACGGGTCCTATTGGGCAATGTCCGGAAAGGTCCCAAGGGTATGCCTCGTGCCCCTGGGCGTCCAGTCAGAGGAACGTTGCGCCTCTCACAGCAGTCCATCTCCTACGAGCAAGGAGAACTGCCCCATGAAACGTCGCTACAGTTGGCCGCTCTGGACCGTCGCCGGGCTGGTGCTGGTCCTGGTTGCCGTGAACATCGCGCTGCCTTACCTGGTGCGCAACTACCTGAATGAAAAACTCGCCGACATGGGCGATTACCGTGGCGAAATTGCTGATGTGGACCTGGCGTTATGGCGCGGCGCCTACCGGATCAACGGCCTGCAGATCGTCAAGGTGGACGGCAAGGTGCCGGTGCCGTTCGTCAAGGCGCCGCTGATCGAATTTGCGGTGAGCTGGCATTCCCTGTGGTACGACCATGCAGTGGTGGCCGAGGGGCATTTTGTGCGGCCAGAAATCAATTTTGTCGACGGTGGCGCCAACAAGCAGGCGTCCCAGACCGGTAAAGGCACCGACTGGCAGGAACAACTGAGCAAGCTGCTGCCGATCACCCTCAACGAGGTGCGCATCGAAGACGGCAAGATCGCCTTTCATAATTTCAACTCCAAGCCCAAGGTCAACATCAACGCCACCGGGGTCAACGCCAGCTTCTACAACCTGACCAACGTGGTGGACGTGGAAGGCAAGCGTGACGCGCGCTTTGAAGGCAAGGCATTGTTGCAAGGCCAGGCGCCGCTGGAAGCCAACGCCACCTTTGACCCGCTGAGCGATTTCGAAGAGTTTGAACTGCGCTTTCGCGCCCGTGACCTGCAACTCAAGCGCATGAATGACTTTGCTTCGGCCTATGGCAAATTCGACTTCAAGGCCGGAACCGGCGACGTGGTGGTCGAAGCCCAGGCGGAAAAAGGCCAACTGACCGGCTATATCAAGCCGCTGCTGCGCGATGTCGAGGTGTTCGACTGGCAGCAGGACGTTGAAAACAAAGACAAGAACATCTTCCGCTCGATCTGGGAGGCCGTGGTGGGCGCCAGCGAGACGGTGTTGAAGAACCAGCGCAAAAACCAGTTCGCCACCCGCGTGGAGCTGAGCGGCAGCGTGCATCAGCAAAATGTCAGTGCGTTTTCCGCGGTGATCGCGATTTTGCGCAATGGCTTCATCCAGGCGTTCAATGCCCGTTATGAACAACCCAAGCCCAGCGCCGATTAAAACTGTGGGAGGGGGCTTGTTCCCGATGGCGGTGTGTCAGTCTATACATCTGTGACTGAACCACTGCTATCGGGGGCAAGCCCCCTCCCACATTGACTGCGTTGACCGGGCTGACGTGACCGGCCATTCAGAGACTGAATAGCCCGTCTGCGTTCACAGTCGCCGGGGCTGCGCGGTATAGTCGGGCATTGATGAATTCGAGGAATGACCGATGAAGTTCGAAGGCACCCAGGCCTATGTGGCTACCGATGACCTGAAACTGGCCGTCAACGCCGCCATCACCCTGGAGCGGCCGCTGCTGGTCAAGGGCGAACCGGGTACCGGCAAGACCATGCTCGCCGAGCAACTGGCCGAGTCCTTCGGCGCCAAATTGATCACCTGGCACATCAAGTCCACCACCAAGGCCCACCAGGGTCTCTACGAGTATGACGCGGTCAGCCGCCTGCGTGACTCGCAGCTGGGGGTGGACAAGGTGCACGACGTGCGCAATTACCTGAAGAAGGGCAAGCTCTGGGAAGCGTTCGAGTCCGAGGAGCGGGTGATCCTGCTGATCGACGAGATCGACAAGGCCGACATCGAATTCCCCAACGACCTGTTGCAAGAACTCGACAAGATGGAGTTCTACGTCTACGAAATCGACGAGACCATCAAGGCCAAGAAACGCCCGATCATCATCATTACTTCCAACAACGAGAAAGAGCTGCCGGACGCGTTCCTGCGTCGCTGCTTCTTCCACTACATCGCCTTCCCCGACCGCACGACCCTGCAGAAGATCGTCGATGTGCACTACCCGGACATCAAGAAAGACCTGGTCAGCGAAGCGCTGGATGTGTTCTTCGACGTGCGCAAGGTCCCGGGCCTGAAGAAGAAGCCCTCCACCTCCGAACTGGTGGACTGGCTCAAGCTGCTGATGGCCGACAATATCGGCGAAGCCGTGCTGCGCGAGCGCGACCCGACCAAGGCCATCCCGCCGCTGGCAGGCGCCTTGGTGAAGAACGAGCAGGACGTACAATTGCTGGAGCGTCTGGCGTTCATGAGCCGTCGCGGTAATCGCTGATGCTGCTCAACCTGTTCAATGAGATGCGGGCCGCCAAGGTGCCGGTGTCGGTGCGTGAGCTGCTCGACCTGATCAACGCGCTGAAACAGCGCGTGACCTTCGCCGACATGGACGAGTTCTACTACTTGGCGCGGGCGATCCTGGTCAAGGATGAACGGCATTTCGACAAGTTCGACCGGGCTTTCGGCGCCTACTTCAATGGCCTGGAAAAGCTCGACGATCACCTGCAGGCGCTGATCCCCGAAGAGTGGCTGCGCAAGGAATTCGAACGCTCGCTGAGCGATGAAGAACGCGCGCAGATCCAGTCCCTTGGCGGCCTCGACAAGCTTATCGAGGAATTCAAGAAACGCCTGGAAGAACAGAAGGAACGCCACGCCGGCGGCAACAAGTGGATCGGCACCGGTGGCACCAGCCCCTTCGGCTCCGGCGGCTACAACCCGGAAGGCATTCGCGTCGGCGATGCCGGCAAGCGTCAGGGCAAGGCGGTGAAGGTATGGGACCAGCGCGAGTACAAGAACCTCGACGATCAGGTGGAACTCGGCACGCGCAACATCAAGATCGCCCTGCGCCGCCTGCGCAAGTTTGCCCGCCAGGGCGCGGCCGAAGAGCTGGACATCGATGGCACCATCGACCACACCGCGCGCGACGCCGGGCTGCTGAATATCCAGATGCGCCCGGAGCGGCGCAACACCATCAAGCTGTTGCTGCTGTTCGATATCGGCGGCTCGATGGACGCCCACGTGAAGATCTGCGAAGAGCTGTTCTCCGCGTGCAAGACCGAGTTCAAGCACCTGGAGTACTTCTACTTCCATAACTTCGTGTACGAGTCGGTCTGGAAGAACAACCAGCGCCGCACCTCGGAGCGCACCTCTACCCAGGACCTGCTGCACAAGTACGGCGCTGACTACAAGGTGATCTTCATTGGCGACGCGTCCATGGCGCCCTATGAGATCACCCAGGCCGGCGGCAGCGTGGAGCACTGGAACGAGGAGCCTGGGTACGTGTGGATGCAGCGCTTCATGGCCAAGTACAAGAAGCTGATCTGGATAAACCCTTATCCCAAGGACACCTGGGGATATACGGCCTCGACGGGAATCGTGCGGGAGTTGGTGGAAGACCAGATGTATCCGCTGACGTTGCGCGGTTTGGAAGAAGGCATGCGCTTTTTGTCCAAATAACCCACATTCAATACACATCCAATGTGGGAGGGGGCTTGCCCCCGATAGCAGTGTGCCAGTCAACACATCAGTGATTGAACCACCGCCATCGGGGGCAAGCCCCCCCCACATTTTTGAATTGCCGCGTTATTTGAACCGGCGCAAGTACTCGATGTGCTGTCGATGCGCCGTTTCCTGCACCACCGGTGCCAAGCGCACTTTCTCCCCCGGCAGGCACTGCGCCAGCCGCGCCAACGCCAATGGCGTCAACGCCCCCAACCTTGGGTAACCACCAATGGTCTGCCGATCATTGAGCAACACAATCGGCTGCCCATCCGGCGGGACCTGGACCGCGCCCAGGGGGATACCTTCGGAAATCAACGACGGCCCCTGGTATTGCAACGGCGCGCCCAGCAGGCGCATGCCCATGCGGTCGGCGCGGCTGTCGAGGGCCCAGTCGGTATTGAAGGCATCGAACAGGCTCTGGCCGCTGAACTGGCCGATCTGTGCGCCGACGATCACGTCCAGTGGGGCAGCGGATGGCAGATCCGGGTGAGTCAGCACTTTCATCGCCCCCCCAGTGCCGGAATAGGCCAAGCGCCCACCTTCGGCCAATGCCTTGCCCAAACCGTCCACGCCACCCAGTTCTTCACGCACCACCGTCGCACAACTGCCCAGCACATCAGGCGCATCGAACCCGCCCGGCGCCGCCAGGTAAGCCCGCGCGCCCTTGAACGGCTGGGTAAAGCGCAAGCGCTGGCCTTTTTGCAGGATAAAACTGCGCCCAGGGCTGATTGCGCGTTCGTCGATAAAGGCGCCAAGGTCGGCACCGGCCAGGGCCAGCAGGCAGTACTCCTGCGCCTGCACGGTAAACCCGCCCAGGGTGATTTCCACCACCGGCGCATCCAGCGCGTTGCCCAGCAGCCAGTTCGCCCACGACATCGACACCCAGTCCAACGCACCGCCCTGGGTCACGCCCAAGTGGCGCACGCCGAAACGCCCGGCATCCTGCAACAGGCACAGCGGCGTGCTGGCCTCGATCATCAAGCGGCTCATGCCTGCGCCTCCAAAGGCGTGTCATCGCCTCCCAGGTTGATGAACTCCGCATGGCCGACCGCCTCGAAACGCACCGTGTCGCCCGGCTGCATCAGGCTGTAACCGTCACGCTCGCGGTCAAACAGTTTGGCCGGGGTGCGCCCGATCAGGTTCCAGCCACCGGGGGACACCACCGGGTAGGCAGCGGTTTGCCGCTCGGCAATCCCCACGCTGCCGGCCGCCACGCGCTTACGCGGGGTATTGAGGCGCGGCGTGGCGAGGATCTCGTCCACCAGCCCCATAAAGGCGAAACCGGGGGCGAAACCGAGGGCAAACACTTGATAGGTATGGGTGCTGTGGCGGCGAATCACTTCAGCCACCGCCAGCCCGCTGCGCTGGGCCAGCAACGTCAGTTCCGGGCCGACGCTCAGGTCGTACCAGACCGGCAGTACGTGGCAGCGGCCAGCGCCCGAGGCCTGGGGCTGCAAGCCGGTCAGCGCCTGGTCGATCAGTGCCCGTGCCTGGGCCGGGTCCAGCGCGGCGAGGTCGTAATGCACCATCAGGGTGGTGTAGGACGGCACCAGGTCGACCAAGGCACTGCCAAACCCGCTGCGCAGGCGCTGGGTGGCGGCGAGCATCCACGGCATGTTGGCTTCGGCAATCTCATCGAACAGCCGCACCATCAGGCAGTCGATGGCCACCACTTCAATCCGTAGCTTCATGCTGGCTTCAACGCCTGGCGGATACGCTGCACCGCCGCCACCGAACTGGCGTTATCACCGTGGACGCACAAGGTGTTGGCTTGCAGCACCAGCGCACTGCCATCGCTGGCGGTCAGCGCCTCGCCACGGGAGAGGGTCACCGCCTGGTTGACGATGGTCTCGGCATCATGGTGCACCGCGCCCGGCAACTGGCGCGAAACCAGATGGCCCTTGCTGTCATAAGCGCGGTCGGCAAAGGCTTCGAACCACAGGCTCACGCCGAATTCATCAGCCAAGGCCTGGGCCGCGCTGTTGTCGCGCATGGCCAGCACCATCAGCGGCAGGTCGCCGTAAGCGGCCACGGACTGGATCACCGCGCGCAGCTGTGCGGGGTTGGCCATCATGTCGTTGTACATCGCGCCATGGGGTTTCACGTAACTGACGCGACCACCTTGTGCCCGGCAGATCCCATCCAGCGCACCGATCTGGTAGTGCAGCAGGTCCTGGATTTCCTGGGGCGTGTAATTCATGGAGCGTCGCCCGAACCCCTGCAGGTCCTGGTAGGCCGGGTGTGCGCCTATCTTTACGCCGTGCTTGAGCGCCAGGCTGACGGTCTTGCGCATGATGCTCGGGTCGCCGGCATGGAAGCCGCAGGCCACGTTGGCGCAATCGATGAACGGCATGACTTCGGCGTCCAGACCCATCGTCCAGTTGCCAAAACTCTCGCCGATGTCGCAATTCAATAGCAGGCGGCTCACGGGGTCGCTCCTGTAGGCTTTGTTTTTTTGTAGTGTGGGATCTTTTACCAACATCTCGCAACGATGTTGTCCTCAAACCCAACGACGCTTATCGTGGAACGCTTCGATTTTTGGCGCTGGCCCGGTGCGGCGTCCAACTAATAAAAACCGATCCAAGCATAAGAAAAAGTTGATCCCATGAATTTGAAGTTCCTCGAAACCTTCGTCTGGGTGGCCAAGCTCAAGAGTTTCCGCCTGACCGCCGAAAAACTGTTCACCACCCAGGCTTCGATTTCCAGCCGTATTGCCGTGCTGGAAAGCGAGTTGGGGGTCAAGCTGTTCCTGCGCGATTCGCGCGGCGTCAGCCTGACCCCGGAAGGCTTGAAGGTGCTCGATTATGCCGAGCAGATGATGGTGACCATGCAGGGCTTGAAGCAGTCGCTGGAAACCACCAGCAGCAAAGTCGGACGGATTCGCATCGGCGCGATGGACACCGTGATCCACACCTGGCTGAGCCCGTTGGTCGCCGAGTTGATGAACCTGTACCCGCTGGTGGAAATCGAGCTGGTCGCCGATACCGCACTGAATTTAAGCGATCAGCTGCAAAAAGGCTTCCTCGACCTGATCCTGCAAACCGACCTGCTGCGCCTCGAAACCGTCCGCAGCCTGGAATTGGCCAGCCATCCCATGGCCTGGATTGTCGCCAGCCACTCGATCTACAACCGCGATTACGCGTCCCTCGCCGAATTGGCTCAGGAACGCATCATCACCTACTCGAAAAACTCCCATCCGCACCAGGATGTGCTGAGCCTGATGCAGGCCAATGGCGTCGCCGCGCCGCGGATGAATTGTGTTAACTCGGTATCAGCCATCACTCGTTTGCTGCGCGATGGTTTCGGCATTGGCGCGCTGCCGCCGGTGCTGGTGAGTGAGGAACTGGCGAGGGGGGAATTGGTGATGCTGCCGATGGCGCAGAAACTGCCGAACCTGCAGGTGGTGGTGTCGTGGCGGGTCGGGGTGGAACTGGTGGAGGAGATTGTGGGGTTGTGCCAGACCGTCGTTGCCCGCTATGCCGAGGAGGTCGGCGAAGCGCGGATGGTGCTGAGCCATTGAATGAACCGGATACAAATGTGGGAGGGGGCAAGCCCCCTCCCACATTGGATTGAGTGAAGGTTTAGAGGCCTTTCAAATCCCGCTCTTCGATCGGCCGGCTCTGGCGCAGGCGCCGGCCGCCCAGTACCACCCAGTCAATCAGTCGATACAGGCATTCGATGCCGAACGACAACAGCATCGCCCCGCCCAGGCCCCAGCCCATGGCTTCGGGCGTCAACAGGATCTGGTAGCTGTAGCCATTCCAGGTTTCCAGGCGGATATCCGGATCGGCAGCCACCGCCACTTGCAGGGCGCGGATGTACCAGGGGCCTTGCATGGCCTGGAATTGCTTGTCCAGCTCCACCTGGCGATCAAGCATCGCACCCAGGCTGCTGGCGTCGCTCTGGAACACCGGGTCATCGCTGGCGCGGTAATGTGCCACCAGGGCTTGCAGGTCACCGTTGAAGAACTGCTGCGCGGTGGACTCAAACCCGCGCAGGCCGGTCTGGGCCTCGATCAGGTGGGCTTCGACGCGCTTGGCGTAATCGTTGATAAACCCCGGCACTTGCACGCCAACCAACAAGCCAATGGCAAACAGCACCAACCGCAGATAACTGAGCAACATGGTCGATTCCTTATTCGGTAACGCCCTGGCTGACGCATTCACCGCGCCGCCACAGGCTCCATTGGCCCGGCTCGTAGCGGGTCCAGTTTTCGTTGTCGGTCAACGGCTCGGTGGCGATCACCGTCACTACGTCATTAGGGGTGGTTTCGGCCTGGAAATCCACGATCACGTCGACATCTTTCAAGCGGGCCGGGCCAAACGGCGCGCGTCGGGTAATCTGCGCGAGCTTGGTCGAACAGTAGCAAAACAGCCAGTCGCCATCGCTGAGCAGGCAGTTGAACACGCCCTTGCTGCGGTATTCGGCACAGGCGGCGATCAGGTCCGGCAGCATCTGCTCGATGTCCACCGGCTCCGGAAAGGCTTCGCGCACGCGGTTAAGCAGGTCGCAGAACGCCGCTTCGCTGTCGGTGTCGCCGACGGGCCGGTAGAAGGTGGCGCGGGGGTTGAAGTCCGCCAGTTGGCCATTGTGCGCAAAACACCAGTTGCGCCCCCACAGTTCGCGCACGAACGGATGGGTGTTGGCCAGGCTCACCTTGCCGACGTTGGCCTGGCGGATATGGCCGATCACCACTTCGCTCTTGATGGGGTAACGCTGCACCAGCAGCGCGACTTCCGACTCGCTGCTCGCCGCCGGGTCCTGGAACAACCTCAGGCCACGGCCTTCGTAGAAGGCGATGCCCCAGCCGTCGCGGTGCGGGCCGGTGCGCCCACCCCGCTGCATCAGCCCGGTGAAGCTGAACACGATATCGGTGGGGACGTTGGCACTCATGCCCAATAATTCACACATGCCAGGGCTCTCGCTGCAGGGCGGACAACGTTAAAGGCGCGGTTCGACCCGCATGCCACCAGTGGGCGCCGGGCGACGGAAGGGTTCGTCTTCTTCCGGCTCGGCGGCCAACGCGGCATCCGTGGCAGCCTTGCGCTCGCGACGGGCCTTGGCGGCGCGCTCGATAGGCCAGCGGATCAACACGAACACGATGTACAGCCCGAACACGATCATCGTGTACATGAACAGATCGGAGATGGCGCGCCAGGCGTTATTGCCGACCTTGAGCAGCAGGTCCAGGGCCGTGATCGCCACGGCCGGGGCGAACTGGGTCTTGATCGGGTCGACGATGGTGGGGCTGAGTAACAGCACCGCCATCAGTAACTGCAACGGCTCGCGCAGCCAGCGCCAGATCCAGCGGGTCATGCGCCACCACACCAACAGGCAGCCCAAAGCGGCGAAGGCGTAAAGGCCCCAAGCGGTCAGATAGTCGTTCTCGGTCATGGTGTCCATGGCAAGGCTGGCAAAGAGGCGGCTATGATAACGGCTTTTGCGTGTCGCGGCTGCAATGCCGGCCACCGTCCGCCAGATAGAGAATTATCCATGCCTATTTCGACCGCACCGATTGCCCGCAAGGCCCCAGGCCCAGACCCAGACCCATACGCCTGGCTGCAGGAACGTGATAGCAGCGAAGTCCTCGATTACCTCAAGGCCGAGAACGCCTGGCAGGAGGCACAGCTCGCCGACCAGCAGGCGCTGCGCGAGAGCCTGTTCGAAGAAATCAAGGGCCGCATCCAGGAAACCGACTTGTCCCTGCCCTCCCCCTGGGGCCCGTATCTGTATTACACCCGCACCACCGCCGGTGACGAATACGCGCGCCACTACCGCTGCCGCCGCCCGGCCGATGACAGCAACCAAGTGGATGAGAGCAGCGAAGAGCTGCTGCTGGACCCGAACGTGCTGGCCAATGGCGGCTTTTTCTCCCTCGGCGCATTCAGCATCAGCCCCGACCATCAGCGCCTGGCCTACAGCCTCGACACCAGCGGTGAAGAGATCTTCACCCTGTACGTGAAGGAATTGGCGACCGACAAGGTCAGTGAACTGGCGTTCGAAAACTGCGACGGCAGCATGACCTGGGCCAACGACAGCCTCACGCTGTTCTTCGGCGAACTGGACGACACCCATCGCCCGCACAAACTCTATCGCTACCGCCTGGACGGCACGGCGGCGCAGGAAGTGTTCCACGAACCCGACGGACGTTTCTTCCTGCATTGCTACCGCTCCAGTTCCGAGCGCCAGTTGCTGCTGGCCCTGGGCAGCAAGACCACCAGCGAAATCTGGGCACTGGATGCCGACCAGCCGCACCTGGGTTTCACCTGCCTGGCGCCGCGGGTGGAAGACCACGAATACGATGTCGATCACGGCCAGCTGAACGGCCAGTGGACCTGGTTTATCCGCAGCAACCGCGACGGTATCAACTACGCGCTGTTCGTCGCCGCCGACACGGGCACGGTACCCACCGAAACCGACTGGCAGAACCTGATCCCCCACAGCGACGAGGTGATGCTGGACGGCGTCAGCCTGAACGCCAGCGCCATGACCTTGAGCCTGCGCATTGGCGGCCTGCCGGTGATCGAAGTGCACCCTCAGGGCGTGCCGGCCTACCGCGTGGAATTGCCCGACGCGGCTTACAGCCTCTACGTACAGAACAGCCTGGAATTTGCCAGCGACAAGATCCGACTGCGCTATGAAGCCCTGAACCGCCCGGCCCAGGTGCGCCAACTGGAGCTGGCCAGCGGTGCCCAACAGGTGCTCAAGCAAACCCCGGTACTCGGTGTGTTCAATGCCGACGACTACGTCAGCCAACGCCTGTGGGCCACGTCCGCCGACGGCACCCAGGTGCCGATCAGCCTGGTGGTCAAGCGTGACCAGCTTGGCAAGCCCACGCCGTTGTACCTGTATGGCTACGGCGCTTACGGCCAAAGCCTCGACCCGTGGTTCTCCCACGCACGCCTGAGCCTGCTGGACCGTGGCGTGGCGTTTGCCATCGCCCATGTGCGCGGCGGCGGCGAACTGGGCGAAGCCTGGTATCGCAACGGCAAGCAGGAACACAAACAGAACACCTTCAGCGATTTCATCGCCTGCGCCGAACACCTCATTGCCCTGGGCCTGACCACCTCCCGGCAACTGGCGATCAGCGGCGGCAGCGCTGGCGGCCTGTTGATTGGCGCCGTGCTCAACCAGCGTCCGGAGCTGTTCCAGGCGGCCATTGCAGAAGTGCCGTTTGTGGACGTGCTCAACACCATGCTCGACCCGGAACTGCCGCTGACCGTCACCGAGTACGACGAATGGGGCAACCCGCAGGAGCCCGAGGTGTATGCGCGCATCAAGGCGTATGCGCCGTACGAAAACGTGCGTGCCCAGGCCTACCCGCATCTGCTGGTGATTGCCGGTTACAACGACAGCCGCGTGCAGTACTGGGAAGCGGCCAAGTGGGTAGCCAAGCTGCGCGACACCAAGACCGACGACAACCTGCTGCTGCTCAAGACCGAGCTGGGTGCCGGGCACGGGGGCATGAGCGGTCGCTACCAGGGATTACGTGACGTAGCGCTCGAATACGCCTTTGTGTTCAAGGCGCTGGAAGTGATTTAGGAACTTAGCCAGGCGGTCCTGTCTGAACACAGGACCGCCTACCAAATTGATGGACCAAGATTGCAGCTATGTCAGAACCCACCCTGCTGAACCAAGAAATCCGCGACATGCTGATGGACTGCGGCCTGTTCGACCCGCTGCTGCCGGAAGATTTTCATATTGCCGCGGGCTACTTCAACATCAGCAGCATTGCCCGGGACGAAGTGATTTTCCTCGAGGGCGATGCCGGCACCTTCATGTGCATCCTCCACAGCGGCCAGGTGGCGGTGCAGAAAACCAACCACACCGGCGAACGCTTGACCATCGCCACCCTGCGCAGCGGCCGGGCCTTTGGCGAAATGGCGGTGCTCGACGGCGAACGGCGCTCGGCCAGTTGCATCGCGGCCAGCGACTGTGTGCTGCTGAACCTGGGCAAGGACGCGCTGGAAAAAATGCTCAACGAAGCGCCCAGGGTGGCGGCCAAGATCATTCGTGCGATTGCCATCGCCCTGTCCAAGCGCTTGCGCATGGCGGACGGGCAACTGCTGTCGCAACAGTTTTAACCGCCCGGCGTCTTCGGCTTGCTGTCGTTCTGCTGCAAGGCCGGGACGGTCTGGTCCTTGGGCGGCGCCGGCAGCACGATGGGCGCCAGGGGCGGCGAACCGTTGGTTTTAGGCACCACGGGCGGCGTGACCTGCGGGTACAACGTGGGCGTTGGCGTCCCCGGCGCGCCGGGGGTTGGCGCGGGTGCGACCGGTACGGTTTGCAACTCCTGCGCCTGCACCGCACCCAATGTGAGCGCGCCAAGCACAATGACCGTTAGAATGCTGCACTTCATCGATGGCTCCATGGCCTGACCGGAATGTCACAAGGCTACTCCCAACCGCGCAAGAATGCCCTTCCCAATGAGATTTCCATGAAACGTTTCGTTCTGCTCGACACCACTCCGATCCCCGACAACGGCGGTGCCTTGTGCCTGTTCGAATACGGCGAGGATTTCGTCATCAAGATCCAGGGCGGTGACGGTGGCCAGTTGATGAACACGCGCATGCACGGTTCCGAAGACGCCCTGGCGGAAATTCCCTGCCGCAAAGTCGCCGGCCGCCCGGGTTCGCGGGTGTTGATCGGAGGCTTGGGCATGGGGTTTACCCTGGCTTCGGCGCTCAAGCATCTGGGCAAGAGCGCCGAAGTGGTCGTCGCCGAACTGGTGCCCGGTGTGGTGGAGTGGAACCGTGGCCCGCTGGGCGAAAAGTCCGGCCGCCCCTTGCTTGACCCGCGCACGGTGATCCGCCTGGACGACGTGGCCAAGGTGCTGCAGGCCGAACCCCAGGGTTTCGATGCGATCATGCTCGATGTGGACAACGGCCCCGAAGGCCTCACGCAGAAGGCCAACAGCTGGCTGTACTCGGCCGGTGGCCTGGCCGCCTGTGCCAAGGCCCTGCGCCCCAAGGGCGTGCTGGCCGTGTGGTCGGCCAGCGCCGACAAACTGTTCAGCGACAAACTGCGCAAGGCCGGTTTCAAGGCCGAAGAGGTGCAGGTGTTTGCCCACGGCAACAAAGGCACGCGGCACACCATCTGGATTGCGGAAAAGCTCAAGGGCTAATTGCGCCGTGATTAGCTAGAATCAACCTGTCCGTGACCACCCAATAGCCAGGAGCCATGATGAGCTCGACCAACCCGCCCTCCCACACCGCCAAGCTGGACCGCATCCTCGCCGATGCCCAGCGCGACCGGGAAATGGGCTACCGCGACAAAGCCCTGAAAATGTACCCCCACGTGTGCGGCCGCTGCGCCCGCGAATTCGCCGGCAAGCGCCTGAGCGAACTGACCGTGCATCACCGCAACCACAATCATGACGACAACCCCCAGGACGGCTCCAACTGGGAGTTGCTCTGCCTGTACTGTCATGACAACGAGCACTCGCGCTATACCGACCAGCAGTATTTCGGCGAAGGCTCCACCAGCAGCCCGACGATTGCCAAGGCCACGCACAACCCGTTTGCGGCGTTGGCGGGGTTGATGAAGAAGGACGACTGAGGATTTTGTTGCCTGTTCTGGCCTCATCGGGGGCAAGCCCCCTCCCACATTATGATTGTGAACACAGTCAAATGTGAGAGGGGGCTTGCTCCCGATAGCGATCGCCCCAGCACCACGATGCCCCAAGGCCGTATAATCGCGGTTTTTCTCCAAGGCACCTTTCCCCGTGGGCAATAAACGCTACAGCTGCATCGGCCTGTACAACCCCAAATCCCCTGAAAACGTCGGTTCGGTGATGCGCGCCGCCGGCTGCTACGGCGTGGCTTCGGTGTTCTACACCGGCGTGCGTTACGAGCGCGCGCGGGATTTCGTCACCGACACCAAGAAGGTTCATCACGATATCCCGCTGATCGGCATCGATGACCTTAAAAAGATCCTGCCGCTGGGCTGCATTCCTGTCGCGGTGGAACTGGTGGAAGGCGCCCGTCCGCTGCCCGAATACACCCACCCCGACCGCGCGCTGTATATCTTCGGTCCGGAGGACGGCTCGCTGGATAAAGAGATCCGCGACTGGTGCGAAGACGTGGTCTACATTCCGACCACCGGCTGCATGAACCTCGCCGCCACCGTCAACGTGGTGCTCTACGACCGCCTGGCCAAGGGCAACAACACCCGCTCGGGCCCCAAATACTGAAATATCGGGAACATCCGGCGCTGGGGAACAGTCAGCTATTTACACTTGCCTTTGTTGGAGACGGATCATGAGCGACAGCCAAAACCTGCGACCTATCATCGAACATCAGCAGCCCGCAGCCTCCCGCACACAAAACGTGCATGGCTGGGAACGCATCGGCTCGGTGGCCGGTGGAGCGATAATGGCCGGCAAAGGCCTGCGCCGTGGCGGAATCTTCGGGCTGATCCAGGTGGCAATCGGCGGCATGGCGCTGGTCCGTGGCTTCACCGGGCATTGCTCGCTCAAGGACAAGCTGGAGCACGGCCGCCAGGAGATGAACAGCGTACGCACAAAGATCGAGCGGGCGGGCGCGGAGCTGAAAAACCTGAAGACCAAGGCCGAAGTGGCGACTGAGAAGGCCGTTAAAACCACAGGCTGATCTGAAAATGTGGGAGGGGGCTTGCCCCCGATAGCAGAGTGTCAGTCAGCCTATTTCCAGCTGACCCACCGCTATCGGGGGCAAGCCCCCTCCCACATTTTGCTTTGTGCACGGCCTGGGACTCAGCGTAGCAACTTGCTGTCGAGTACCACCGATGACTCGCCGATGATGTTCTCGGCCAACTGCACAAACGCCTTCGTGGTAATGCTGTCGTCGCGCATTACCGCTTGCGCCAGGTCATCCAGCGAGCGCTTGTTGTGGGTTTTCACGCGGATTTCCCGGTCCAGTTCCTGCAACACCACCACCGCCCGTGACACCGTCGCGCCGCTGACGTGCTCCCCGCGCAGGCTGGTCACGTCCTTGCCCTCCCTGGCCAAGCGCGCCTGTATCGCCTGATACCGCTCATCGGTGATACCTCCGGCGCGGCGTACCAGTTCGATGGCGTAGTACTCGGCCAGGCCCTCGCTGATCCAGTCACTGGTGTCGTGGTCATTGAAGCGGGCGATGGCCTGCACCACTTCGCGGATCAACGGGCTGCTGCCGTCTTCGCCGACCAGCGGCGTGCGGCTGTTGAGGTAGATCGAGTCACGCGCGGCAAATGCGCCACGGCGCATCGGATCGCTGGCGCCCACTACCAGCAACTTGGCCGGGTGGCGCGGGAAGGCGGCTTCCACTTGCGGCCAGACGAAGGTCAGCAGCGTCAGCACATCCATGCGCCGCATGCCCTGGCCCTTGGGCGAGCTCACGGTCACATCGGTTTCCCCCAGGCGCATGCGGCGGCTGCCCAGGTTGCCCGCGAGCATCCAGCCAGTGGGGCGGTCGAACAAGCGGGACACGTTGTCGATGCGGAATCTGTTCTTGCCGATGCGCGGCCAGGCGGTCTCGACGCTTTTCCAACCCGGCGGCAGTTCGAACATCAGCCGCGAGACCAGCTCGACGCCGTCCTGTTGATCCAGCCGTGCGGTGGGTACCAGGTCATCGCCACGAAACAGCGCCCAGCCCGGCGTTATCCGCGCCTCGAAGACGCCCGGTTTGTGCCCATGGGTGAGGCGTACGCGGTAGGTCAGGCTGGCCTTGTCGGCGCCAGGTTGCCAAACACCACGAGCACCACTGACCTTCCATCGCCCATCGGCCTTGAAGTCGCTGTAGTGGCCTTCGCCGCCAAGGTCAAAATCCAGGCTGCGCACCGCCGAACCCTGGGACAGGCTCACGCGCACTTCGGCCTGATCGCTCTGGGGCAGGAGTTTGACGTGGTAATCCAGGTCGACTTTCCTGGCGCTCCACGCCGGCATGCTCAGCACCAGCAACAGGGCACAGGTTGCCAGCTTGAATCCCACCCTCATAGGCACTCCTCGTTCAACCCGCGCGGAAGATGAGGTAATCCTCCCAGTCATCCTCTGGCACGCTGCCTTCACTGAGCATGCGCCCGGACTGGGAAATGCGTTCGTGGTGCACGGCGTCGCGGTCGCCGCAGACCAGGTGGTGCCAGAGCGGCAGATCCTTGCGTTCGCTGACCAGGCGGTAGCCGCAGGTGGGCGGCAGCCATTTGAACTGGTCGGCCTGCCCCGGCGTGAGCTGGATACAGTCCGGCACCGACGCGCGACGATTGGGATAGTCAGTGCACTGGCAGGTTTTCAGGTCCAGCAGTTTGCAGGCTATACGCGTGTAATAGACGCTGTTGTCGTCTTCATCCTCAAGCTTTTGCAGGCAGCACAGGCCACAGCCATCGCACAACGACTCCCACTCCTCCTGGTCGAGGTGTTCAAGGGTCTTGCGTATCCAGAAAGGTTCGACTTTGGCGGCCATGGCTCTGCATCAGTATCGGTAGGTGGAAAGGTCGCCAGTCTAGTGCCCAAGCCCCTTGGGGCCAAGCGCTGTCGACTGGCGGTGTAACAACACTTGTCAGTCTAGTGGCAGCGCAGTAGTTTTGAGCGCCTAAATGACGCTCAGGAACTGCTTATGACACGTATTGCCGACTATCCAATCCATACCCAGTTCACCGAACGCTGGTCGCCTCGCGCCTTCACCGGCGAGAGCATCTCCCAGGAAACGTTGCTGAGCTTCTTCGAGGCCGCGCGCTGGGCACCGTCGGCCTACAACTCACAACCATGGCGCTTTCTTTATGCCCGCCGCGATACGCCGGATTGGGAACGTTTCCTGGGCCTGCTGAATGAATTCAACCGGGGCTGGGCGCAGCATGCGTCGGCGCTGGTGATCATCGCCTCGAAAACCGACTTCATCGCCCCCGGCGCCACGGAAGAAACCCCTGCCCTGTGGCACACCTTCGACACTGGCGCCGCGTGGGGCCACCTGGCCCTGCAAGCCAGCATCGACGGCTGGCACACCCACGGCATGGCCGGCTTCGATCAGGAATTGACCCGCAAGGAGCTGAAGATTCCGCAAGGTTATGCACTGCACGCCGCCGTGGCCATCGGCAAGCTGGGGGATAAATCGAGCCTGCCGGAGTACCTGCAGGGCCGCGAGGCGCCGAGCCCGCGCAAGCCGCTGAGCGAGCTGGTCTCGGAAGGTGACTTCACTCTCTGAGTTATGCGCAGAACCCATGTGGGAGGGGGCTTGCCCCCGATTGCGGTGGATCAGCCAACTTATGCATTGACTGACACACTGCTATCGGGGGCAAGCCCCCTCCCACATTTTGTCCGCGCCCGCGTTCGTATCAGTAGCCGCGCTCGAAATCCACTTCGCCGCGCAGGGCTTGTTTAGCCTGGTACGCACGCACGTTCTGCACGAACAGTTCCACCATCATCGACGGCGAGGTCGGCGCCGAGCTGTGCCCTGTCAACAACAAGCCCCACGCCGTCCAGAACGGGTGGCGCTGCGGCAGCGGCTCCTGGCGGCACACGTCGATCACCGCTCCGGCCAGGTGGCCTTCTTTCAGGGCTTCGACCAGGTCGGCATCGACCACCGCCACACCGCGCCCGACGTTGATGAACAATCCGGTCGGCTTGAATTGCTTGAACAGTGCGGCATCGTACAGATCATGGGTTTCGGGCGTGTTGGGCAGCAGGTTGATCACATAATCCACCTCGCCCACGAGTCGGCCCAACTGATCGAGCCCGGCGACTTCGATAAATGGCGCCTGCTCGCGAGCGGTGCTGGCAATGCCGTACAGCTTCACGCCAAACGGCAACAGGAACTGCGCCACGCTCTGGCCAATGTCGCCGGTACCGACCACCAATACCTTGCGCCCCGCCAGGCTCTGGCCCATGCGGTTGTCCCACTTGCGCTCGACCTGGCTGACCAGCCGCGCCAACACTTCACGTTCGTGGCCGAGCAGGTAGGTCAGGACGAATTCGGCCATGACCTGCCCAAAGATGCCGACCGCGCGGGTCAGGCGATAATCACGCGGCAGGCCTTCGGCCAGCAGCGGCGTGATGCCAGCCCAGGTCGATTGCAACCATTGCGGGTGATGGCCCTGGCGCAACAGCGTCGCCAACAGGTCCGGCTGGCCCAGCCACACCGGGCAATCGGCGGCCAGGCGCGAGAGCTCGGCCGAGTCGCCGCTGGTCAGCACCTCGAGGTCCGGCGCGGCTTCGCGAAGCAATTGGGCGTAGAGCGGGTGATCCTGTTCAGCAATCAGAACACGCATGGTTCAAACCTTTCAAAAACAGTGCAGACGGCCGCCCGCATCCTTACGGCCACCGCCAACTCATTACGATTGCGTTGAAAAATGTGCCCGACACCGGGCACCCACCGAACTACATCGGGTCGTTGCGGCGCAGCAGCTCTTCGGGCAAGTGTTCGATGTACTCGTCCTCGGCCGGCGGCATTTGCAGGTGGTAGCCCTGCTTGTCGAGGTTTTCCAGGACCACGGCGATGTCTTCGCGCGACAGCTTGCGCTCCGGTGTCAGCACCATGTCGAATGCATGATGCGGCTTGCCGAAGGCCGCCATCAGCGGCTCTGGCACCCGCTCCAAGGCATCACTTTTGAGGACGTAGAGGTACATGCCGTCTTTTTTCAAGCTGCGATAAATGGAGCAAATACGTTTCAAGGCTGTTCTCCGGCAGTGGCCAGGCTGTCCAGCAGCGCCTGGCCCATCAACTCGCGGCGCCAGCCACGCAGCGAGTCTGGCAATTGGTAAGGCCCATCGGGGTAGCCGCTTTTAACCAGGGCTTCGAGGGTTTTCTTGCGCAGCATCAGTTCCGGCGCCATGTCCAGGCGCTCGGCTTCGGCCTGGCCCAGGGCGCGCAGTTGCTTGATCAGCGCAGCGGCATCGACCGGCAGCGGTTCAGGCACAGCAGGTGGCCATTGGTCCATGGGCACGCTGCCCGCACGCTTGATCAGGTCCAGCAGGAACTGGCCATCCTGACGCACAGTGCGCGGGTGCATGTCTTCGATCTTGCCCAGGGCGGCGAGGTTATCCGGCTGGGATTTGGCCAGGGGCCATAACGAGTGTTCACGGATGATGCGGTTGCGCGGCAGGTCACGGGCACGGGCTTGCTGCTCGCGCCAGGCGCACAGTTCACGCAGTACGGCGAGCTGGGCGCGCGACAGCTTCCAGGCCAGCTTGGCGTCGCGGTACACCTCGTACGGGTCGACTTCGCGACGCAGGTTGGCCACCAGTTCGGCACCGTCTTCCAGTACCCAGGCGTACTTGTCGTCTGACAAACGCGGGCGCAGGCGGATATACACTTCGGCCAAGTGCACGGCGTCTTCGGCGGCATAGCTCACTTGGGTTTCGGACAATGGCCGCTGCAGCCAGTCCGAGCGCGTCTCGCCCTTGGGCAAGTCGATGTCGAGCACCGCTTGCACCAGTCGCGAGTAACCCATGGAGAAACCCAGGTTCAGGTACGCCGCGGCCAACTGCGTGTCGAACAATGGCGCCGGCAGGCTGCCGGTCAGGCGCAGCAGCACTTCCAGGTCTTCGCTGCAGGCGTGTACCACCTTGATCACGCCCGGGTTTTCCAGCAAGGCGGCCAGGGGTGCCCAGTTGTCGATGGTCAGGGGATCGATCAGGTAAGCGCGCACGCCATCACCGATCTGGATCAGCCCGGCAATGGGGTAGAAGGTGTCGACCCGCATGAATTCGGTGTCGAGGGCGACGAATGGCAACTGCTGCCATTGGGCGCAATGCTGGCCGAGGCTATCGTTGTCGCAGATCCAGTGAATATCGATGGCCACACGGCTCTCCCTTGAAGAATGGCGCGCAGTATATATCGCGAAAGGGACTTGCGAGCATCCGCAGTGCACAGGCAACCATGAAAACTCAGACAGGAAATGAAGAATAGTCCGACAAGCGGGAGTTATCCCCTCTTACCCAGGACATAGACAGACCATAGCGTGGAGCCCGGCAGGAACTCCCGGCGATTCAAGACCTTGAAACCCGCCTGGCGAAACTCATCCTCAACCGGCGTGCGCGCGTTCACGGACACAATCACGGTGTCGCGACTGACCCGGTGAAATTCGCGCAGCAACGCCAGGCGCACCTCGGTGTTGGGCACATGGCGAAACAACTCCAGGCAGAAGATGCAATCCACCGCATTGGCTGAAAGGCCGATGGAAAACGCCGAGCCGGGGAATGTCTTGACACGTTTGAGCAACGCCGCCGGATGATGGGTGCGGGCATGGTCGAGCATGTCCTGGGAACTGTCCGAGGCCAGGATCACCCGGTTGACGTGCTCGCCCAGCACCGGCCAGAACCGCCCGGACCCGCAGGCCAGGTCCAGGATCAATCCCGGTTCTCCGGCTACCTTCAACGCATGGCGCACCAACCGTGCATCGCGCCACGCGGCCAGGCGCTGCAACAGGCCAAGCGGGCGTGTAGCACCGCAGACCCTGGCATGCTCACGGTCATAGCGCTCGGTGAATTCGGTCTCGATGGAAGATGGAGGCTGTGGCGACATCGCGGGCTCATATGGATATGACGAAAGTAAACGTCCTTGATCCGCAGCTTAACCACCGCAACGTGAAAAAAAGGTCGAAAGCCCGTCGACTCCTGCCGTTGATAATCCGGCACGTATGGGGTGTGCCTTGCCACCCTGCCCTGCGCTGGAAATAATGACCGCCCGACCTGCCCCAAGGACTCGACCGCATGAAAGCTCCTCTAGCCCTGTGTGTACTGGCAAGCGTGGCAACCACCGCGCTGGCCGATACCAGCCCGTCACGCCTCGACCAGGTGATCGAGCGTGGCACGCTGACGGTGTGCACCACCGGCGACTACATGCCTTACACCTCGCTGCGTGCCGATGGCCGCTATCAAGGCATCGACATCGCCATGGCCGAGTCCCTGGCCAAGAGCCTCAACGCGACGATTACCTGGGTGCCCACCACTTGGAAAACCCTGATGCCGGATTTTCTTGCGCAACGCTGCGACATTGCCGTGGGCGGTATTTCGGTGTCGCTGGAACGCCAGAAAAAAGCCTTCTTCAGCGAGCCGCTGGGTGTCGACGGCAAGATCCCGCTGGTGCGCTGCGCCGACGTGCAGCGCTACCAGAGCGTCGAGCAGATCAACCAGCCCCAGGTGCGGGTGATCGAGCCGGCGGGCGGCACCAACGAGGTGTTCGCCCGCGCTCACCTGGGCCAGGCGCAGATACGCCTGCACGACAATGTGACGATTTTTGACGAGCTGCTGGCGGGCAAGGCCGACGTGATGATCACCGACGCCAGCGAAGCGCGTTACCAGCAAAAGCAAAAGCCGGGGCTGTGTGCGGTCAACCCCGAGCGGCAGATGCAGTACAGCCAGAAAGCCTTCCTGCTGCCCCGCGACGATGTGGCCTGGAAAAGCTACGTCGACCAATGGCTGCACCTGAGCGTGGCGACCGGGGTGTATGAGGGCATCGTCAGTCAGTGGCTGGCGGCGCCTTGATCAACGCGACAAATGCCGCGCACGCGGCGCTGCGATAGGCGCCTCGGCGGCTCAGCAGCGCCGCCGTGCGGTGTGGCAACGGCGGCTCGATGGCCACGGCGCGTAATCCAGCCTGCGCCTCGGCGAGCGCCTGAGGCAGGATGGTTGCCAGTGACGTGTTGCGCACAACTTCAATGATCGCGCTGATGGAATTGGCCTGTATGGCGATGCGCGGTTTCACGCCTTGCTGGCGGCAGTAGTCATCGATATAGCGGCGCGTGGCAAACCCCGGATCGAGCAGCACCAGCGGCTGCTCGAACCACGCCAGGCGATCCACCTCGGGATGATCGGCCCGCACCACCACGCTCAACGCCTCGTCGAACAGCGCTTCGCAGTCGATATCCGCGCCATGTTCGCCGGTAAAGCCGATGCCGATATCCAGCAAGTCCTCGCCCAGCGCGGCCTCGATGCGGTCCTGGGTCAGTTCCTCGACGCTCAGGCTGATGCCCGGATACAGCCCGTGGAAGCGCGCCAGCAAAGGGCCGATCAGGTAGGCCGTGAACGTCGGCGTGATCGCCAGGCGCAGGTGCCCGCGGCTGAGGTCTTGCACGTCATGCATCGCACGGGTGCCGGCTTGCAGGTCCTGCAACGCCAGCCGCGCAAAGCGCACATAGGCTTGCCCCGCATCCGTCAGGCTGACGCTGCGCCCGGAGCGATCGAGCAGCGGCGCGCCCAAGCTGTCTTCCAATTGCTTGATCTGTTGCGACAGCGTCGGCTGCGACACATGCAGCGCTTCGGCGGCGCGGGTGAAATTGCGGTGCTCGGCGACGGCCAGCAGATAACGGATATGGCGCAGCAACATCGACGACGCTCCAACTATAGGTCGTACTTATAGCAACCATAATAAGCCGGTCTTGGACGCTATAGCTGAAAACTTTCATCCTTGCCCCATCAGCAACGCAAGGAGAAACACCATGCAGCACCTCATCGATGGCTTTCGCAAATTCCAGAGCGAAGCCTTTGCCCAGCGCAGCGACCTGTTCAAACACCTGGCCACCACGCAAAACCCCGGCACGCTGTTCGTGTCGTGCTCAGACAGCCGTGTCGTCCCGGAGCTGCTGACCCAGCAGGAACCGGGCGACCTGTTCGTCATCCGCAACGCCGGCAACATAGTGCCGTCCTACGGACCGGAACCGGGTGGCGTGTCGGCCACGGTTGAATACGCGGTGGCTGTACTCGGCGTGAGTGACATCGTGATCTGCGGCCACTCCGACTGCGGCGCGATGACGGCCATCTCCACGTGCAAATGCCTGGACCACCTGCCGGCCGTGGCCAACTGGTTGCGTCACGCCGAGTCGGCCAAGGTGATCAATGCCGCGCGCCAGCATGCCTCGGACGCCGCACGCCTGGATTCCCTGGTGCGTGAAAACGTAATCGCCCAACTGGCCAACCTGAAAACCCACCCATCGGTTGCCCTGGCGCTGGAGCAAGGCCGGCTGAACCTGCACGGCTGGGTATACGACATCGAAACCGGTGGCATCGACGCGCTGGATGGCCGCAGCGGACGCTTCCAGTCCCTGCTTGAACACCCGACCACCCGCGCCCACGCCGCCTGAACCCTATTCAACCCAGAGGACATCACCATGCTGCAATCGAACTTTTCCCAAACCCCACGCCTGGCCCTGGCCGACACCGTTATCGACCTCAAGGCGCGCAAGAACCTGTCCTGGCAGGACCTCGCCGACGGCACCGGCCTGAGCCTGGCCTTTGTCACCGCCGCGCTGCTCGGCCAGCATCCGCTGCCCAAGGACGCTGCCGACATCGTGTGCGACAAACTCGGCCTCGACCAGGACGCCAGCCGCCTGCTGCAAAGCGTGCCCCTGCGCGGCAGCTTCCCCGGCGGCGTGCCGACTGACCCGACGATGTACCGTTTCTATGAAATGCTGCAGGTCTACGGCACCACCCTCAAGGCCCTGGTGCATGAGCAGTTTGGCGACGGCATCATCAGCGCGATCAACTTCAAGCTGGACATCAAGAAAGTCGAGGACCCGGACGGCGGCTCCCGCGCGGTGATCACCCTGGACGGTAAATACCTGCCGACCAAACCCTTCTGATCACTGATTGACCGTCTACGCTCTTGTGATTCCAACAAGCACGAGGGACGGGTAAATGAAGACACTGCTGCGACTCACCTGGCTGCTGCTGTTGTGCGGTAGCCAGGTGCACGCCGTTACGGCCCAGGATGCAGACGCTCAAGCGGCCAAGGCATTATTGGAAAAAGCCCTGGCGTACTACCACAGCAATGGCGACAAGGCGCTGGCCGCGTTCAGCCGCCAGGGTGAGTTCATCGACCAGGACCGCTACGTCTTCGTGGTCGACACAAAAGGCGTGCTGCTGGCCAGCGGCGGCCCCTCTTCGGCTTTGATCGGACGCGACGTGTCCGAGGTACTCGGGCCTGATCTGCAAGCCTCATTCAAACAAGCCATCAGCGCGCCGGAAGGCCAGGGTATTCAGCAGGCCGATTATCGCTGGCAGAACTGGAATGACGGCAAGGTCGAAAACAAGCATGTGTTTTACCAGCGGGTGGGCGAGCGCATCCTGGCGGTCGGCTATTACCTGCCGCGAGCCACGCCAGAACAGGCGCGGGCGCTGCGTAACAAGGCGGTGAACGCGCTGGTGAAGGATGAAGCGGGGACGCTCAAGGCGATCAACTCATTGCAAGGCGGGTTCTTGCAGGATGATCTCTATGTGTTCGTGGTTGATCTGGACACGCGGCGCTATGTGGCGCATGGCACCAACCTGCGTTTGATCAATACGGATTTTGCCAAGGTCAAGGACCCGGATGGCAAGCCTGTGGGGGAGCCGATTCTTCAGTTGATGACCGAGCAGGATCAGGGCGAGTACAAATATCGGTGGAAGAATCCGGTGACGGGGAAGGTTGAGAATAAGCATGCTTATTTGCGTAAGACGGGGCGTTTGATGGTGGCCGTTGGGTATTACAGTCCCTGATTGATTGAGTACATATCCGTTATTTGGGTAGCGCCGGCTGGCGGTTCCGCTCTTACAGCGGCTCACTTTGGAAAAGCCCCAAAGTAAGCAAAGGGCTCTTGCCCCACCACTCGGCACCTCGCTCACGCTCGGTGTGCCCGTAATCCGACAGTGATTTGGGGGGCCGCCGCCACGCGCCATCCATGGCGCGGGGCGGCTAAACCGGCGTCCTGCCGGTTTACCCCCCAAATCCCTATCAGATTCCGGCCAGCGTGGTTTAACGGGGCGCTTAAGATCAAAAGCAAAGCAAAAGCAAAGCGAGGCGGCCTTAGAGCCGACCTGATCAGTGGAGGGTGCACGACCGCTCAGCCAATCAATAACCTGTGGTGAGGGAGCTTGCTCCCGCTGGACTGCGCAGCAGTCCCAGTCTTGAAGAGCGAGGGCCGCTTCGCGCCCCAGCGGGAGCAAGCTCCCTCGCCACAGTACGGCGCTCATCCTTGCGTATCTACGATGCGAAGCGAGTCGCTCTTGCTTTTGATCTCAGTCGCCCCGTTAAACCACGCTGGCCGAACGCAGGCTTGAATCCGTGGGTAACCCGGCAGGACGCCGGGTTAGCCGCCCTGCGCCATAGATGGCGCATGGCGGCGGCCCACGGATTCAAGCCGGAGTGAGGGCATGCCGAGCCTAGGCGAGGCACCGAGTGGTGGGGCGAGGACCTTTTGGTTACTTTTGGGTCCTTCCAAAAGTGACCCGCTGTAAGAGCGGAACCGCCAGTCGCCCCAACCTAAATAACGGATATGCCCCCATACCCCCAAGAGGTCGCCCCTAAGCCCTCAGCGCTTATCCTCACGCCCCCGCAACACCCGATCCGGCATCGCAACCGCCGCCGCCAACCCAAACAACGACACCCCCGCACTCACCATCAGCAAATGCCGAAACGTCACCGCCAACTCCCCGCGCAACGCATCCCGCGCTATCCCAGGCGCAGCGTTAAGCCCATCAAGCAACGCATTGCCCGAGCCGACCTCACCCATCAGCGCCCCGTTGGCAAAATGGGCAAAACTCACATCCTGCAGCAACGCCAGCAGCAACGCCGACATACACGCCACCCCCACCGCCCCACCCAGGGAGCGAAACAGGTTCGTCGTGCTGGTAGCCACGCCAATATCACGCTGTTCCACCGAATTCTGCGTCCCCACCAACGACGTCGGAAACTGCATCCCCGCAGCAATCCCGCACAGCAGCATGAACAACGACGTCACCCCCACCGCCTCGGGCGCACTGTAGGCCATGCCAAGAATCGCCAACGGACTCAACACAGCACCACTGAGGATCATCGGTTTATAGCGGCCCGTCACTGACGTCATGCGCCCAGCGAAATAGGCCCCCATCGGCAACCCCATCGCCAGCGGCAACAGGTGCAGGGCCGCGCTGTCAGCCCCGGCGCCGGTCACGGTCTGGTAACGCAACGGCATCAGCACGGTCAGGGAGATCGCCTGGAAGCTGGTGATGAAAATCGTGCACCAGCACAACACCGCGCTGCGGTTGACGAACAGGTGCATCGGCAGCAATGGCTCGCGCGCGCGGCGTTCATGCCATACGAACACGCTCAACGCCAACAGCGCACAGGCCAGCAGCCCGAGCACCTCGTCGTCATGCCAGGCATGGCCCTGGCCGATTTGCGTGATGCCGAGCAACAAGGCGGTCAAGCCGATGATCATCAACACGGTGCCGAGGTAATCGATGATCGGCTTGCGTTGCGGCACCGGTAACCCGACGAGGGTGCGATGGGCCACATACCAGGCGACCGCGCCCAGCGGCAGGTTGATCAGGAAAACCCAGCGCCAGGACAGGTATTGGGTCATGTAGCCGCCCAGCACCGGCCCGGCGACGCTGGCCACCGCGTACATGCTGCTGAAGTACCCCTGATAACGCCCGCGTTCACGGGGTGGGATGATGTCGCCGATGATCGCCTGGCTCACCGAGACCATCCCGCCGGCCCCGATGCCCTGGATAATCCGCGCCAGCACCAATTGCTCCATGCTCTGCGCCACGCCACAGAACAGCGAGGCGACGGTGAACACGCCCATGCCGATCAACATCATCGGCCGCCGCCCATACAGGTCGCCGAGCTTGCCGTAGATCGGCACCGCCACCGTCATCGCCACCATGTAGCCGGAGATCACCCAGGCCAGCAGGTTGACGTCATGAAATTGCGCGGAAATCGCCGGCATCGACACGGCGACAATGGTCTGGTCCAGCGCACCGAGAAAGATGGCCAGCATCAGTGCGGCGAGGATGCTGCGCACGGCGGGAACGGTTGGAGCGGGCTGATTGAGATGGGTCACGGCAAAACCTTCGAGCAGGGCCCGCAGGCAATGGCAGCCTGCGGGAATGCCCAATACGATAGCAGGCTATTGGATAGCCTCGTAAGGAAGCCCGACGTAATTTTCCGCAATGGTTTTGCGCCCTGCCTCGGAGTGAATGAAGTAGTCCAGTTCGCTCTCGGCAATGCGCTGGCTGAAGCCGTCCGCCCCGGGAAACTGATGCAGCATCGAGGTCATCCACCAGGAAAACCGCTCGGCCTTCCACACCCGCCGCAGGCAGATAGCCGAGTATCGTTCGAGCAATTCCACGCGCCCTTCGCGATACACCTTGAGCAAGATCCGAAACAGTGTGCTCACATCACTGGCCGCCAGGTTCAGGCCCTTGGCCCCGGTCGGCGGCACGATATGCGCGGCATCGCCGAGCAGGAACAGGCGCCCGTACTGCATCGGCTCCACCACGAAGCTGCGCAGCGGTGCGATGCTTTTTTCAATGGACGGGCCGGTGACCAACTGCTCCGCCAGGTCGACGGGCAGACGGTTTTTCAGCTCACCCCAAAAGCGCTCGTCCGACCAGTCGGCCAGCGGCTCCTGCGCGGGCACTTGCAGGTAGTAACGGCTGCGAGTCGGCGAACGCATGCTGCACAGCGCAAAACCACGGGGGTGCGTGGCGTACACCAGCTCCGGATGCACCGGCGGTGTATCGGCCAGGATGCCCAGCCAGCCGAAGGGATAGACACGCTCGAACACCTGCAGCGCATCGGGCGGAATCGACTGACGGGCCACGCCGTGAAAACCATCACAGCCAGCGACGTAATCGCACTCCAGGCGAAACGCCTGGCCCTGATGCTCGAAGGTCAGCCAGGGGCGATCGCTTTTCAGGTCGTGGGGCTGCACGTTGGAGGCTTCATAAAAGGTGGTGGCGCCGGCCGCGGCACGGGCGGCCATCAGGTCGCGGGTGACTTCGGTCTGGCCGTAGATCATCACCGACTGGCCGCCGGTCAGGGTCTTGAGGTCGATGTGGGTGAGTCGGCCGTTGCGCGCCACGGCGAAACCGTCGTGCACCAGGCCCTCGCTGTCCATGCGTCGGCTCACACCAGCCTCGCGCAGCAGGTCGACCATGCCTTGCTCCAACACCCCGGCGCGAATGCGGCCTTGCACGTAATCGGCGGTCTGGCGCTCTAGGATAAGGGTCTGGATGCCGGCATTGTGCAGCAGTTGGCCGAGCAGCAGTCCGGAAGGACCGGCGCCAATAATGGCGACTTGGGTTTTCAGCGTTTTCATTATTTTTATCGCCTGCAAGCTTCACCCGAACCGAACGAGTGAAAGAGTTGTCATTGGACTTGTGGCTGACATTTTTCACTTGAGCGAGCAGCATAAGAAGGTGAAAACTGCTTAAAAGCCTGCACTTTTTGCCAATCGGGGCGATTACCGAACCACTATCCTGAGTATCGGATTGAAACCATGACCAACACCGCGATTCCGGTCTTCAAGCTTTACGGGGAAAGCCAACAGTGGCCGACCCCCGATTTGTTGCACTGCGAAACCATTTCCCGGCGCAGTCGGGAATACCAGTGGGAAATCCAGCCCCACCGGCACGCGGACCTGTGCCAGTTGCTTTACGTGCACAAAGGCCAGGCACACCTGGAAATCGAAGGCCAGCGCACCACGCTCAACGAAGCGAGCCTGCAGGTACTGCCGCCGCTGTGTGTGCATGGGTTTCGCTTTTCCGAAGATGTCGAAGGTTATGTGGTAACGCTGTCGGCGCCGTTGGTCAGCCACTTGCAGGCGCAACTGGGCAGCACGGTCGACGGCCTGCACACCCTCGGCAACTACCCGGCGGGCAAGGACAGCGATTACCTCAACAACCTGTTCACCCGCCTGCAGGACGAATACGCCGACGAACAACCCGCGCGGGACATGATGATGCACGCGCTGGTCAGCTTGCTGCTGGTGTGGGTCAGCCGCCAGGCGATCCAGCGCCGCCATCCCAGGGCGCCTCGTAGCCGTGAATATTTCCGGCGATTCACTCAACTGGTCGAACAGCATTACCGCGAACACCCCAAGATCGAAGACCTGGCCCACAAACTGGGCATCTCGGTCTCACACCTCAATGGCACATGTCGGGAATTGGGCGGGCAGCCGGCCTTGCAGATCATGCATGACCGCCAGCTGTTGGAGGCCAAGCGCCTGCTGACCTACACCAGCATGACGATCAATGAAATGTCCGAGGTGCTGGGTTTTTCCGACCCGACCAACTTCTCGCGGTTGTTCCGTCGCAGGGTCGGATTCTCGCCCAAAGCGTTCCGCGAGCAGCTGAAGGCCGACCAGGCGTGACAGCGCTGGTGGGAGTCGGCTTGCCCGCTCCCACGGGGATCTTATTCAATCAGCTTTTGAATCAACGCAACGCGCTGAAACTGCCGCTGCGTGGCACACACAGGTCCTGATGGCAGCTGATCGCAAAGGTTGGCTGCATGCGGGTCTGTTCCACCCGGTACGCGGCGGTCCCGTACAGCGCGGTGGCTAATGCGCACAGGCTGAAAATCATCAGGTACTTCCTGGTCTTGATGCTCATGGCACACCTCCAGACAGATCTACACGGTGCTATCTAAAGCATAGGTCAGTCGGGGCAAGTTGCCATGATTGCCGGCCATTCAGCCGGCTTATATCGCTAAAGGCCCGTGTCCCACAACGGTTCCTCGGGAAAGCGCAGCACGAGGAAATCCAACAGGCTGCGCAATGCCGAGGGCATGTGCTTGCGCGAGGCGTATACCGCGTAAATATTCATCCGCCGTGGCTCGGCATCAGGCAGCAGGCGCACCAGTTCACCGCTGCGGATCAGGTCGCCGGCCTGATAGCTGGGGAGCATCGCCACCCCTGCCCCGGCCAGGGTTATCCGCAATAACGTGCTGGCCTCGTTGGCGGTGATATTACCGTGCACCGGCACCGACACGTGCTCGCCGTTTTCCTCGAAATGCCACAGGCTCTTGCCGAAGTAGGAATGAGTCAGGCAGTTGTGCCGGGCCAGGTCTTCGACTTTCTGCGGTGCAGGATGCTCCAGCAGATAAGCCGGCGTGGCGCAGACCACCGAGCGGCACACGGTCAGGCGCCGCGCAATCAGGTTGGGATCCAGGTCGTTGCTGGTGCGGATCGCCAGGTCGATACGCTCATCCACCAGGTTTACCGTGCGATCGAGCATTTGCAGATCGACCGTCACCAACGGGTAGCGTTTGACGTACTCGGCAATGGCAGCGCCCAGCTGCGCCTGGCCGAACGAGGTACTGACGCTCAGGCGCAACAGGCCCCGAGGCGCCTCATCCGGCTCGCTCACGGCGGCCTGCATGTCCCCGCACAGTTCCAGCAATTGCCGACAACGTGGCAGGGTTTCACTGCCGGCGGCGGTCAGGCTGAGCTTGCGCGTGGTGCGGTGCAGCAGGCGCGCGCCGACCCAGTCTTCCAGCTCGGCCAGATAACGTGAGACCACCGGGCGCGACAGGTCCAGATGATCGGCGGCGGCGGATTGGCTACCCAGGTCCACCACGGTGACAAACACGCGCATTGCTTGAAGACGATCCATGATTTGCCCGTTTTCAGAAACAAACTATGTCCCAGCATCGCATTTTTTGTAGCGTTTTATGCAACTAAGCTCTGTTCACCCCTTACCGATGGCAGGAGCTGCCCATGTTTTCGACTGTTAAACGCTTGACCCTGGCCACGGCCGCCCTGGCCTTCGCCGCCGGCGCCGTGGCGGCAGACCTGAAACTCGATGTGTACAACCCAGGCGAAGCGGCGATTTTCCCGGTCAGTTCGGTGCTGGTCAGCGGCGCCAAGGACGCGATCCTGGTGGACGCACAGTTCGGCAAGGGCCAAGCCGAGCAACTGGTGCAGAAAATCCGCGCCAGCGGCAAGCAGCTGACCACCATCTACATCAGCCATGGCGACCCGGACTACTACTTCGGTCTCGACACCCTCACCGCCGCCTTCCCCGATGCGAAAGTGCTGGCGCCACAAGCGGTGGTCGACCATATCAACGCCACCGTCGCCGACAAGCTGGCGTTCTGGGGCCCGAAAATGGGCGCCGACAAGCCGGCCAAGACCCTCGTACCGCAGGTACTCGAAGGCCATAGCCTGACGCTGGAAGGGCAGCAACTGGACGTCATCGGCCTGGACGGCCCGCAGCCAGACCGCAGCTTCGTGTGGATTCCGTCGATCAAGGCCGTGGTCGGTGGTGTGGTGGTCGCGCAAAACATCCACCTGTGGATGGCCGACACCCAGACGGCACAGTCCCACCAGGATTGGCTGGCCACCCTGCAACGCATTGAACACTTGAAGCCTGCAACCGTGATCCCCGGCCACTACCTGGGCACGCCATCGCCGGCCTCGGTGAAGTTCACCGCCGACTACATCAAGGCCTTCGACATCGAAACCGCCAAGGCCAAGGATTCCGCCGCCCTGATCGCGGCCATGAAAAAGCGTTACCCGACCCTCGCCGACGAGAGCTCGCTGGAACTGAGCGCCAAAGTCGCCAAGGGCGAAATGAAGTGGTGATTGGTTTTAAACCCTGACCTGACTGGAGAACATCATGAGCAAGATCGCAATCATTGGCGCCACCGGCCGTGCCGGTAGCCAACTGCTGGAAGAAGCGCTGCGCCGTGGGCATACCGTCACCGCCATCGCGCGCCATACCGACAAACTGGCCGTACGCCCTGGCGTCACGGCCAAACAAGTCAATGCCCTGGATGCCGACGCCCTGCAACAGGCCGTCAGCGGTAGCGACGTGGTGATCAGTGCGGCGCACTTTGCCACGTTGCCCGCCAGCGCCGTGATCGGCCCGGTGAAGAAGGCCGGGGTGAAACGCCTGCTGGTGGTGGGTGGCGCAGGTTCGCTGCTGCTGCCGGACGGCAGCCGGGTGATCGACAGCCCAGGCTTCCCGGCTGAATACAAGGCCGAAGCCAGTGCGGGGGCTGAGTTTCTCGATACGCTGCGTCAGGAGCAGGCACTGGATTGGAGCTTCCTGTCGCCGTCAGCCCTGTTCGACGGCACCGAGCGCACCGGTAAATTCCGCCTGGGCCAGGACGATCTGCTGGTCAGCAGTGAGGGTAACAGCTCGATCAGCTTTGCCGACTACGCCATTGCCATGCTCGACGAAGTGGAAACACCCAAGCACTCGCGCAAACGCTTCACCGTAGGCTACTGACACAACCGGGTAAAAATTGTGGGAGGGGGCTTGCTCCCGATAGCGGTGTATCAGTTAAAGATGTTCCAACTGAACCACTGCTATCGGGGGCAAGCCCCCTCCCACACTGAATCTTCATTGCTGTGATTGTTGCGCTTGGCTCACCAGCCAGTCCATCAATGCGATCAACCCTACCGACGGCTCCGTCCCCGGTGGATGCACCAGGTAATAACCCATCCCCGTCGGCACGCGCAGCTCGAACGGCATCGCCAGACGCCCCGCCTTCAGATCTTCGCCAATCAGCGCACTGTCGCCAATCGCCACGCCAGTCCCCTGTGAAGCCACCGTCATCGCCAAGTCCAATGTCTCGAAATGATGCCGCTGGGTTGGAGGGCTCAACTGGGTGTTGGCAGCCTTGAGCCACAAGGTCCAATCCCGCTCGTCCCGCGTCGGGTGCAGCAGCACCTGGTGCTGCAGATCCTGGGGTGTGCGCAAGCTGCCCAGCAACGCCGGGACGCAGACCGGAGTGAGTCGCTCATCGAACAAATGCCGCGCCAGGGTGGGCTGCTCGGCGTTGGGTGCATACACCACCGCCGCATCGAATGGCTCCCGACGAAAATCCACGCTGTAGTCCACCGTGGTGGTGAGCTCCACCGGTACGTCCGGGCGCTCCTTTTGCCACTGCAGCAAGCGCGGCAGCAGCCAGCGCAGGACACAGGTGGAAGCCTTGAGCTGCAGGGTGCGGTGGCGCTCGCCGACCTGCTCCACCGCGTCACCGATCAGGCCGAACACCTGCTGCGCGCAAAGCTGCCAGGCGCGCCCTTCTTCGGTCAGGCTCAACCCGCGCGCCTGGCGCTGGAACAGCGCGTAGCCCAAATGGCTTTCCAGCCCGGCGACCTGCCGGCTCACCGCGCCCTGGGTAATGTGCAACTGCTCGGCGGCGCGGGTGAAGTTGCAGCACTGGGCCGTGACCCAGAACGTGTGCAATGCGGGCAGCGGTGGAAAGCGTTTCATCGAAGCGCAGCCATGACGTGAGGACATGACCAGTATGACTTTTTATCGATTGTTGCCGCTACCGCCCAGCCGCTCCAATAGCGCCTCGACCCCCTGACAAGAGCGACCTGTATGGCAACCTGTGGCGAAGTGTTGGTGCACCTTCTGGAAAGTTACGGCGTGGACCACGTGTTCGGCATCCCGGGCGTGCACACCGTGGAGCTGTACCGCGGCCTGGCGCGCTCGCGCATCCGTCACGTCACCCCGCGCCACGAACAGGGCGCCGGGTTCATGGCCGACGGGTACGCACGCACCCGCGGCAAGCCCGGTGTGTGTTTTATCATCACCGGCCCCGGTATGACCAACATCACCACGGCCATGGGCCAGGCCTACGCCGACTCGATTCCGATGCTGGTGATTTCCAGCGTGCAGGCGCGCAGCCAGTTGGGCGGCGGGCGCGGCAAGTTGCATGAGCTGCCGAACCAGAGCGCGATGATGGCCGGCGTCGCGGCGTTCTCCCATACCTTGATGTCAGCAGCGGAGCTGCCCGGCGTATTGGCACGGGCGTTTGCGCTGTTCCAGGCCGGGCGGCCGCGGCCGGTGCATATTGAAATCCCGCTGGATGTGCTGGTGGAAAACGCCGATGCGCTGCTGGGCAGTGCACCTGTGCGCGTAGCGCGGGCCGGTGCGGCACCCTCGGCGATCAGGCAGATGAGCCAACTGCTCGCGGCCGCCAAGCGCCCGCTGATCCTGGCCGGTGGCGGTGCGATCGAGGCGGCCGCGGAGTTGACCCGCCTGGCCGAAGCGCTCGGCGCGCCGGTAGCCTTGACCATCAACGCCAAGGGCCTGCTGCCCGCCGCACACCCCTTGCTGATCGGTTCGACCCAGACGCTGCCGGCCACCCGCGCCCTGGTCGCCGAAGCCGATGTGGTGCTGGCCATCGGCACCGAGCTGGCGGAAACCGACTACGACGTGACCTTCGCGGGGGGCTTCGAGATTCCCGGCGCGCTGTTGCGCATCGATATCGACCCGGACCAGACCGTGCGCAATTACCCGCCCCAGGTGGCGCTCGTGGCGGACGCGCAAATCGCTGCCCAGGCCTTGCTGTCGGCATTGGGCGACGACCCGTTGCCACCGCGCCATGGCGACTGGGGCACGCAACGGGTCGCCCGTTTGTGGGCCGAGCTGTCATCCAGCTGGGACGCCGCGACCCACGCGCAAACGCTCTTTCTGAACACGGTGCTGCAAACGCTGCCGAATGCCGTACTGGTGGGCGACTCCACCCAACCGGTCTACAGCGGCAACCTGACCTTGAACCTCGACCACCCGCGCCGCTGGTTCAACGCCTCCACCGGCTACGGCACGCTGGGCTATGCCCTGCCCGCCGCCATCGGCGCCTGGCTCGGGCGTGGCGACGGGCAACCGGTGGTGTGCCTGATCGGCGACGGTGGGCTGCAGTTCACCTTGCCGGAACTGGCCAGCGCCGTGGAGGCACGCACGCCGGTGATCGTACTGCTGTGGAATAACCAGGGCTACGAGGAGATCAAGAAGTACATGGTCAACCGCGCTATCGAGCCGGTGGGCGTGGACATCTACACGCCGGACTTCATCGGCGTGGCGCAGGCGTTGGGGTGCGCGGCCGAACGCATAGCCGACATCGAGCAACTGCGTGGAGCACTGCGCGCCGCCGCGGATCGCCAGGGGCCCACGCTGATTGAAATCGAGCAGACAACCTGGATGGAGCAAACCCGCCCTTTATAAGCGACGCTCAGTTGGCCGCACTTTTTCAATAGCGCCTGCGACTTTCTGAGTTGCTCCACCGCTGCGCCCGTGGCCTGATTCGCGCTTGTTCATTCAAGGCAGGCCCATGGAAAACGTTCAGGCAAAACCCACCACCGCCGTGTGGCTGATGATCAGTGTGGTGCTGGTCGCCCTTAACCTGCGCCCGTCGATGGCGGCCGTCGGTCCCTTGTTGTCGTCGATTCGCATGGACGTGCCGCTGAGTTTCAGCAGTGCGGCCCTGCTGACCATGTTGCCGGTAATGGGCATGGGCCTGGCGATGTTCTTCGGCATGGGCCTGGCCAGGCGCTTTGGCGAGCACCGCAGTATCGTGGTGTCGCTGGCGGTGATCGGCGTGGCGACACTGTCGCGGTTGTGGCTGGATTCGGCACTTGAGCTGATCGTCAGCGCCATCGCGGCAGGCGTCGGGATCGCGCTGATCCAGGCCTTGATGCCGGCGCTGATCAAGTCGCGCTTTCGCGATAACGTTTCGTTGTTCATGGGCCTGTACGTCACCGCGATCATGGCCGGCGCCGCGCTGGCCGCGTCGTTTTCGCCGTTCGTGCAGGTGCACACCGGCAGTTGGCGCGTCGGCCTGGCGATATGGTCAGCTCTGGCGTTGCTGGCTTTGGTGTTCTGGTACGCGCAGCGCACAGCGCTAGCGCCCCTGCCCCCTGTCGATAGCGACCCGCAGGCGTCCTTTTTCGGCAATCGCCGGGCCTGGTTGCTGGCGCTGTTTTTTGGCCTCGGCACGGCGTCCTACACCTGTGTGCTGGCATGGCTGGCGCCGTACTACGTCGAGCAGGGCTGGAGTGACCAGCAGGCCGGTTTGCTGCTGGGTTTACTGACCGCCATGGAGGTCGTCTCCGGCCTGGCAACCCCCGCTATCGCCAACCGCCGCCGGGATAAACGCGGCGTGATCGCGGTCTTGCTGGTGCTGATCATCATCGGCTTCTGCGGCCTGATCCTCAGCCCGCAGCACCTGAGCCTGCTGTGGCCGTGCCTGCTCGGCCTGGGTATAGGCGGCCTGTTTCCGATGAGCCTGATTCTGTCCCTGGACCACCTCGACAACCCGCGCCGTGCCGGTGGCCTGACCGCGTTCGTGCAGGGCATCGGCTACCTGATCGCCGGGCTGTCGCCCCTGATCGCCGGGATGATCCGCGACCAGCTAGGCAGCTTCGAATGGGCCTGGTGGTCGTTGGCGGCAGTGGTGGTCGTGATGCTACTGATGATCACCCGCTTCAATCCGGAGCATTACGCGAAACATATTCGCTGAGGTCGTGTTGTAAACACTATTTGTCCCACTCAAAACATAGAAGAGTCCTACAGAGCTTTCTATTGGTACGAGCGTTCCGTTAACATTTTGCCCAGTCTTGTACTGAGTTCGGTACAAAGGGTTTACGGACGAAACCGATGCTAAACAGTAACTTGCTCAGAAAGCTCGATATGCAGGACTTGATGGTGTTTATCGCTGTCTACGACCAGAGCAGCGTTACCGACGTGTCCGAAACACTGTTCGTCAGCCAGTCCACCGTGAGCTACAGCCTGAAGAAACTGCGCACCAGTTTCGAAGACGAGCTGTTTATCAACACACGGGCGGGCATGCGTCCGACGTACAAGGCCATCACGATGTATGGTCACGTGCAGAAAATCCTCGAAAGCATCAACCTGTGCCACGCCGGTGGCCAGGCCTTCGACCCGACCCGCAAGGCCGTCACCTTCAACGTATGCGCCCCGGAATACTTCGAACAACTGATCCTGCCGCGCCTGCTGAAAAACTTCGACCGCGCCGACCTGCCGGTGATCGTCAACGTGCAGAAGCTGGAAACCGAGATTCCCGCCGACGCCTTGCGCGAAGGCGGCCTCGACCTGGTGATTTGCTTCGGCCCGAACTTTCACCGCGCCCATAAAGATTTCAAAAGCCAAATGCTGCTAGAAGACGACCTGGTGTGCGTCTTCGACAAACGCTCGGCGCCCCGGGAAGCGGCGTTCAGCCTGCAAACCTTCGTCGAGCGACGCCACGTGTTTCCCACGCCCTGGACGTCCGATACCAACATGATCGACGGCTGGTTGACGCGCCAGGCCCACAAGCGCCAGGTGATTGCGCGGGCCAACAGCTACAGCGCGGCGTTGAAGTTGATCAGCGGCACCGACTTCATCGTGACCCTGCCCCGCCGTATCCAAAAACTGCTGGCGTCGACCTCGGCGTACGGATGTTGCGAAGCCCCGAACGGTTTGCCGGGCTTTACCCTGGAGATGCAGTGGAACGAAACCAGCGAACAGGACAGCGCCAATACCTGGTTTCGCGAGCAAGTGGTGAAGGTGTGTGAGGAGCAGCTGCAAGCGGCAAGTTGAAAGCGGCAAGAGGTGCCTGGGTCGCTGTTAGCTTGGCGCTTGCCGCTTTTAACTCCCCACTGCTTGTTTGCTGTAGGCGTCGCGGTCTATGTCACGCAGTTCAACGCTCAATTGCACCTGCACACCTTCAGGCCACGGGCCCAGGTCCTGCAGCACTGCGAGCAGGCTTTGCGACAGTTGTTGCTTGATCTGCGGGGAGCGCCCACTGAGCAATGCCAGGCGTACGGCGACAAAACCCCGCGCACCCAAGCCGGTGCCTACGCGAAAGCTCTCGACTTTCGCCGCACGGCTCTTGATATCGAACTCGGCGCCAAACTGACCGGAAGCCACCAGCGCATGGTTAAGGCGCAACAGCGCTTTGTCGGTGTCCAGTTGCGCCAGGTTGGCGGTGTATTCCAGGTGCAGATGAGGCATGGGTTTCTCCGGTTTTATTGTAGGAAGTTAGGTGAATATACAGCATGCAAACAGGCCTCAGACCTGTAGGCCGAGCCCTCGATCACTCATGAATGCCTCCAACCGCGAGCGCATCCAGCGTTCCGCCGGGTCGGTGTCGACGTGGCTGAGCCAGACCATGGATAAGTCCAGGGTCGGCGTTTCAAATGGAAATGCCTCGCAGAACAGGTTGCCGCCGGCGGCCATGGCCTGGGCGGTGTAGTCCGGCAGGCTGGCGATCATGTCGGTGCCAGCGAGTAACGCCGGGAGCGAGCTGTATTGCGGCACAGACAGCACCACATGCCGCTTGCGGCCAATCTCCGCCAGCCACTCATCGGCAAACCCGGCCACGTTGGCGGTGTGGGACACCAGCACGTGGGGCCGTGCGCAATATTCGTCGAGGGTCAGCGGTGTATCGGACGCATCGGCGCGCAACAGGCAAGGCCGGATATGGCGCAACAGCTTACGCTTGGCATTGGCCGGCAGGCCACGGGTCTGGGTAATGCCAACAGTGATATCGCCGGAGGCCAGCAGGTCGGGAATGCGCCAGTAATCCACATGCTGCACCACGAACACCACCTGCGGCGCTTCCTGGCGCAGCGCCCGCAGCAGCGGCGGCAGCAGGCCGAACTCGACATCATCGGACAGGCCGATACGAAAGGTCATGGTGCTGATGGACGGGTCGAAATCGTGGGTCAGGCTCAAGGCCGACGACAGCGAATCCAGCGCCGGAGACAGGTGCTGAATGATTTCCTCGGCGCGCGCGGTGGGTTCCATGCGGTGACCGACGCGGATGAACAACGGGTCATTGAACAACGTGCGCAGCCGATTGAGCGCCGAACTGATGGTCGGCTGGCCGAGAAACAGCTTCTCCGCCACCCGCGTCACGTTGCGCTCGAGCATCAGCGCTTCGAAGACCACCATCAGGTTGATATCGGCCTTGCGTAATTCATTGCGATTCATCGGCGCCTGCCCCTTCCCCAAGACAAGCCGCAGTTTAGAAAGGCAATGGGATGGCGTCTATGTCGATAGACGCATCGGTTTCTATTTGGTCGCGGGTTTCATGACCACCTGCGGCCCCGGCGCCTGCTCCTGTCCCTGACGCAAGCGCAGCGCCGCCAGCGCAGCGATCACCAGCACCACGGCAATCACTTTCAAGCCATTCATTGCGTTGCCGGTGCTCATCTCGATCGCGCCCATCACCGATGGCCCGACAAACCCGCCCAACAGCCCGCACGCATTGACGAACCCCAGCCCGCCCGCCAGCGCCACGCCCTTGAGGCGCGAAGCCGGATACAGAAACACAATCGACTGCACCACAAAGAACATCACGGCCGACAGGCAAAAGCCCAGCAGGCTGAACACCGGCCCCGACACCGAGGCGATACCCAGCCCCAACGCCATGGTCAGCAGCCCGGTAATCAACAGGCGCCGCGCACGGCCTGGCGTGGTCGCAAAACGCGGCAGCAGCACGGCGCCCAATGCAGCGGCAATCCATGGCAGAGAGGTCAGCAAGCCGACGTTCATGGTGCTCAGCTCGCCGTATTTGCTGATGATGCTGGGCAGGAAAAAGATCACCGTATAGACCGTGATCTGATGGCAGAAGTACACAAAGATCGCCAGCAGGATTTGCGGGGTCAGCCAGTTTTTCAACGCGTGACCGCCCTCGCCCGCACCCTCTTCGGTTTCCAGGGCGATGCGTTGTTCAATCCCACGTGCCTCTTCGGCGGACAGCCATGGCGCCGTGCTCGGGCGATCCGGTAATTTGCGCCACACCACCCAGGCAAACGCCACTGCCGGCAGGCCTTCGAGCATGAACATCCACTGCCAGCCGTGCCAGCCGAGCAAGCCGTCCATGCGCATCAAGGCTGCGCCCAGCGGCCCGCCGATGATGTTGGCCAAACACACGCCGAGCAGGAAATAACCGGTGGCCCGCGCCCGCTGTTCGCGGTTGAACCAATAGGTCAGGTACAGCATTACTCCTGGAAACAGGCCGGCTTCGGCGATGCCCAGCAACAGGCGCAACACGTAGAACGAGGTTTCGCCCTGTACGAAGGCCATCGCCGCCGAGATCAGGCCCCAGGTGACCATGATGCGGGCGATCCAGAAGCGTGCGCCGACCTTGTGCATGATCAGGTTGCTGGGGATTTCCGACAGCGCATAGGTCAGGAAAAACAGCCCGGCGCCCAAGCCGTACGCCGCAGCTGAAATGCCCAGGTCGACGTCCAGGTGATGCTTGGCCAAAGCGATATTGGTGCGGTCCAGGAAACTCAGGATGTAGGCGATGATCAGCAGCGGCATCAGTTTGGCGAACATCAGCTTGTTCAGTGCCTGGGGTTCGCGGGCTGCGGTGGTCTTGGCGCCCATCAGTAGTTCGCTACGCATGGTGTTATCCCCTTATTGTTGTTGTGCGGGATGCCGGCCGCGCCGTGACGCGGCCTTGGTTTCAATTAAAAAACGGTATTAGAAATTGACTTGGTCGCGCCCCTTGAGCCCGAGGATTTCCCGTGCTTCGTCTGGCGTCGCGACCCGGTGCCCGAGGGCTTCGATCACTGTGCGAATACGCCGGACCTGGTCGGCATTCGACGCCGCCAGCTTGCCCGGGCCATCCCACAGTGAATCTTCCAGGCCCACCCGCGCATTGCTGCCCATCGACAGGCCCATGGTCGCCAACGGAATCTGCCCACGCCCGGCGCCGAGGATTGACCACACGTAATCGTCACCAAACAGGCGGTCGGCGGTGCGGCGCATGTGTGCCAGATCTTCCGGGTGCCCGCCGATACCGCCACGCAGGCCGAACACCGATTGGATGAACAGCGGCGGTTTGAGCAGGCCGCGCTCCAGGAAATGGGCGGCGGTGTAGAGGTGGCCGATGTCGTAGCACTCGATCTCAAAGCGGGTGCGGTTCTCAGCGCACGAATTGAGGATGTGGGTGATGTCGCGGAAGGTGTTACGGAAGATCCGGTCGTCACTTTCTTCCAGATAAGGCCGCTCCCAGTCATGCTTGAATTCGGTGAAGCGGTTGAGCATTTCGTACAGGCCGAAGTTCATCGAGCCCATGTTCAGTGAGGCCAGTTCCGGCTTGAACTGCATCACCGGTTGCAAGCGCTCTTCCACGCCCATGGTCGGCGCGCCGCCGGTGGTGATATTGATCACCACGTCACTGGCGGCTTTGATGTGCGGCAAGAACTCGGCGAACAGCGCCGGGTCCTGGCTGGGACGACCGTCAAGCGGGTCACGGGCATGCAGGTGAACAATCGCCGCGCCCGCCTCGGCGGCGCCGATGGCGGCGTCGGCAATTTCCTTGGCGGTGATCGGCAAATGCGGCGACATCGATGGCGTGTGAATGGCACCGGTCACGGCGCAGGTGATGATGACAGGTCGATTTTTGGACATGACGATTCTCCGACTTTTATTCTTATGAAAAAAATCCTGGGTGCAGCGCGATGTGTTCTTGCGTGGCTTACAGGTACTCGACGTTACCGTCGACACTGATCGCCTGGCCGGTCACGTTGCGGGCGGCGGGCGAACAGAGAAACAACGCCATGGCGGCCACGTCTTCGGCGGTCACCATGCGCTTGAGGGAAATCTTGTTGAGGTATTCCTGGCGCATCTGGGCTTCGGGTACGCCGACCTGCTCGGCGCGGGCACGGATCACGCTGTCCATGCGCGGGCCTTCGACGATGCCGGGCAGCAAGGCGTTGACGCGGATGTCGCTTTCGCCCAGCTCCGAAGCGAGGGATTTCATCAGGCCGACGATGGCCCATTTCGTCGCCGCATAGGGTGTGCGCCACGCGTAGCCGAGGCGCCCCGCCACCGAGGCGATATGCAGCAAATGGGCGTGGGACGATTCCTTGAGCATCGGCACCGCATGGTGGGCAAAGCGGTATTGCGCGGTGAGATTGATGTTGATGGTGGCTTGCCATTCGGCATCGCTGATCGTGTCGATTCCGCCCGTCGGCCCGGCGATACCCGCGTTGTTGACCAGCACATCAAGGCCACCGAAATGCTCGCGCTGCAGCTTGAACACCGCCTCGATCTGATCGGCGTCGCTCACATCGGCACGGGTGGCCAGGCTGCCTGGATATTTATCGCGAAACGCCGCCAGAGCCGATTCGCTGACATCACACACATGCACCTGGGCGCCGGCCTCCAGATACGCCGCCGCCAATACCTCGCCGATGCCTGCGGCGCCGCCGGAAATCAACACACGTAAGCCGGGATAAGGCTGCAGCCGTTGTAAGACACTCATGCACGTTTACCTCCTGAAACAGACGACCGCACACGGTCGTTCTTGACGAGCAGGCGCGCCAGGGAATCGGCGGCCTGCATGATATCGTCGGTCACCGCCGCGCGAGCGCCAGCGCCATCGCGGGCGGCCAGGGCTTCAACGATGCGCGTATGCGCTTCCATCGAGCGTTGCAGGTGGGCTTTATCCGGTGCGACCAGCGCAAAACACGGCCCCATGTGCAGCCAGAAATTCTCCACGGCGGCCATGGTCAATTCGGCTTGCGCCACCGCATAGATACGCCGGTGAAAGGCGAAGTTGGTCCACAGATAGCGGGACACATCAACTTCGTCGGCGGCATGCTGCATCTGCCGACACAGGTCGGTGATTTTATCGAGGTCGGTTTTTTGCAGAAGCAGCACGGCCTTTTCCGCCAGCAGCCCTTCGAGGGCGACGCGCGCGTCGCGAATTTCGCGCAAACGCTCCACCGTCATCAGGCGGACCCGAAGGCGTGAAGTTTCGGTGACTTCAAAGGCGTTTTCAGCGCTGAGGCGCTGCAGCGCTTCGCGCACTGGCATGGGGCTGGAACCGAGGGCTTCGGCAAGGCCGCGAATGGTGAGTTTCTGGCCGGGCTGGAAGCGACCGCTCATCAGCGCTTCGCGGATCTGGCGGTAGACCTGGTCTTGCAGGGTATCGCGGGAGACCTGGCGCAGGGTGGGCAGGAGCAAAGGACCGTCTGTCATGAGGAAAACCTGTCTTGTGATGCTTATGGCTCCAATATGTGATCACAAATCAAATATGTCAAATAATTTCCCGTAGCGCCGTGCACCTATGAAAGTAGGAGTGGGCTTGCCCGCGATTGCGGTGTATCAGCCAACACATGGGTTGACTGACACACCGCAATCGCGGGCAAGCCCACTCCCACAGTTGTACTGCGTTGTGCTTGAAATCAGGGTTTCAAGGGGAATTCCTGATCCCGCTCGGAAAGCTCGGTGCCGTCGTCCGGATGTTTCCAGGTTTGCGGTTTTTCTTCTTCATGCCGCTGCGAGGGCTGCTCGCTGTCCGGCTCGTTGTGCTGCTTCGGTTCATTGCCCATAGCCACCTCCCGTCCGTAAGAATTGGACACAGCTTCAAGCATAGAACAAGGCCGGGCTTCAGGCCGGCGCCTCGATTGATAGCCAAGACACATCAATCCATCCAAATTTGTCACTTATCATTTCTAAATGTGTCAGCCACTATCCCAAGTCTTAAGCGAAACAAGCACTTTAAAAAGAACGCTGGAGACACAAAACCATGACTAGCCCTTCCCGGCCTGCGGCTGCCCCCTCGAAAGTAGGCGCCGTATTACGCGTCACTTCGGGCAACTTCCTCGAACAGTTCGATTTCTTCCTGTTCGGGTTCTACGCCACCTACATCGCTGCCGCCTTCTTCCCCGCCGCCAATGAATTTGCATCATTAATGATGACCTTTGCCGTGTTCGGTGCAGGCTTCCTGATGCGTCCTTTGGGCGCGATCATCCTGGGTGCCTATATCGACGACGTGGGTCGTCGCAAAGGCTTGATCGTGACCCTGTCGATCATGGCCAGCGGCACGCTGTTGATCGTGCTGGTGCCCGGTTATCACACCATTGGCCTGTGGGCGCCGTTGCTGGTGCTGCTGGGTCGTCTGCTGCAGGGCTTCTCGGCCGGTGCGGAATTGGGCGGGGTGTCGGTGTACCTGTCCGAGATGGCCACGCCCGGCCGCAAGGGTTTCTATACCAGCTGGCAATCGGGCAGCCAGCAGATCTCCATTGTGGTCGCCGCCGCACTGGGCTATGGCTTGAACGTATGGATGGAACCGGCCGTGGTGGCCGATTGGGGCTGGCGCATTCCGTTCGCCGTCGGTTGCGTGATCATTCCGTTTATCTTCGTGCTGCGACGCAACCTGCAGGAAACCGAAGAGTTCGCCAAACGCAAGCATCGCCCGACCATGCGTGAAGTGATGGCCACCCTGGTGAAGAACTGGACCGTGGTGATCGGCGGCATGCTGATGGTGGCAATGACCACCACCGCGTTCTACCTGATCACCGTGTACGCACCCACCTTCGGTAAGACTGTGCTGCAACTGAGCACCTCCGACGCGCTGCTGGTGACCTTGCTGGTGGCAGTGTCCAACTTTGTCTGGCTACCGATCGGCGGCACCCTGAGCGACCGCTTTGGCCGCAAGCCGGTACTGATCGCCATGACCGTGCTGACCGTTCTCACGGCTTATCCAGCGTTGTCCTACGTGGTCAACGCGCCAAGCTTTGCGCACATGCTGGAAACCCTGCTGTGGTTCTCCTTCCTCTACGGCATGTACAACGGCGCAATGATCCCGGCGCTGACTGAAATCATGCCGGTGGAAGTACGCGTTGCGGGCTTCTCCCTGGCCTATAGCCTGGCCACCGCGGTCTTCGGTGGCTTCACGCCCGCGATCTCCACCTGGTTCATCCATATCACCGAAGACAAGGCTTCACCCGCCTACTGGATGATGTTCGCTGCGCTATGCGCGCTGTGCTCTACCCTCGCGCTGTATCGCCGTGCCAACACCCGTGGCCAGGTCATGCAGGGGGCCGCGCAATGAAGCCGCTGTTCAAAACCCTGACCGCCATGGTGCTCGGCGCCCTGGCGCTGTCAGCCCAGGCTGACGAACTCAAGGTGATGACCTCCGGCGGCTTCACCGCCGCGTACAAATTGCTCGGCCCGCAATACGCCAAGCACAGCGGTGACACCCTCGACACCATCCTCGGCCCGTCGATGGGCAAGGCGCCGGAAGCGATTCCCAACCGCCTGGCCCGTGGCGAACACGCCGATGTGGTGATCATGGTCGGCTACGCCCTGGATGAGCTGATCAAGCAAGGCAAGGTCGACCCGGCTTCCCGCGTGGAACTGGCGGATTCGCGGATTGGGCTGGTGGTGAAGGAAGGCGCGGTCAAACCTCACATCGGCACCGACGCCGAACTCAAGGCCGTATTGAGCAAGGCCAAGTCAGTGGCGTATTCGGACAGCGCCAGCGGTGTGTATGTCGAGAAGGAGCTGTTCAAAAAGCTCGGCATGCCGGCCAAGGGCACCATGATCGAACGCGTGCCGGTGGGCGAGCAGGTGGCCAAGGGTGACTACGAAGTCGGCTTGCAGCAGGTGGCGGAATTGCTGCCGGTCAAGGGCGTGACGTTTGTCGGCAAGATCCCGGAAGACGTGCAGTCCGTTACCCGTTTTGCAGCGGGTATTCCAGTAAACGCCGAACACCCGGAAGAGGCCAAGGCGCTGCTGCAGTTCCTGGCATCGCCGCAAGCTCAACCGGTGGTGCAATCCACCGGCCTGGACTCGGTGTCACGCTGAGCGGAACGGCATCTCCCGCACTAATCGTTCCAACTCCAGCGCCGCCGGCGGCAATGTTCGCCCGCGGCGCTTGATCAAGCCCACGTTGCGCATCACGTGCGGCTCCACCAGCGGCACACTCACCAGAATCGGGTGTTCACCCGCCGGCATCGCAATCGACGGCACCATCGCCACACCCAAGCCCGCCTCCACCAATCCGATCATCGTGGTCACGTGGTGGGTCTCGCAGATACTCGGCTTTTTCACACGCACACCGCGCAGCGCCTGGTCCAACAGGAAGCGGTTGCCCGAGGTTTTGTCCACCGTGATGTAGTCATGCTCGTAGGCTTCGGTCCACGTCACGCTCTCACGCGTGGCCAACGGATGGTCACGACGACAGGCCAGCACATAGCGCTCCTGAAGCAACAACTCGAACTCCACTTCATCCGCCAGGCTGCCGCTGAAGCTCACGCCAAAATCCGCTTCGCCACTTTCTACCGCATTGCACACCTCACCGGCACTGGCATCCAGTACCCGCAGGCGAATCTTCGGATACAACTTGTGGAATTCGGAGATTACGTGGGGCATGAAGTAGTACGCGGTGGACGGCACGCAGGCAATGGTGACATTACCCATGCGCGTGGACGCGACGTTGCTGATGCCCATCAAGGCGATATCGAGATCGTCGAGCATGCGTTCGACCTGGGGCAGGAACGCTCGCCCGACCATGGTCAGGCTGACCCTGCGCGTGGTGCGCTCGAACAGTTTTACATCGAGTGCGGACTCAAGCTTTTCGATACGCCGGCTTAGCGCTGGCTGCGAGATCCGGATAGCTTCGGCGGCGCCGCGAAAACTGCCCTTGTCTACCACGGCGCGGAAGGCTTGGAGGTCGTTGAGGTCGAAGTTGATGATCACGGGAGGGAGCCAAAGTGGTCAGGGTGACGAGCATTATCGTATGGGAGCCGGTGGGACGCCATGCGTGCCGGGACGGGTTTTCCGGATAACCCTGTTACACATATTGAGTCATACATATCAGCAGGTTATCAGCCGCCTACGACCACGCAATCGTCAAAACGGGTCAATACTTGCGGCCTGACTTACACAACGGGAGATGTAGCACTCATGGAAACCTATCAGTTCTGGATGGACGAAGAGACGCCGGATATCGGCATCGATCAGTTGCTTCTTGCATCGCGCCAATGGTCGAGTAGGGTTGAATCCTACCCATTGTCGGCGGACACCCCAATGCGCTCAACCCAGCAAATGAGCATCACGCTCCCCCTTGAAATGGCTGCCCTGGTCAAAGCCAAGGTGGCTGCCGGCGAATACGCCACCGAGAGTGAAGTGATTCGCGACGGACTGCGGGCGCTGCTGGCTCGTGACCGAGCCGTGGAAAACTGGCTGAGGAACGAAGTCATTCCCGCAGCGACCGCCCTTGAGGCTGAGCCTGAGCTTGGGCTGTCGGCTGAGCAGGTGCGCGCGCATCTGGCAGTCAAACGTCAGCGTAAAAGCACAGGAAAAGCGTGAGCTACTCCGTAGTCTTTTCGCCTGGAGTCCTGGCACAACTCGATGCACTCGAAGATTACATCAGCGATGCCGGCTCCCCTCCTGTAGCTGCGCGTTTCATAGATAACCTCGTCAGCCACTGCGAAAGCCCTGCCCTGCTTCCCTTGCGTGGGGTGCGACGCGACGACCTGCTAACGGGCTTGCGCATCACTCATTATCGTCGCAGCACCATTATTGCCTTCAGGGTTAAGCCTGATTGCAAAACGGTGTCAATCGTGGGGGTGTTTTACGGAGGGCAAGACTACACCGCGTTGTTGCAGGGAGATGAGAATTAGCGCCCAGTGATGAATCAAAAAGCCTGCTGAAAACCGGTCGGTAGGCTTAAGTGTTCCTTCTCGCTGATCGAGTAAGCGGACGACTCGTCACATCGATAGCACTGATGATTACTATCGAAACGACCGCCTGCTCGATTGCCGATACTGATTCCTATAATCCCTTCCAAATTCCCTTCCCGCCTGGCTTCAGGCGAACTTCCTCCTGGAACCCAATCCCATGCCAAGCGCGAGCCAGGCCCCTAGCGGGCCTCCCGAACATAATCAACAAAGCGTCAAACAACAGTGGCTGGCGATTCTTTCGGTCGCCGTGGGTGCTTTTGCCCTGGTGACCAGCGAATTTCTCCCGGTGGGCGTACTTAATGATGTCGCCAGCGACTTGGGCATCAGCGCCGGTCACGCGGGCCTGATGGTGACGCTGCCCGGTATCATGGCCGCCCTCGCCGCCCCGTTCCTGTCGGTGAGCATCGGCGCCATGGACCGTCGCTATTTGCTGATCGGCCTGACGCTGGTGATGATCATCGCCAACTCGGTGGTGGCTTTCGCCAGTGATTTCAGCCTGCTGCTGTTTGGTCGCGTCTTGCTCGGCATCAGCATTGGTGGCTTCTGGGCGACGGCCATTGCGCTCAGCGGGCGGCTGGCGCCCAAGGGCGTGGGTGTTGCGAAAGCCACCTCGATCATCATGATGGGCGTGACCCTGGCCACCGTATTGGGCGTGCCTGTCGGTACCTGGCTCAGTGGTCTGATGGGCTGGCGTATGACCTTTCTCGTTACCGCGCTGGTGGGTATTCCGGTGCTGCTGGCGCAGATCTTCCTGCTGCCCCGCCTCACCCCGGAAAAAGCCATTGAGATCCGCGACCTGCCTGCCTTGTTTATCAACCCACAAGCTCGGGTCGGGTTGATCGCCGTCCTGCTGATCGGCCTGGCCCACTTTGCCGCGTACACCTATGTCGCGCCCTTTTTCAAACACAGCTCAGGCTTTGACGGACCAACCATTGGTTCGCTGTTGCTGTTGTATGGCGTGGCGGGCGTGATGGGTAACATCTTCGCTGGCTTCGCCGCCAACCGCAGCGTACGCAACACCCTGCTACTCGTTGCACTGATGATCGGTACCAGCACCGCGCTGTTCCCCTACTTCGCCACCGGCATGACCGGCGCAGCGATGCTGATCGCCCTCTGGGGCTTCGCCTTCGGCGCCTTCCCGGCCTGCGCCAGCATCTGGATGTTTGTCGTCGCGCCCAAGGATGTAGAACGCGGCATGCCACTGTTTGTGGCGCTGTTTCAGGTGATCATTGCCCTGGGCTCATTCTTTGGTGGGCGCATTGTCGATCAGATGGGTAGCTCGGTGTTGTTGAGCCTGGCCACGGTGTTGGTGGGATGTGGTTTTGCCACCGTACTGGTGCTCGGGCGCAAGGTGAGCAATAGCCTGGTGGCGCAGCCTGCCTGACTAGGTTGAAACCGCAAAAAGCCTGCTGGGCGTTGAGTTCAGCAGGCTTTTTTATTTGGGCGGGAAATTATTGAACCCGCTTATTGAAAAGCCTGGTAACGAGAATTCCCATAGTACGCGCTGCTGCGCGTAAGTCCCTCGGCTAACCTGAAAAGGTCGCTGGTGTGGCGACGTACTTCAAGGAGCTTATATGCCAACGAAATATCGGGATGCGGTTACGGGAGAGTATGTGACAGAGGATGAGGCGAAGAAGAGGCCGCGGGAAACGGTGAGGGAAACGGATAAGAAGCCGTCAGCAAAATCACAGAGTAAAAAATCGAAGCTTCAGGCGTCGCAGTGAAACCACTCACCGCTCACGCCACTCGGTTGAGAACCAGCGAGTAAAGCGTGTCTATCGGCGATCTTAGGCGACAACCGCGCCGAAGGATGCGCTGACCCCTTCCCGCTTCAAAGGCTTGCTCCATGGCGCAGTAACCCGTCACGGAGGGGCTTTTGAAGCGGCTGGCTGGCTAGAGTCCTTGGTTAAAACATGTGAGCTGAAGGCCAGAAAATCGCCAAGGTGCTTGGTAATGATCGCAACTGTGATCGGCAGCTGCAGCGTTTGATACTCATGCACCGCGATATTGCGGAAACCGACCATATTTTTCAGATTGGTCAACAAAGAAGGGTTCACCCATCCACCCTGTGCCAGCAGCTCGAACACATCACGAGCGCCCTGGGGAACGCCAAGACGCTCGCGGCGGATCAGATGCTGCCCCATGTCCAGAGCAGCCTCACAGGCGCGCTGGATGTTCAGGATGGCCGCATCCTGACGGGTAAAATCGGTGGCAAAGCTGGCGGGATCCTTTTCGTATTCCTCGCGAGCCCTAGCAACGCAGCGCTCGATGCTGGCCGCCTTGTTAATGAGTACATCATCGACCATATACCGTCCCGTCCTTATGAATGTCGACAAGCAGCCCAGCCCTGGCAGAATCCAGCGCAGTTTTCTCGCTGAGAATATAACTTTCAAAAATACCGGCCTGGCTGTCCTTAGTCCAAAGTCGACGCCCCGTGGTTATAACCTGGTATTGCATGACCGTCGAAGCCGCACGCAAGTCCAGCAGGTCGACAGGAGCTTTGACGATATCCGCCAGCTCTCCGGATAAGCGCCACAATTGTAGGGGGTCGATGATCCCTTCAATCAGCACAGCCACGTCAAGATCGCTGTCAGCATTCGCCTCGCCCGTGACTCGGCTGCCAAAGACGTACACAGCCAACAGCCCTGCAAGATTCGCCTGTAAATGCTTGAGCACTTTTTCAAAATTCATGACCGACCCGCCCTTGTCATCAGGTGATGACGACCGTAGCAGAATTCACCTGGGCATTTCTGCTACAAAAACAAAAACCCCCAACAACATAAGTTATTGGGGGTTTTCGTTTATAAATAATGGCGGAGAGATAGGGATTCGAACCCTAGGTACCGGTGAAGGTACAACGGATTTCGAATCCGTCCCATTCGGCCACTCTGGCATCTCTCCAACGGCGCGCATCATAACAGCATGGTTCGTGGATGCAAAGCGCCGAAGCGGTTTTTTTCCGTGCTATCAGATGCTTGCGTCGATTACAGCGGTACGCCGAGACGATTGGCGACTTCTTCGTAGGCTTCGATGACGTCACCAAGGCCCTGGCGGAAGCGGTCCTTGTCCATTTTCTTCTTGGTGTCCTTGTCCCACAGGCGGCAGCCGTCTGGGCTGAATTCGTCACCCAGGACGATGGAGCCGTCGTGGAAAACGCCGAATTCGAGTTTGAAGTCCACCAGCAGCAGGCCCGCGTCGTCGAACAGCTTGCTCAACACATCGTTGACCTTGAGGGACAACTCTTTCATCCGCGCCAGTTGTTCAGCGGTGCCCCAACCGAAGGCCACGACGTGGGATTCGTTGATGAACGGGTCGCCCTTGGCGTCGTCCTTCAGGAACAGCTCGAAGGTGTAGGGATTGAGCTTGAGGCCCTCTTCCACGCCCAGGCGCTTGACCAGGCTGCCGGCAGCGTAGTTACGCACGACGCATTCGACCGGGATCATGTCGAGTTTCTTGACCAGGCACTCGTTGTCGCCCAGCAGTTTGTCGAATTGGGTCGGTATGCCGGCCTCTTCGAGTTTCTGCATGATGAAGGCGTTGAACTTGTTGTTCACCATGCCCTTGCGATCAAGTTGTTCGATACGCTTGCCGTCGAACGCCGAGGTGTCGTTGCGAAACAGCAGGATCAGGCGGTTGGCGTCGTCGGTCTTGTATACCGACTTGGCTTTGCCGCGGTAGAGTTCTTCACGTTTTTCCATGATGGGCTCCGCTTTGAGTGAGGTGGGCTAGGCGATGTGGCGCCAGTCGAGCCCTGAATCTTGATCGGCCAGTTGCAGCCAGTCCGGGTCGCACCCGAGGGTGTCGACAAAACATTGCCGGGCAAGCGTCGGCAGGTTGTTCTTGCTGCTCAAGTGGGCCAGGACCAGGTGTTGCAGGTCTTGCCAGCCCAACTCATACACCAGGTACGCCGCCTGATGGTTGTTCAAATGTCCCAGCTCGCCGCCCACCCGCTGCTTCAGAAAGTAGGGGTAATGACCGCGAGCCAGCAGGTCTCGGCAGTGATTGGACTCGATCATCAAGGCATCGAGGTCGCGATAACCGTCCAGCACCCTGGCGCAGTAGGAACCCAGGTCGGTGAGTACACCGAAGCGTCGCTCGCCGTCACTGAATACATATTGCGTGGGTTCCTGGGCGTCGTGAGCGACCGCGACAACATTGATGCTCAGGGCACCGATCTGCAGTTGCTCGCCACCGGCCAGGAAACCTGCGGGTTCAATGGGTTTGCGCATCCCGCGCAACGTGCCGCGACTCAAGTACACCGGAAGATTGTAGCGCCGAGACAGCAAACCCACGCCATGCACGTGGTCGGCATGTTCGTGGGTCACCAGAATCGCACTCAGCTGCGCAGGGTGAACCCCCAGGCGCAGCAGGCGCCGCTCGGTTTCTCTTAACGAGAAACCACAATCCACCAGTACGTACGTATCGTCGTGGGCGACCAGCGTGCCGTTCCCTTGGCTACCGCTACCGAGAACAGCAAAACGCATCGGATCAGCCCAGGTTGTCCTGAATCACGCCCAACACCTTGCGCGCTGTTTCAGCTGGCGCGACGGTGTTGATGTTTTTCTCGACGGTGACTTGCACGCTTTCGCCGACCTTGCTCAAACGAACCTGGTAACGCTCGGCGCGGGTCTCGACTTCTTCCTTGGTCGGCTGGCTGCCGAACAACTTGCCGAAGAAACCTGGCTCGTCGTCTTTTTTCTCGGCCTTTTCAGCCACATTGATGTAGTACAGGCCCAGGCTGCGGTTGATGTCTTCAACGCGCCAAGGGCCCTGCTCCAACGCGCGACCTACGCTGGCCCAGGCGCGATCCAGGTCTTCACCCAGGTTCAGCACCACGTTGCCGCTGCCGTCTTCGGTGAGGCTGACGCGGCTAGGCGTATCGTAATCACGTGCGGCGAGCAGCGAAACCGAGCCACCCTTCTCGGAGATACGGCTCATGCTGGCCAGCATCTCGTCAACCAGCGCAGCATCGACGCCGGTATTGACCGAGCGATTGGTGAAATCGACGTTGGCGGTGCTGCCGGCGGGACGCTCGGCGCTGACCACATAGACTTCACTGGTATTACGCTGCACGCCAGGCTCGATGCGTACACGCACGCGGGCTTCGTTATCGGCGGCTATGCCACTGGCCTGCAGACGCTGGGCCATGTTGGCGGACAGTTCGCTGCTGCGTTGCCAGGCGGTGGTGAACTCACCGGTCTGCGGACGCTGCTGGTCGAGACGGAAACCATTGTCCTGGAAGAACTGCACGGCCACCGGCCAGACTTCGGCTGGCGGACGCTGGGCCACGATCCAGCGGTTGTCGCCGCTCTTCTGCAGGCTGTAGTCGCTGGCATCGGCCACCGCCGTGATCGGCTGCGGGCGGGGCACCACGTACTCGCCCTTTACGGTGTCGTCGGCGACATTGCGCGGAATCGGCAGCAGCGGGTCGAGGCGCTTGGCGACGCTCACGTCAGGCGGCAGTTGCATGGGTTTGGTTGCTTGCGCTTCCAGGTAATCGCTGCCGCGGTCACGGAAGTAGCCTTCCGGGCCCCATACCCAACCGCAGCCACTGGTGCTGGAGATAATCAAGGCAAGTGCGGAAAGTCCGGCCAATCGCTTCATGCGTAGTGCTTCCTCAATTAAACCAGGACGCCGGACTGGCGCAGGGCCTGTCGCAGCGGTTCGTGACAGGCTTCGCTGAGCCGGGTGAGCGGCAGACGGATACCGTCCGGCATCAGGCCCATCTCAAACAGCGCCCACTTCACGGGAATAGGGTTGGATTCGATAAACAGTGTCTTGTTGAGCGGCATCAGCTTCTCGTGGATCGCACGCGCGGTCGCGGCGTCACCGGCAATGGCGGCGGCGCACATGTCGCTCATGGCACGCGGGGCGACGTTGGCGGTCACGGAGATGTTGCCCTTGCCACCCAGCAGGATCAGTTCCACTGCGGTGGCGTCGTCACCGGAATACACCAGGAAATCGCTGCTCACGCCGGCCAGGATGTCCTTGGCGCGCTGCAGGTCGCCGGTGGCTTCCTTGATACCGATGATGTTCGGCACGGTAGACAGGCGGATCACCGTTTCGGCTTTCATGTCGCACGCGGTGCGGCCGGGTACGTTATAGAGGATCTGCGGGATGTCGACAGCTTCGGCAATGGTGCGGAAGTGCTGGTACAGGCCTTCCTGGGTCGGCTTGTTGTAGTACGGCGTCACCAGCAGGCAGGCATCGGCGCCGGCCTTCTTGGCGTTGCGGGTCAGTTCGATCGCTTCACGCGTCGAGTTGGCGCCGGTGCCGGCGATCACGGCGATGCGGCCCGCAACGCGCTTGACCACGAACTCGATCACCTGGATGTGTTCTTCCACATCGAGGGTGGCCGACTCACCTGTGGTGCCGACCGCCACGATGGCGTTGGTGCCTTCTTGCAGGTGGAAGTCCACCAGTTTGCCCAGGCTGTCCCAGTCGAGATGACCTTGTGCATCCATGGGTGTGACCAGTGCCACCATACTGCCCGCAATCATGCAACCGCTCCTGCCGGAAAAAGAGAGCGGTAATGGTACTGGCGCCAAGATGCTTGTACAAGCGAAGTACCGTGCGAGGATGCGTTCTGGCGCAACTAAACGACGGGCAATGCCATCATTGGGCCAAAGCGGCACTTGAAGCAGGCTGTTCACGTAATGAAAACGCCACCTCCTAGCCCTTGGCGATGGTTTTCGCTACCCTTCATCCTTTGATCGATACAGCCCTGACAGTATCGACCGCTCATCGCTTTAGGAAGGCTGCATGTCCACCCCCACAGTTCGCGAACAATTCCTTGTTATCAGTGCCCTCGGCGCCAACCCCATGGAGCTGACCAACGTCCTGTGCCGCGCCAGCCATGAGAACCGCTGCGCCGTCGTGACCTCCCGCCTGACCCGCCATGGCGAGTGCAGTGCGCTGGTGCTGCAGATTTCCGGCAGTTGGGACGCCCTCGCACGCCTGGAGACCGGCCTGCCGGGCCTGGCCAAGAAGCACAACTTCACCGTCAACGTCGTGCGTAGCGCAGCCCTGGAAAATCGCCCACAGGCCCTGCCTTACGTGGCCTATGTCAGCTCGGCCTACCGCTCGGACATCGTCAACGAGCTGTGCCAGTTCTTTATCGATCACAACGTCGAGCTGGAGAACCTCACCTGCGACACCTACCAGGCGCCACAAACCGGCGGCACCATGCTCAACGCCACCTTCACCGTGACCCTGCCGGCTGGCGTGCAGATCAGCTGGTTGCGCGACCAGTTCCTTGACTTCGCCGACGCCCTTAACCTTGACGCCCTGATCGAGCCTTGGCGCCCACAGAACCCTATGTAAGGACGTACCCATGCCGGTAGCCATCGACACACCCGTAGCCGATTTCGAAGCCCAGGCCACCAGCGGCCAGACCTTCAGCCTTGCCGCCCTCAAGGGCAAGCAAGTGGTGATCTATTTTTACCCGAAAGACAGCACCCCGGGTTGCACCACCGAGGGCCAGGGCTTTCGTGATCAATACGCCGCATTCAGGGCTGCCAATACCGAAGTGTTCGGCGTTTCGCGCGACAGCGTGAAATCCCATGAGAACTTCAAGAGCAAGCAGGCGTTTCCGTTCGAGCTGATCAGCGACAAGGACGAAGCGGTATGCCAGCTGTTCGACGTGATCAAGCTGAAGAAGCTATACGGCAAGGAATACCTGGGTGTGGATCGCAGCACCTTTCTGATCGACAGCGAAGGCGTGCTGCGTCAGGAATGGCGCGGCGTGAAAGTGCCGGGGCATGTGGACGCGGTTCTGGCGGCGGCGCAGGCGCTGAACAAGGCTTGATCTTCGGCTGTTGACGCAATCAGGCCTTGCGCAGCCAATAACGGAACACACCAGCCGCCTCTTCTTCCTGGACCAGCGTATGGCCCGCCAGCTTGGCGAAGGTCCGAAAATCGCGCTGGGAGCCTGCGTCGGTGGCGGTCACTTTTAGTACGGCGCCGCTGGCCAGTCGATTGAGCTCCAGCTTGGCCTTGAGCAAGGGCAACGGACAGTTGAGGCCGCTGGCATCGAGTTCGGCGTCAAAGGCTACAGCGTCGGTCATGGTGTTACTCCAGGCAAACATTTGAGCTGCTTAGAATATCTGGTCCGAAGCTCAGTGTCCGGCTACAGTAAGCTCTTTGTCGAAAGGCTTTGTGCATGAATTTTTTGCGCCCTTCCCTGCTGACGCTGGCCTGCCTGCTGGCCTCCCCGGCCTTCGCTGACGAGCTGCCGTCACTTGGCGACGCCAGTTCTGCCATTGTCTCGCCGCAACAGGAATACCAACTGGGCCGCGCATGGCTGGCCTACCTGCGGGGCCAGGTCTCGCAGCTCAATGACCCGCAGCTCAAGGATTACGTCGAAACCAGCGTGTACAAGCTGGTGGAGACCAGCCAGGTCAATGACCGGCGCCTGGAATTCATCCTGATCAACAGCCCACAGCTCAACGCCTTCGCGGCACCCGGCGGGATCGTCGGGGTCAATGGCGGCCTGTTCCTCAATGCCCAGACCGAAGGTGAATACGCTTCGGTGCTGGCCCACGAATTGGCGCACTTGTCCCAGCGCCACTTTGCCCGAGGCGTGGAAGCGCAGTCGCGCATGCAGATCCCGATGATGGCCGCCCTGCTCGGCGGCATCATTGCTGCCGCAGCCGGTGCTGGCGATGCAGGCATTGCCGCAATTGCCGGCTCCCAGGCCGCCGCGATCCAGGAGCAACGTCGATTCTCCCGGCAGAATGAACAGGAAGCCGACCGTATTGGCATCCTCAACCTGGAGAAAGCCGGCTACGACCCGCGCTCCATGCCCACCATGTTCGAGCGCTTGATGCGCCAATACCGCTTCGACGCCAAGCCGCCGGAATTCCTGTTGACGCACCCGGTTACAGAATCGCGGATCGCCGATACCCGCAACCGCGCCGAGCAGGCCAAACCCGGCGGAAAGGAAGACAGCCTGCGCTATCAGTTGATCCGCGCGCGGGTGCAGTTGAAGTACGAAGACACGCCGGGCCTCGCCGCCAAGCGTTTCCAGGCACAGCTGGACGAGAATCCAAAGAACGATGTGGCGCGCTATGGCCTGGCCATCGCCCAGATCAAAGGCACCCAGCTCAAGGAAGCCCGGGAAAGCCTGGCGCCCTTGCTGGCCAAAGCGCCCAACGACATCACCTACAACCTGGCGCAGATCGAGCTGGACATCACCAGCAATCGCATGCCGGACGCCCAACAACGCACTGACCGCATGCTGACCCAGTACCCGAGCAACTATCCGCTGAACCAGGTCCGCGTAGACCTGTTGCTGAAGCAGAACCGTACAGCTGATGCGGAAAAAGCCCTGGATGGCTTGCTCAAGTCGCGCCCGGATGATCCAGACGTGTGGTATCAGGTCGCAGAAACACGCGGCTTGTCGGGCAACATCATTGGACTGCACCAGGCACGCGCCGAGTATTTCGCCCTGGTGGGCGACTTCCAGCAGGCCATTCAGCAGCTGGACTTTGCCAAGCGTCGCGCCGGCAACAACTTCCCATTGTCCTCGCGAATCGATGCGCGCCAGCGTGAGTTGATCGAGCAGGAACGCCTGGTCAAAGGGATGATGAGCTAAACCCATCACCCACAAAAAAGCCCCGCCATCGTTTATCGATAGCGGGGCTTTTTATTGGGCTGGAAGGTTACTCGGCCAGCTTGAAGGTGATGAAGCTCGCGCGCCCCTGACGCAGCACGCGCATCGACACCGAGCGATTCTTCGGCAACGCCTTGGCGATGTCGGTGAACTCCTTGGTGGTATCGATCGCCTGGTTGTTCAGGTGGGTGATCACGTCACCGGGCTGCAGGCCGATCAACGCGGCTGGGCCGTCCTGTACTTCCTTGATCACGACACCGCTCTTGAGGTCGTAGGTCTTCTTCTGCTCGGCTGTCAGCTCAACCACGGCAATGCCCAGGCGGTTGCTGCTGCGTTCGGCACCCGGTTTTGCGTTGCCCAGGGCGTCCAGGGTCGCACCTTCTTCCGGGATTGCGCCGACGGTGAGTTCGACATTCTGACGCTTGCCATCACGAATCACTTCCAGCTTGGCTTTGCTGCCGGCCTTGAGTGCGCCTACCAGATGCGGCAAGTCAGCCGACATGATGATCGGTTGGCCGTTCATGCTCAGGATTACGTCGCCAACCTGCAGGCCGCCTTTGGCAGCCGGGCCGTCATCCTGAATCTGTGCGACCAGCGCACCCGCAGGCTTGTCGAGACCGAAAGACTCTGCAAGGTCCTTGTTCACTTCCTGGATTACCACACCCAGCCAACCGCGGCTCACTTTGCCACCGGCCTTCAGCTGATTGGAAACGTCCATGGCCACGTCGATCGGAATCGCGAAAGACACGCCCATAAAACCACCGGAACGGGTGTAGATCTGCGAGTTGATCCCTACCACTTCGCCAGCCAGATTGAACAGCGGACCACCGGAGTTGCCCGGGTTGATCGGCACGTCGGTCTGGATGAACGGCACATAATTTTCATTAGGCAGGCTGCGGCCGATGGCGCTGACAATGCCCTGGGTGACGGTGTGGTCAAAGCCGAACGGCGAACCGATCGCCACCACCCACTGGCCCGCTTTCAGGTCCTGGGATTTGCCCAGTTTAAGCACCGGCAAGTCTTTGCCTTCGATTTTCAGCAAGGCCACGTCGGAGCGCGGGTCGGTGCCGACCAGCTTGGCTTTCAACTCACTGCGATCGGCCAAGCGCACGAGGATCTCGTCAGCATCGGCAATCACATGGTTGTTGGTCAGGATATAGCCGTCAGGCGAAATGATGAACCCGGAACCCAGTGACTGCGCTTCGCGCTGCCCACCGCCGCCGCCACGTGGCGAGCGTGGTTGCGGCATGCCGCGCTCGAAGAACTCGCGCAACATCGGCGGCAAGCCTTCCAGGTCGGGCATCTGCTGGTTCGAAACTTTGCGATCCGGCAACTTCTGCGTAGTACTGATGTTCACCACCGCAGGTGAGGCTTGCTCCACTAGTTGGGTGAAGTCAGGCAGCTCGACCGCTTGCGCGGGTACCGCCTGACCCAGCACCAGCACTGTGGCAACTATGGATAGGTAAGACTTCAAACGTGGTATCGACATACAGCTCCCGTTACGACGAGCAGGGTTGAGCGACAGGGTTCAAAAAAGGCCGAAAACCGCAATCGACATTTTTTGTTCCGCGAAAAAACAAGGCCAGGGCCGACAAACCCTGACCTATAAAAAACATAAGGATTTTTTGCAAGTGAAAATGCTGATCCAGACATTTCATGCTCTCGGTAGGCACCCTGGCGTGAGCTCAGGATGAAAGATCAGGATGAACACTGGATTAACGAGTCACGGCTTGGCCGCCGTCTTTTCACCACGAACCGACAACGCGATGCGCTCGGCCGTACCAATCGGGATTTCCCCTACAACCGTTACCATCATTTCGCCGTCCACCGTATTCACGTGCCGGGACACTGCAACCGTAGGCCCGAGCTGAGTACGGGTTTCTGACACGTTCGCCCCATCAGTCGACTCAAGGAACACCGAGAAACGTGCAAGCCCATCGTCATACATCAAGCTATCGAGGGTGGATTTCGTTTGGGCGTCTTTGCGAGATGCACTACTGGTGAGCTCAAAGCCAGGCGGCAACCAATCCAAATGCCACGCATTGGAAGCGGGCGTTTGCGCTGCCTTGACGGGGCCAACCGCAACAGGCGTGCATTCGCTGCTGGGCTGCAAATCACGATCAGCGGGAACTGCCGACGTATTCAGTCGAACAAACTGAAAGCGCTCCAGCAGTTGCCCCTGCTCACTGAGCAGCAACGATTTGAGAGGTAATGCAGTTTCACGATCCAGATGCAGCTCGAAACCGTAGCGATAATGATCACGCGGGGTGATCGAAACAATCACCGCATTACGACCGGCCACGCGAGATTTGCCAATAACGGCCAAGTCATAGAATTGATTGAGTTTTTGCGGATCCAGCGAACGTGAAGCTGTGTCACGGGAGTTTCCCAGGCCGGCGACAAGCGTACCGCTGACACACTGGGTATGGCCGTCTACTCGTACGACTTCCTGGGCAGAGCCATCGAGCTGCAACAGTCGCTCGCGGACCTGACCTTCCTGGACACGATGCCAGATGTCGTGAGTAGAAAAACTGCCGTTACGCTCATAGATGAACGTACCTTGAAAGCTTTGCTGCTGCTCTGCACGCCCAAGTCGAGTCAGCCAGTCTTGGGCGTCATCGGCATGGGCGGGTAGTGCAAACCAACTACTGAGCAAAAGCGTAAGGAGCGGTATGGCGCGCATAAAGCTCCTCAGCGGTTCAGCGGTTTTCCAGGCTTGCTGCGCGAGCGTATGGCAGAGCACTTTCAGCATTCTTCCCAGCCGCTTCCTGAGCATGTTGGCGCAGGTAGCCTGGTAGACGCTGGTCCTGCCAGCCGGATTGCCCCTGAAGCACACCGTTAGCCATAGGGCCGGCGGTATCAGAGCTTTCCTTGTAGCCAGCCAGTACAGCCGGGCCTTTGACTTGCGGACCAGCCATGACCGGTTGCTGAGTCTGCTGGGCCAGTTCGGCACCGGCGATTTCGTCCTGGTTATACAGACGAACACCGGCCAGTACGGCGACGGTCACCGAAGCAGCGACTGCCAGACGACCCAGGCTACGCCATGGACCACGAGCAGCTTTTGCCGGAACGGCTTCATCGGCCAGCGCGGCAGAAACGGCCGCAGCAATATCCAGACGAGGGATTAGAAGATCCTTGTGCATCACCGCCCGAGCGACTTGGTAACGAGACCAGGTATCACGGGTTTCGGCATCATCAAATGCGTTGAGCACTCGACGAAGTTCCAGTTCATCCGCTTCGTTATCCATCACTGCGGACAGCGATTCCTGCAGGGCATCACGACTCATGGCGGTTCCTCTCTTGGCTGTCGCCGCTGTCTTTAGTTTTCCTGCAACAACGGTTGCAAGGCTTTGTCGATGGCTTCCCGGGCCCGGAAAATCCGTGACCTTACAGTCCCCACCGGACATTGCATGACGCTCGCAATGTCTTCGTAACTCAGACCATCGAATTCACGTAAAGTTAATGCCGTACGTAAATCTTCTGGCAGTTGCTGAATCGTTCGATGAACGGTTCCCTCGATTTCGTCGCGCAGCAAAGCTCGCTCCGGCGACTCGAGATCTTTGAGGCCGTGATCACCGTCATAAAATTCAGCATCTTCTGAACTGACATCACTGTCTGGTGGGCGGCGACCGCGTGACACCAAATAGTTCTTCGCCGTGTTTATGGCGATGCGGTACAGCCACGTATAAAACGCACTGTCACCGCGGAAATTGCCCAGTGCACGGTACGCCTTGATAAAGGCTTCCTGTGCAACGTCCTGCGCTTCATGGGTGTCGTGCACAAACCGCACGATCAACCCGAGAATTTTGTGCTGATATTTCAGCACTAGCAGATCAAATGCTCGCTTGTCGCCGCGTTGTACGCGCTCGACCAGCTGCTGATCCTCTTCCTGGGTTAGCATGAACACTCCTCGTTGTGCTCGAAGGAGGCTTGCATAACTAAACGATCAGGCTTGTAAACATAGACTCGGGCTTTTCGCAAAAGTTCTCCCCCTTCAAGCAAGTTTCCGGCACGCACTGATTTGGCACACACGAAAAACGCAGCTCAGGCAACGCCGGCTGCGCGAATAATCTTGTCGCCGGTCTTCTGACGCGTCCAATGCTCCCGACGGGCCAATAAACTCAACGTTTTCCCAGCTTTCGGGCAACCTGCTATTGAGTCGGGGCTTATGCAAAAAGTTCCCGCTCGCTGACTGGCTGTGTAACCAAAGCTGTGCACCGTAATCTCACAATGCCACGAATGCCTGGCTATTGTGCCGCTCCACCCCTCTATATACTAGTGGCCCGTGTGCCCCTTTGATTCGCCGATCCAGGCGTCCTGCTTGCGCCTCCTCCTCGGATCGCTTTTTGCGGAATCCATTCAATGAGCCAACAGTTTCAACACGATGTTCTGGTGATCGGCAGCGGCGCCGCCGGTTTGAGCCTGGCACTGACCCTTCCCAGTCACTTGCGTATTGCCGTTCTGAGCAAAGGCGACCTGGCCAACGGCTCGACATTCTGGGCCCAGGGCGGCGTCGCAGCCGTGCTGGATGACACTGACACCGTCCAATCCCATGTCGAAGACACCCTCAATGCCGGCGGAGGCCTGTGCAATGAAGACGCGGTGCGCTTCACGGTCGAGCATAGCCGGGAAGCCATCCAATGGCTGATCGACCAGGGCGTGCCTTTCACACGCGATGAGCATGCTGGCAACGACGACGGCGGATTTGAGTTTCACTTGACCCGCGAAGGCGGCCATAGCCATCGCCGTATCATCCATGCCGCCGACGCCACCGGCGCCGCCATCTTCAAGACGCTGCTCGAGCAGGCCCGCCAGCGCCCCAACATCGAACTGCTGGAGCAGCGTGTCGCCGTAGACCTGATCACCGAAAAACGCCTGGGCCTTAGCGGTGAGCGCTGCCTTGGCGCCTACGTGCTGAACCGCACCAGCGGCGAAGTCGACACCTACGGCGCGCGCTTCACCATCCTCGCCTCCGGTGGCGCAGCCAAGGTCTACCTCTATACCAGCAACCCCGACGGCGCCTGCGGTGACGGCATTGCCATGGCCTGGCGCTCGGGTTGCCGCGTGGCGAATCTGGAATTCAACCAGTTCCACCCCACTTGCCTGTACCACCCCCAGGCCAAGAGTTTCCTCATCACCGAGGCCCTGCGCGGTGAGGGTGCGCACTTGAAGCTGCCCAATGGCGAACGCTTCATGCAACGCTTCGACGCACGCGCAGAACTGGCGCCACGCGACATCGTCGCCCGTGCCATCGACCATGAAATGAAGCGCCTGGGCATCGACTGCGTCTACCTGGACATCAGCCACAAACCGGAAGCCTTCATCAAGACGCACTTCCCTACCGTCTACGAACGCTGCCTGACCTTCAATATCGACATCACCAAAGGCCCGATCCCGGTGGTGCCCGCTGCGCATTACACCTGCGGCGGCGTGATGGTCGACCAGCATGGCCGCACCGACGTGCCCGGCCTGTACGCCATCGGCGAAACCAGCTTCACCGGCCTGCACGGCGCCAATCGCATGGCCAGCAACTCGTTGCTCGAATGCTTTGTGTATGCGCGCTCGGCGGCGGCGGACATCCTTGAACAATTGCCACGCATCCCGGTGCCGGCCGCCCTGCCGCGCTGGGATGCCAGCCAAGTGACGGATTCGGACGAAGACGTGATCATCGCGCACAACTGGGACGAGCTGCGGCGCTTCATGTGGGACTACGTGGGGATCGTGCGCACCAACAAGCGCCTGCAACGGGCACAGCACCGGGTGCGCTTGTTGCTGGATGAAATCGATGAGTTCTACAGCAACTATAAAGTCAGCCGCGACCTGATCGAATTGCGCAACCTGGCACAAGTGGCCGAGCTGATGATTCGCTCGGCCATGGAGCGCAAGGAAAGCCGGGGCCTGCATTACACCCTTGACTACCCGCAGATGCTGCCCGAGGCACGCGACACTATTCTGGTGCCAGCCACCTACGGCGACTGAACTTCAAGCGTACGCGCAGGCGCCGGTGCATATCGGCGGTCTGAGCGTCGCGGGGCACGCACGTCGAACGCACCCACCGCTCGCCCTGCACGCGATAACGCAGCACTACGACCAGGGGCAGCGCCAGGCTGTCAGGTCGTAATTGCACGCTGTGCCAGCCACGTTCGGCGCTGAACAATTGCCAGCCGTCATCGTCGCGGCGCAGGCCCTGCACCGACGAGCGGTGAGTCAGCAGGACATGCCGCGGCAACACCCAGGCGGCGTGGGCCAGGCATGCCAGCATGCCCAATGAGGCAAAAGGCAGGTCGACAGCCAGGCAGGCACCCAGCGCGAACAGCTGGGCAAACAGATACGCCGCCAGCAACAGCCGTGAGGCCTGCCAGCGGCATTCAAAGCGGTTACTTGGGCTGGACACGATCCAGGATCATCCGAACCATGCGCTGCAGCTCCGGGTCTTCCGATTCGGCACGCTCCATGAACCAGCCGAACATGTCCTGGTCTTCGCAGGTCAGCAGTCGCACGTAAAGGTCGCGATCGACCTTGTTGAGCGTCGCGTAGACTTCCTTGGTGAAAGGCACCAGCAACACGTCCAACTCCAGCATGCCACGACGGCTGTGCCAGTAGAGGCGATTGATTTCTACATCTTCGACCATGGAGCGCTCCTCAAATAGAGCGCAAGTATACAGGCCCGACAGCACCGGAACAGTCGGCTTTGGTCGCGCCCCATGGAAACTATGCATTTGCCGGGCGCCCCTCTATGATGCACCCATGACTTTTTAACCTGCGATGACCCATGGCCGACTCTGCTTTTTTCTGCCCCCTGACCCACGAAGGCGTTCTTGCCGTCCGCGGCGCTGACGCTGCCAAGTTCCTGCAGGGCCAACTGACCTGCAACCTCAATTACCTGAGTGACACCCAGGCCAGCCTGGGTGCGCGCTGCACGCAAAAAGGCCGCATGCAGTCGAGTTTTCGCATCCTGTTACAAGGTGACGGCGTGCTGCTGGCCATGGCCCGCGAACTGCTCGAGCCGCAATTGGCGGACCTGAAGAAATACGCGGTGTTCTCCAAATCCAAACTCGCCGACGAAAGCGCCGCCTGGGTGCGTTTCGGCCTGGCGAACGCCGACCAGGCCTTATTCGCGCTTGGCTTGGCGCTGCCGGTCGAGACCGACAGCGTGGTGCGCACTGAAGCGCTGATCGCCATCCGCGTATCGCCTGGCCGCGCTGAACTGTGGGCGCCCGCCGAACAGGCCGAGCAACTGCGCAGCCAATTGGCAGCAACCCTGCCGCAAGCCGATCTGAATGAATGGCTGCTGGGCCAGATCCGCGCCGGTATCGGCCAGGTGATGCCACAGACCCGCGAACTGTTCATCCCGCAGATGCTCAATCTGCAAGCCGTGGGCGGTGTCAGTTTCAAGAAAGGCTGCTACACCGGCCAGGAAATCGTCGCGCGCATGCAGTACCTGGGCAAACTCAAACGCCGGCTGTACCGCCTGAGCCTCGCAGTCGCCGAATTACCCGAACCGGGCACCGCACTGTTTTCCCCCAGCCATAACAGTTCGGTCGGCGAAGTGGTCATTGCGGCAAAAGCCGACCAGTCCATTGAACTTCTCGCCGTGCTGCAAGCCGAAGCTGCCGACCATGGCGACGTACGCCTGGGTAGCCTGGAAGGCGCCGCCCTGCAAATGCTCGACCTGCCCTACCCGTTGGATCGCGACCGCGAGATCCAGCGTTAATCGCCGCACCTTTTTGCAGCACCCTAGAGAGCATGAATGAACAAGCTGGCGGAAAAAGTCCAACAGGCTTTGATGAAGGCCATCGATAACGATGACCTGGTTCTGCCGACATTACCGGAGGTGGCCCTGAAGATTCGTCAGGCCGCCGAAGATCCGGAAATCAGCATCAGCCACTTGAGTAAAGTGATCAGTCGCGATACCGCCCTGTCGGCGCGCCTGATCAAAGTGGTCAACAGCCCGTTGCTGAGGGCGACCCAGGAAGTTACCGACCTGCACACAGCCATCACACGGCTCGGCACCAATTACAGCAGCAACCTGGCCATCGGCCTGGTCATGGAGCAGATCTTCCACGCCCGCTCCGAGGTGGTAGAACAGAAAATGCGCGATGTGTGGCGCCGCAGCCTGGAGGTGGCGGGCGTCAGCTATGCCTTGTGTCGTCGCCACAGCCATCTCAAGCCCGACCAGGCAGCCTTGGGCGGCCTGGTGCACCAGATCGGCGTGCTGCCGATCCTCACCTACGCCGAAGACCATTACGAGCTGCTGTCCGACCCAGTCAGCCTCAACCACGTGATCGACAGCATCCACCCGGTTTTGGGCGACAAGTTGCTCGGTGGCTGGGACTTCCCTGAAATGCTGGCAAAACTGCCGGGCCAGTACCTGAACCTGGAACGCGACGGCACCCAGCTCGATTACATCGATGTGGTGCAAGTCGCCGTGCTCTACTGTCACCGCCACACCGGACACGCACTGGCGAACGTTGATATGACCGGCGTACCGGCAACGAAAAAACTGCGGATTGATCCCTACAGCGAAAAATTGCGCACCGAGCTGGACGAAGCACGCTCGATGTTCTACTGATCAACCGGCGATAAAACTCACCCGCACTTTCAACCCCGCCAACTCGCCATCATGCAGGCTGATCTGCGCCAGATGCGCACGGCAGATTTCCCCGACAATCGCCAGCCCCAGGCCCGACCCCATGCCCTGCTGACTGCGCCGATAAAAACGCTCGAACACCCGGTCCCGCTCATCCAGCGGGATACCCGGGCCATCGTCTTCGACTTCCAGCACCGCCGGCGCCGCCACCCGCAAAATCACATTGCCGCCCGGCGGTGTGTGCGCCAGCGCGTTGTCCACCAGATTGCTCAGCAATTCATTAAGCAGCGTCGGCTCGCCGCGCAGCCACACCGGCTCGTCCGCCTCAAGCGCCAAGGCAACGCCTCGCGCATGGGCCAGAGGCGCCATCGCCATCCCGAGCTCTCGGGCCAATTGACTGAGGTCAAGCAACTGCGCGCCGCCTTCGGCAATGGCCCGGGCACCGTTTTCGATGCGGGCCAGGGACAACAATTGATTAGCCAGATGAGTGAGACGATCGGTGCCCTGGGCCGCGGTTTCCAGGGTGCTGCGCCACGTGGCCGGTTCTTCGGCGCGCAGGCCCAGTTCCAGGCGGGCCTTGAGCGCCGCCAGCGGCGTGCGCAACTCGTGGGCGGCGTCGGCTATGAACTGCGCCTGGCGTTCGAACTGGCCGCGCAAGCGTTCGGTGAAATGGTTGAGAGAACGCACCAGCGGGCCGAACTCATCCTGCACCTCCACCAGCGGCAAGGGCCGCAGGTCGTCGGGCTGACGCTCCTCCACCGCCGTGCGCAGGCGCTCCAGCGGGCGCAGCGCCGCGCTCACGGCAAACCACACCAGCAACAGCGCACCAACGGCAAGCATGCCCAGGCGCAACAAGGTGTCGGCCATCAGGCTGCGGGCCATGGCGACACGGGCTTCGTCGGTTTCCGCCACACGCACCTCTGCCATGCCGTTCATGTTCGGCTCGGAGACAGCCTTGAGCAGGCTCACCACGCGCACGGGCTGGCCCTGATACACGGCGTCGTAGAACCGCGCCAAGGCCGGGTAATCGTCCGTGCGCGGGGTGCCGGGGGGTGGACCGGGCAGGTTTTCGTAACCCGATATCAGTTTTTGGTTGATGTCATTGACCTGGTAATAGATACGCCCGGCGCTGTCGTAGGCAAAGGTATCCAGGGCCACATAGGGCACGTTGGCACTGAGCGTGCCGTCCACCTGGGTCAAGCCGGCGGCAATGGTGCGCGCCGAGGCCAGCAGCGTGCGGTCGTAGGCGGTGTCGGCGGCTTCGCGACCGTTCCAGTAGGCACTCATGCCACTGGCGAGCATCAGCAGCACCAGCAGCAGCGCCAGGTTCCACAGCAGGCGCCAGCGCAGACTGCTGGGCTTATGCATCGCGAGCTTCCAACAGGTAGCCGAGGCCACGGAAGGTGACAATCGCGATGGGCTGGCCGTCGAGTTTCTTGCGCAGCCGGTGTACGTAGATTTCGATGGCATCCGGGCTGGCTTCCTCGTCGAGACCGAACACCTGGGAGGCCAGTTGCTCCTTGCTCATCACCCGACCAGGCCGGGCAATGAGCGCCTCGAGCACGGCTTGCTCGCGGGAGGTCAGCGTCATCAATTCGCCACCGACCGTAAAACGCCGCGTGTCGAGGTCGTAAACCAGCACGCCGCACGCCTGCTGGCGTTCGCCGCCCAGAACGCTGCGCCGTAGCAGCGCCTTGACCCGTGCCTCCAGCTCGGTCAGTTCGAACGGTTTGGCGAGGTAATCGTCGGCGCCCAGGTTCAAGCCATGCACACGGTCCTTTACATCGCTGCGTGCCGTCAGCATCAACACCGGCAGGTTTTTTCCACGGGCACGCAAGCGTGCCAGTACTTCGAAACCATCCATGCGCGGCAGCCCAACATCCAGAATCACGGCCGCGTATTCCTCGCTGCTCAAGGCCAGGTCCGCGGCCACGCCATCATGCAGCACATCGACGGTCAAGCCCGTGCTCTTGAGCGCTTGGGCGACACTTTCGGCGAGTTGCAAATGGTCTTCAACCAGGAGGACGCGCATGGATTTGTACCTCGTTCAGGAGTGGTCGACGCCACGCTTTGGCGGGCAGTTTACAGGCGCAACCTGCCCTGTGAAGCCCGAAAACATTGAAAGGCAATTGAAAGGTTAGTGAAAGCTTCGCCCTTTAGCATCCAGTCACGGTGGCTGTACCCGCCGAGCTACTTCACCGGTAGCGCCCGAAAAACGCCTCGACGCGTTTTCGCCAAAATAAGAACAATAACGGAGTGCACCACGATGCTGTCGACACAGCCCAGACTTGCCCGCCTGTTCATAATTCCCGCCTCAGCCACACCGCTTTCGTCAGCGCCGCCGCACTTGCTGGCTTTTTGCCGCCTGGCCAGGCCCGGGACAACTTCGCGCTTGCCTCTCAATACAGCATCGTACTTCGATAAGTAGTGCCTGATTAAGTAGTGCCTGATAAGCCACTCATAACAACAAGACGGAGATCACCATGACCCTTTCACTGCGTAAATTTGCCCTCGCCGCTGGCTGCATGCTGTTTGCCGGCCAACTGTTGGCGGCCGGCGAGCCCAAGCGACCTGAATGCATCGCCCCGGCCTCACCAGGCGGCGGTTTTGACCTGACCTGCAAACTGGCGCAAAGCGCGCTGGTCAACGAGAAGCTCTTGAGCAAGCCGATGCGCGTGACCTACATGCCGGGCGGCGTGGGCGCGGTGGCCTACAACGCGGTGGTCGCGCAGCGCCCTGCAGACGGCGGCACCCTGGTTGCGTGGTCCAGCGGTTCGCTGCTGAACCTGGCCCAGGGCAAGTTCGGTCGCTTCGATGAAAGCGCCGTGCGCTGGCTGGCGGCGGTGGGCACCAGTTACGGCGCCATCGCGGTGAAAAGCGATTCGCCTTACAAGACTCTCGACGATCTCGTACAGGCGCTGAAGAAAGATCCAAGCAAAGTAGTGATTGGTTCCGGCGGCACCGTCGGCAGCCAGGACTGGATGCAAACCGCACTGATCGCCAAGGCCGCCGGGATCAACCCGCGTGACCTGCGCTACGTGGCATTGGAAGGCGGCGGCGAAATCGTCACCGCGTTGATGGGCAACCACATCCAGGTCGGCAGTACCGACATCTCCGACTCCATGCCGCACATCCAGAGCGGTGACATGCGCCTGCTGGCGGTGTTCGCCGAGAAGCGCCTGGACGAGCCGGAAATGAAGGACATCCCAACCGCCAAGGAACAGGGCTATGACATCGTCTGGCCGGTAGTGCGGGGCTTTTACCTCGGGCCAAAGGTCAGCGATGAAGACTACGCCTGGTGGAAAGACGCCTTCGACAAACTGCTGGTTTCCGACAAATTCAACGAGCTGCGTGACCAGCGCGAGCTGTTCCCGTTCGCCCTCACCGGCCCGGAACTGGACACCTATGTGAAGAAACAGGTGGCTGACTACAAAGTACTGGCCAAAGAGTTCGGCCTGATCCAGTAATCGCCCCTTGTTCGCGCGGCCACGCCCTTGAAGATCAGGGGTGTGGCCCAGGAGTTTCCCATGCTCTTACAACGCATTTTTGCCGCTGCGCTGCTGCTGACCTGTGCCGGCCTGGCACTGATGGCCTGGCCGTATCAGGCGGCGTTTTCCTACGAGCCTGTAGGGCCGCGCGCCTACCCGCTGCTGATGCTCGGGCTGATGAGCCTGGCGCTGATCTACATGCTGTTCCGTCCGCAGCCGACCAAACACACGGAAGACGAGCCGCCGCTGGATCGCCCTACCCTGATCAAGATCGGCCTCTGCGTGGTGCTGTTGCTGGTGTTTGCCGGCACCTTCGAACCCCTGGGTTTCATTCTCAGCAGCATGCTGATCGGCATCCCGATGGCCCGGTTGTACGGCGGCCGCTGGCTGCCCGGCGCGGTGATCATCACTTTGATGAGCGTCGGCCTTTATCTGCTGTTCGATAAAGTCATGGACGTGCCACTACCCCTCGGCCTGCTCGACGTTCTGGAGAACTGATATGGATACGCTTGGCTATTTGGGCCAGGGTTTCGGCGTTGCGCTGACCCCTTACAACCTGGTGACCGCGCTGTGCGGTACCCTGATCGGTACCGTGGTCGGCCTGTTGCCGGGCCTGGGCCCGATCAACGGCGTGGCGCTGTTGATCCCGATTGCCTTTGCACTGGGGCTGCCGCCCGAGTCGGCATTGATCCTGTTGGCAGCCGTGTACCTGGGCTGCGAATACGGCGGCCGGATCAGCTCGATCCTGCTGAACATCCCGGGTGAAGCCTCCACCGTGATGACCACCCTCGACGGCTACCCGATGGCTCGCAAAGGCCTGGCAGGCGTGGCGTTGTCGCTGTCGGCATGGAGCTCGTTCATCGGCGCGTTCATCGCCACCTGCGGTATGGTGCTGTTTGCTCCGCTGCTGGCCAAGTGGGCGATTGCCTTCGGCCCGGCGGAATATTTCGTACTGATGGTGTTCGCCATCGTGTGCCTGGGCGGCATGGCCGGTGACAAACCGCTGAAGACGTTTGTCGCGGCGCTGATCGGCCTGTTTCTGTCAGCCGTGGGTATCGATGCCAACAGCGGCGTGTACCGTTTCACCGGGGACAATATCCACCTGACTGACGGCATCCAATTCGTGGTGCTGGTGCTGGGCCTGTTCTCCATCAGCGAGATCCTGTTGCTGCTGGAAAAAACTCACCACGGCCAGGAAGCGGTGAAAGCCACCGGGCGCATGATGTTCAACTTCAAGGAAGCGTCGTCGGTGTTCGTGGTAAACATCCGTTGCGGCGTGCTGGGTTTCATCATGGGCGTGTTGCCGGGCGCCGGCGCGACACTGGCCAGCGCGGTGGCCTACATGACCGAGAAACGCATCGCCGGGGCCAAGGGCGAGTTCGGCAAGGGCGACAAACGCGGCCTCGCCGCCCCGGAAACCGCCATCGGCGCCGCCGCCTGTGGCGCGCTCGTACCGATGCTGACCCTCGGCGTACCGGGTTCGGGCACCACAGCCGTGATGATCGGCGCCCTGTCGCTGTACAACATCACGCCGGGCCCGCTGCTGTTCCAACAGCAACCGGACATCGTCTGGGGCCTGATCGCCTCGTTGTTCATTGCCAACATCATGCTGGTGATCCTCAACATCCCGATGATCCGCATCTTCACGCGCATCCTCGCCGTGCCGAACTGGGCACTGGTACCGGTGATCGCGATCATCACCGCGATCGGTGTGTACGCTGTACACGCCACCACCTTCGACCTGTTCCTGATGATCGGCATCGGCATCTTTGGCTACATCCTGCGCAAGCTGGATTTCCCGCTGTCACCGGTCCTGCTGGGCTTTATCCTCGGTGGCTTGATGGAGCAGAACCTGCGTCGTGCGCTGTCGATTTCCAACGGTGCGGTGGAGATCCTCTGGTCGAGCCCGATCACCTTCGGCGTGTGGGTACTCACTGCGATCATGCTGCTGATGCCGATCCTGCGCATCTGGCGCAAGCGCTCCCTGCAGCGTCGTGCCCTGGCCGATGTCTGAGGTCACCTTCAAACATTGGTGGGGAACACCGCTGGTCGGCCTGGCCGGCGGTTACCTGGCCAGCCTCGTCGGCTGGCCTTTGCCCTACATGGTCGGCTCGTTGCTGGCGATCATCCTGGTGCGTTGCCTGACGCCGTGGCAATTGGCGGAGATCCCCGGCGGGCGCAAATGCGGCCAATGGGTGGTGGGCATTGGCATCGGCCTGCACTTCACACCGGTGGTGATCGAGCAAGTGATGAGCCACTTCGGGCTGATTTTCTTTGGCGCGCTGGTCACCAGCCTGTCGAGCGTGGTCGGCGTGTGGCTGATGCGCCGCAGTGGCGAAGACCGTGCCACCGCGTTTTTCTCCAGCATGCCCGGCGGTTCCGGCGAGATGGTCAACCTCGGCGCGCGCAACGGTGCGGTGCTTAGCCGTGTTGCCGCCGGCCAGAGTTTGCGCGTTCTGCTCGTGGTGTTGTGTGTACCGGCGATCTTCAAGTATGTGCTGGGCGGTGGCGCGCCTCAGTTTCATCCCGCGCCAGTGAGCTGGCCTTGGCTGTTGATGCTGTTTCCACTCGGCGCAATGGTGGCTTGGGCGTGGCAGCGTTTGCGTCAGCCGAACCCGTGGTTGTTCGGGCCATTGCTGGTGAGTGCGACGGCCAGTGTCGTGTTTGACCTGCATATCGGGCTGCCCGATGGCGGTAGCCAGATCGGCCAGTGGCTGATCGGCAGCGGCCTGGGATGTCACTTCAACCGCCAGTTCTTTCGCCGGGCGCCGTCGTTCATGGCCCGCACCTTGATCGGCACGGTCTTGACCATGGCGCTGGCGACCCTGGCGGCCGTGGGCCTGAGTGCCCTGACCCACCTGGATCTGCGCTCGCTGACCCTGGGCATGATGCCCGGAGGCATTGCCGAGATGAGCCTCACAGCCGAAACCCTGCAATTGTCCGTCCCGTTGGTTACGGCCATGCAGGTGATGCGCCTGCTGTTCGTGCTGTTCCTGGCCGAGCCGCTATTCCGGCACTGGAACCGCCAACCCTGACAATCCACCGCGAAAATGGCCCGAACCCGGGCCGCTACCGTTGGTCGGTACTGTCAACTCTCACAGCTGGTTGCGCCTCCCATCGCACGTTACACCTCTTCGCAGCTACGGCCACCCCGAAATGGCCGTAGACATCGTGTGTCTCACTGACTGAAGAGGGTTCCACCATGGCTAACAATGAAGAGTCTTCACCATCCGGCCAACACCTGACCGAGCACTCAGAGCAGCAATCACTGTCCGCCCCGCCCCCTTGCGCGCAGGAGGAAAGAGAAAAGGCACCGTCTGCACGGCGGTCCCACATCGATACGCGTTACCTGGTCCCCCCGCCCTCCGATGCCACCTTGAATTCGATAAAGGCCGGCGAAAGAGTGCCGCTCTCAGACCTGACACTGTACATACCGGCACGCACCCCGGGCGTGCAGGGTGTCGACGCAGGTATCAACCGCATCGCGGTGATGTCGCAGGAGGAAGGGTTGCTGATCGCCTTATTGCCTTTTCTGGAGGCGGCCGAGCTGGACGATGTGGAATGTTATTGGGGAACGCTTGAGAAACCCGTTGCGCATACGATCATTCAGAAGCAACACCTTGACGGCCACCAATTGATAGTCCTGTTTGTACCGCGGTCGGTGATCTCCGATGGTTTGGTTTCCGCATACATTAAAGTGACGCGTCTCGGCCAAGCCGTCGGAGAAACAAGAAAAACCTTACTTAAAGTCGATACACGCCAGCCCGGCGGGGAGAACCCGGCCAGCCCGTCCCCAGTAAACCCGAACCTGCGCAAGCCGGTCATTGACCCGAGGTACCTGCGAGATGGCATCACCGAGACGGACATCAGTAATGGCAAGTGCATAGCCATTGGAATTCCTTCCTATCCCGCCGACACTTCGTTGCCCCCGCCCACTCATCGAGCAGTACGTGATGTTATTCACTTGAAAATCGGTGACTACACCATTAAGCGCACTGTATTGCCGGAAGAGGTTGGAACCTATCAAGACATCGTCATTGACGTGTGTCAGAGCGATTGGCAAAGCATCGGCAACGGTTCTCACGCTTGCTCGTTCAGCGTGGAAGATGAAGTTGGCAACCCTTCCGACGGTTGGTCGGAGGCCGAATATCTCCAACTCTACCTGGACGATGGGTCAAAATACTTGTTGCCAGCTTGCCACTTCCTGGAGGCTGACGAAGGTAAACTCGACCTGAGCAAGGTGACTGGCCCGACAGTGACAATCCTCGTTTCGATCGAACCTCGCAACTATGCCATTAACGATGTGATCAGGGTACGCCTCAGCGGCACGGCGGCTGGGTTAGCGGTGAGGAAAATCTACAATTCAGAGCCGCTGCAATCCACGACATCGCGACTGCTTAGAATCCCATGCCCGGTGATCGACCTGGAGCCTCTCACGGGCGGTCGTAGTTTCCTTCAATATGAACGAATCCGTTACAACGAGCCGAATCTAGGCTCCTTTATCACGGAAGTCTACGTGACCGGCACTGGCTCCGGAGGCCTTCGCGCGCCCAAAGTGCGGGAAGCCGTCAACGGACGAATTCTTGATGATCTAACCCAAGTGCACGTCGACATCGAAGTGCACGGCTTCGGTTACTACGACCAAATCGAACTCCATGTGTTGGGCAAGTCCCCAGGGCACAATTACTACGACATTGCGCTCGACAAAGTCGGCTCCGGTCAAGTGTCCTTTGAGCTTATCCAAGGACTGGGCGTGCCTGTTGCCCTGCTCACGGGTGGCACCTTGGAAATCTGGTACTTCACGATAACTGCCGATGGTAAACATCGTTCTCCGATAACAACGGTTTATATTGATGCGCGATATGCCGCCCTGCCCGCGCCGGAAATCGACGAGGCGCCGCCGCCCGATTACGAGTTTGACGTAGGGACGTCCGAAAGGGCCAACATTTGGGTCCGTGCCAACTCCGATATCAAAGTCGGGGATACCGTCATCTTGTATGCCAGAGGTGACGCGCCTGGAGGAACCCCACCCACACAAACATTTCCAATCGACCTCTTCTGGGAAGGCCGGGATTTGCCATTCAAGCTGGACATTGACTACATCAAACCCAATAAACAGATGGATATTTCTTACGAGCGTGTACGATCAAACGCAGCGCGCCCTTCGCAAATCGTCCCCATGAAAATCATCACCCAGCATGATCTGCCCGCGCCGCTGGTTTATAACAGCACGCCCTTGGACGACGAAAACGCTACGATTGATCTGAAAATGGCCGACAGCACGCCAAATGTGACCGTTCGGGTGCAGTTTACAATGTCTGACCGGGACCTTATTAAACTCGAATTGACAGGCAGGCCTGGTATCGCCCTGCCGACCATTGAGCCTCAATACGGCAACCCGCGTTTGGGCTATGTGCTGTTTGAGTTTCCCAATTGGGTACTGGCCTACCAGCTCGCCAGCGTTCTGCGTATTCAGTACCACGTGACAAACAACGGCTCCACCAGGGACTCAAGGGTGCTGAACCTGCGCGTCCTGGGCTTCGATGAGATTCCGGGCGGCAATCCACTGCCGCTGCCGATGCTCAACAGTTTGAAACCTGGCTCGGTCCTGGACCTCAATACCGTCAGCACCAACTATTGCTGGGTGGATCTGGCAAAATGGCCGACCAGCAGGGAGGGCCAACGGATCTGGCTCAAATGCCACAGCACAGATGCATTTGAACCGTTAACGCTGCTTAACGGTGATCCCATCACTCAGGAGCAGGCCAAACACGGGATTGTTCGCCAGCCGGCGGAGCTCGGTTGGTTCACTGCGCTTCCCGATGGCAGCCCGGTTAAAGTGACGGCCGCAGTGGGGTACACCGGCAAAGAGAGTGAAGCGGACGCGACGCTCTTTCCGCCGAGTACTTACTTCATCAAAGCGCGGCGCCTCTCTGACTTCACGGATTTTGAAGTGTTCTTCTGGAATGGCTGGGCCAACTTGATCAATGGGCTTGGCGAGATCAGAAACTTCAACAACAATAATTACTGGCATGCAAAGCTCACTAGCGGCAGCCCTATCAAGCCGGGCGTGATCAAAACCTTTTTTATCGAAAGCGCTAGAACCTACCGGATCAGTTTCAAAATGAAAGTCGACTTATCTCCTTACCAACCTCAGGCATTCGTTGAGTTCGGTACTCAGTCAAAAGACTTCGTCTACATTCACGAGGGTAACTGGTACACCTACCATCTGGACTTTGCGTTGCCTGCCGGGGCGCCTTCTCAGGACTTGCCGCTGCGCATTTCCTTCAAAAGCGGTTTTTCAGCGGCGGAATTTTCACTGGATGATATTCTGGTAGCAGAACTTCCATAGCTGCATTGTCAGAAACGGTACCGAGTGGCGTTGTTGCGCGGAACGTTCCCGCACGTTATTCAACACTCACTTCAAAGCCACTCGGCGCCCTTATTCTGCAAACAAAAAAAGCCTCTCGACCGTACGGCAGAGAGGCTTATTGATGCAGCATTTACTTTATTCGCACCTATTTGTGGCGGGATTAAACTCCTGGCCGGCTGGGCATTGTCTCGGATACCTTATCCAACGATTAATGCTTGAGTTGTAGACGCACCTGTAATACCAACCAGGCGATACGCTTTTGAAGTAGCCCGCACTGGTGCAAGGTGGATCCAGGTCCGGATAACCCTCCACCCCGATAGGTTCCGGACTGCTGGTACACGCAGCAAGCAACACTGCCACCCCAGCCGCCAATAACGCCTTAGGGACAGTTCGCATCAGTTTCTTCTTCAACGAGTAACCCATGGGAATCTCCTTATATTAAAGAATGCCCATCCAGTTAGCGTCAAAAAAAAATAACCGCCTACTGTCAAACCTGACAGGTTTGAAACTTGACCGACGAACGGAATGCACCTCCTTCAACACAAAAGGAGGCGCTCGTCCAAATTACCCGCGCTACTTAAAACGCGTAGCGCAACCCGACATTGATTCCCAACGGTTGCTTGATATTCTTGCCCACGCTGCGTTCCACGTCCGCGTGCACGCTCAACGCTTGCGAGACCGACATCGCCACACCCGCGCCCAGCTTCAAGCGTGAGCCCGACAGGTCGTTGTTGAACGCGTTGTCGTTGACGAACACTTTGTTGCTCTGGTCGAACTCATGGCTGACGGCGGCCTTCAAATAAGGCTGCAGAATGCCGCCGCTGTCGAGTTGGATGTTATTGCCGGCAGTGATCCCCAGTTCACCGATGACCGAACTCGAGCGGTCACCCTTGGCTTTCAGACCGTTGTCCAGCGTGTAGCTCTGGGCCTGAGTGATCACCGCCGACAATTGGCCATAGGGTTCCACGAAGTAACCGTCATCCAGCGTGATATGCCGACCGAATTCCGCCGAAGCACCAGTGGCATTCTGGGTGTAGTTGCCTTTGCTCTTTTTGCCGTCGCTCATGGCGACGTTGGATTCATTGTGCAAGCGGTTGAACTTGAGTACGCCGTCGAAATAAAAGCCGCTCTCGCTGTCCAGCCAGGTCGCATAGCCGCCCATGTAGTAACTGTTGATGGTCGCTTTGCTGCCCAGGTTCAGGTCCAGGTCCGATTGGCTGTGCCCGGCCATGACGCCGACCAGCCACTGCCCGTCGCCCGCCTCCAGCGGCGCATCCGCGCCCAGGGTGAAACCGCGCTGGCTCTGGTTATAACCCAGGCCTGTCTTGTTGTTGGACACTTCATATTTGTTGCCATAGGCGCGGGTCCACAAGCCGGCGCTCTGACCACCATTGAAACGCAGTTCACCCATGCGCGTGCGCAAGGTGGTCATTTCACCCAACAACACACTCGGCGCCGCGTTGAACAGCGCCAGCACAGAGTTGGTGCTTGGGCTGATGACTTTGTTCTCGGGGTCAAGGTACCAGTCATGGTTCTGGTTGTCGGACACCAGGTCGTATGAATAGGTACCGAGGTCGACCCGCCCACCCACCAGGCTGAAGTTCGCGACACCGTCGGCGGTGTGCACCATCTGCAGGCGCTCGGACAGCGGGTCAGCCCCCGTGCTGGCGATCAGCAGTTGATGATCACCGGAAGAGGTACCCGTCACATTCAGGAAGTCTCCGGTCAGTTGGCCAAAATCGGCCTTCATGATGAACGTACCGCCCGTGCCGGACAGGTTGGCCACATCCAACTTATAGAAGGCCCCCGAATCGCCAAACTTGACGTTACCGCCATTCATCGACAACGCGTTGAGCGCCTGCTGCCCGTCGACCATCACCCAGGTGGCATCACTGTTGACCGACAGTTTGTCGACATTGTCCAGACGCCCGGTCAGTACCGAGCCGTTGTTCAAGCCAACGTTGGCGGTACCGCCGCTGTTGACGATATCGCCATTCATGAAGGCGGCATCCATCTTAAAGTCCAGGGCGCTGTCTTTGCCGACTTGAACATTACCGCTCAGGGCACTGTTGAACACATTCACATCGGCCGCACCGCCATGGTCGATTTCGAGCATGTTGCCGTTGCCGCCGACCAGGGTGGTGCCATCGTTGATATTGATCCGGGTGCCGCCGGGGTAGTCCACCAGGATGGCGGCGCCTGTGCCGCCCACCACCTCGGTCTGGTTGAGGTTCAGCACGGAGGGGTTGTCCACCGTGGGCAAGCGATACGCCACGATCCCATGGGTGCCGCCGTATATCCGGCCGCCCTGGGTGGTGAGTTGTCCGTCGTACGCTCTCAAGCCGGCTTTTTGACCGCTGACCTGGGTGTTGTTCAAGGCCAGCGTGCTGGAGCCACTGAGCGCGATGCCATCTGTGCCGCCGGATATCGTGCTATCGAACACCACCACCGTCGAGCCACGATTCGATTGGGTGCCGACAATCATGCCTTCGGCCCCACCGCTGGAGACGGAAGCATCGCGCAGTGTGCCTTTGCTGCCGTAAAGCGCCACGCCGACTTCCTTACCTGCGGTATTTTTGACCGTGCCGCCATTCATGGTGAACGTGGAGTCATGCGCCTGGACGCCCACAATCTTCGCCCCATTGGAGGTCAGGGTCGCCTCTTTGACGACGTACCGATCAACCTGCGAGGCGCCGTCTATCACCACGTTCTGGCCTGGGTAGATGTTCAGTGCGTTGGCCTGTGTGGCCAAGAATGTCATGGGCATCACAGCCATTACTTTGATAGCCAGCGATAAGCGAGAAAGACAAAATGTTGTTTCAGTAGTCATGGTAAGTACCTCTAGTCGGTGACTGAACAAGCCAAGCGATTTAAGGACCATCGACTCTGGCTTTCAGAAGCGGCAGGGTACTTATAAGAAGGATAGGTTCATGTAGGCATAGTCCCTGTGGTCGTAGGACTAATCCTAAGTATGCGTAGGTAGCAAGTTTATAGCGGATAGGTATTTACAACGAACGAAGAATACGAACCGTCAGTACTGCCAATGACGGTTCGTACATTGATGCGCTTAAGGCGTAACGGGCGGGGCGCCGCAAATGCCGAACTCGGCATTGCGCCGGCTCACAAGAAGCACTGCCGTGGGCGACTTGCCCTGTGTCACGCCGTCGGCCTTGAGTACTGTGTAATAGGATTCAACACGGCCCAAAATCGCCGGCTGCACATAGGTGGCGAAGTCCACGAGGAAATTCTCCCCACCGCCGGGCAGGCTATGATCATTTGCGACCACAATCGGGGGCAGTATTTCCGCTTCGACGAGCTTGTTGGTGGAGTTAAACCCCTCACCGTACAGGGTCCAGAAGCGCCTGATCGTGTCACCCTGTTTCAAGTTGACCTTGTCCACGATGCTCGTATCGATACCCAGCTCAACAGACTGAGCGCAATTGATCGAACGAAACCCGCCGCCTATGTCTATAGACTTGGGGAACTGTGGTGCCGTCAAATTCTGCAGCTCACTGGCAAGCACATCGACCGGCGTAGACTGGGAGGTGTCCACGTTGTCGTTCACCCCATTCGTCAGGCTGTACCAAACCTTCTTGCCCAGTTCGTTTCCGCCTTCTGCGATCACGGCCGCCGTAATAGTGACGGCGAATGTCCCTTCGTCTATGTCAGCCTGAGTCACGGTACGAGGGGGGGTATAAATCGGTACCCCCCCCCAGTAGAACTGAAGCTGGTGTCCTTCGGCCGCGCCCGTATACACATTACACTTAGCCGTCGCATTGCCGGTATCACCCGGGCCGATTTTATTGACAAGCCCCTCGCTGGACGTCACGGTGACCAACGGCAGGTAATCCCTGACCGGGCCCGGATCGTCAGGGTCCCCAGCGGCGGAGCTGAAGTCGGCGGCCACCGTGATCGTGTTGGACCAGGCCGAAGGTTTGCCCTCCTCTACCACGCGGTAACGAAGGCTGGCAGTGCCCGGCCCGGTGATTCCATAGATCGCGACGAGAATGAGCCAGGGAATTTCGATTTTTGCCGGCTCAGTGGGGGTAGGCTCGGTGGGCAATGTATGAGGGAATATCTGAGTACTCAGCGCACTAACGAGCTCGATTTGCACGATCTGGCCGGGTCTGAAATTGTCATAGCCGAAAAGATGCACTTCTGCCAATTTCAATTGCGCGTCCCGAAGATCCAACGGCGCCGCCGGTACCGCTGGATCGCTCAAATTCTCCGGTTGCGGTGTCAATATATACTCAATTTCTCTAAGCTTTGGCGGATAAATGGTTGAGTTTTTGGAATAGTCAAAGTAACGATACGCCATATAATCCACGCGTGTACCGTCATCGATAAGATCGTCCTTGGGCAGCGAAACCTCGATCGGCGATGTATCAAGCGGCAAGTTTGTTATTATTTTTATCGGCTCAGCATCCGTATAAGTCTTATAAATGTGAAGTGTATCGAGCGGACGCGCAATCAAGCGCCCAGGAACACTGCAGGTCAGCTTATCGCCATTGGCCGCAAGAGAAGTCAGCGTGACCTTCCCGTCCACCGCCCCCGCGCCCAAGGTAATAGCGTCCAACAACATACCGCCGGCAGGGCCAACCGTATCGACGTTCACCAGCGTAGTGCCGGAAGGCTCATTCTTTCCAGTCGCCAAAAAAAGCTCATAGCTTAAGCGATACTCCCCGTGGTTGGCGATATCATCGCCTTTGATGTTCGATTTATAGGGCCACGTCAGGTCGTCCAATGGTTTGATAAACTCAATACGTTTTCCGTAGGGTACGCCATTAACGTAGAGCTGTAACTCATCAGGATTAGTACCGGGTTGAGGAAATGTATCTGTCCACTTTTTAATTTCGAAATTTACCCCTACGGTTTGTGCGACGATAGTTTCCATCAGGTTAGGCGGCAGACCCGGGTCGTGGGGCAGGGCATTGGTGACTACAATGTCGTCCACAGCGCGTGGTGCGCGAGGCGCAAGCCCTTGAGGTACGGGCTCTGCCAATGGACCGTTACTTGAGTTAAAGTTAACCTCCGTAGCACTCGACCTGCTTTTTTTATCGGTTGAAGCGGGTTGTGTATTGTTCGACTTAGCCATTGCTACATACTCCTTTGAGTGAGAGATACTTTGCATTTATCGCCAGCCGCACGAGACGATTGACCGTTTGATTAAACCCCCTTCTTCCACACTGCACAGCCTGTCAAACTTGACAGCTGCGTACTGGCGCAAAATGTGCTTCTAACTAAAAGCATGACATGGGTGTTTTTTAATAGCCTACTTACGCAAAAACCAGCGCTGTTGACGCTATTTAATCTAAATCCGCCGCAGTCGATCTTTATCAGACAAAAAAAGGGGCTTTCGCCCCTCTTAACCAGCACCCTCATTTATTCACTGCCGTTATGCGGCCCCAGGCAAGTTCCACCGCCAGGTCTTTTCAAATCGATATAGATGAGTTTTCTGGAAGACAGGCCGGTGTCCCCTGTTCTCTTGAACAATCGATACTGTACGATCGCCGAGCCAAACCCCGGTACCAATCCCGGCGCGGTGATCAAGTCGAAGGGCAGAATGCGAATTTGCGCATAGCCCCTGTCGTAATCATCGCGGGTCAGTTCATGCTCAAAAAATACCTCAGTGCCTGGGAACGGTTTACCACTGCCGTCATTGGTCGGGTAACTTGCCCAATATAAATGCACGGTGTCGCCAGGCTCGAAATGCACCGGATGCCAAGGTATGCCGATATATACGCCCTCATAAGGTGCCGGCCTGGTCCCGCACGCGATAAAGCCCAGTTCGCTGTCATTGAGTAATAACGGGCTTTTCAAACCCGTCAGCGTATCAAGACGCACCCGTACCGAAGCAGAGGGACTGCGCTGTCGGTTTAGTCCGTTGTCTGTCCAGTAATAGACCTCGGCCAAGGCAATGGAGGATGCCACTGCCCACGAAACCCATAAGGTGATTAATTTCCCGGCATGATCGCCCGGCTGCACGTCATAGATCCCAACGATACGGTCATCGCTGTTCCAACACAGTTCCAAGTGTTCACCCACTGTGGGGTTTACAAATAAAAGCACTTCTACCGGCACTGGCCCCGGACTGTCAGCGGAGGTGAGTATATTGTCGCCCGTTCTGCCTTTCACGATAGGAAGGGCCAACTTGCGATTGATCGGATCAGGCCCGCTCGGGTCAGGGCCGGCCACCCTTAAATCGACTTCATAGAAGCTGTCCGGCGAATCCTTTGAGGCAGTGCCTCGCCTATACACGTAGCGCACACGTAACGGGTAGCGCGTGGAGAAGCCGCCCGCCGCAACAATGGACCACGGCACGCTCACGGGAATCGGCCACGTCTGCACTTCGCCAATCGGTTTGACTTCAAGGGCATGGGTATTCCAGAAGGGATGAATCTCATCGCCCGCCTCTGCCTCGCCTATACGCGGGATAGTGACCGCCAACCACTGCCTGACATCGTCCAGAGTGATCAACCCGTCCAGCTCAGCCGACTCAATGAAGGGGCGTGGCAAATCCGGCAAAACAACGGGTGAGGCGTTGAGCGTGATGGGGTCGGAAAACTGGCCGACGTTCCCGGCCCGGTCTTCAAGCCGGCAGGAAGCGAACCTTGCACCCCGGCCACTGGCGCGCACGTGCGCCTCAGGAATGACGTATAGGATGGGCGCGCCGAGGACGTGCTCTCTCGTAATGAAAAGAGTGCCTGCCGGAACCACATTCGGCAGAACTGCGTAAAAAAAGTGGCACGCATCCCCAGTGCGCATATCAAACCAACGCGCCAGCTCGACAGGCAAGCCGCCATGCCTGACCAGATAATCATCGGTAAGCTCATCGCGAGCCTCCTCATCAATCTGCAACTGCGGCCCTGGATTGCCGCCATTGGGCGGCGTTTTATCGACATTGACCAGGGTCGGAAACGAGTCGGTCGGGCCGATTAAAGGCGCGCTCACCCTGATTGTCAGTCGGCTGATACCGCCGCTCGACAGAATCGACTTGGGTAGATACTGCACCAATGGGAATATAGCGTCAGGGTCGTATGGGCCCTTAATACAGTGGGTGTGCTCTGTCACACCATCCCAACGATATTCCACCGTCGTCTCCATCTTCACCTCATGGAGATTGAATGGCCAGACCTGTGCAATCGTCACCTCCAGGTCCTGATCATGGAGGCTGAGCGGCAAAGTCCTGGCCGCTTCGTCCCACTCCATAGGCAATGCCTGGGAAGGGTTCGGAGCGTCCAGCTCCAGTATCGTCGGGTCATCTGCGCCTGGAGTTCGCGGCCGCAGAGCGCGCTGGTGTCGTGTGGGTGAGTTCGAATCAGACATATCCACGCCTCCTTGAACAATCAATAGGTAATCGACCGAGACGGTCGGCACGCTCAGGTCTGGCTACTTATTGAATGCGCAAAAAAGTGCGGCGGATACTGTCAGATATAACAGGTGCCCGGCGTGATGGACGTACACACCAGGAAGAGGGTCAAGCAAAGGGCGTTGTACCACCGCCCGATCGTATCAAACGGGCGGCAACATCCAGTTGATCGGCGTCTCGCCGTTCTGCTCAAGGAATTTGTTGGTACGACTGAAATGCCCGCACCCGAGGAACCCGCGATACGCCGACAACGGCGACGGGTGCACCGAGGTCAGCACCAGGTGCTTGGTGGCATCGATCAGCTTCTGCTTGCTCTGGGCATGCGCGCCCCACAACAGGAACACCAAGTGCGGCTGATGCTCGCTGACCACCTCGATAACCCGGTCGGTAAAAAACTGCCAGCCCTTGCCGGCGTGGGCGTTGGCATTGGCGCGCTCCACGGTCAGGGTGGTGTTGAGCATCAGCACGCCCTGGTCGGCCCAGCTTTGCAGATAGCCGTGGTTGGGGATGTCGATGTTCAGGTCACGCTTGAGTTCTTTATAGATATTGACCAGGGAGGGCGGCGCCGGCACGCCCGGTTGCACCGAGAAGCACAGCCCGTGAGCCTGGCCGGGGCCGTGGTACGGGTCCTGGCCAAGGATCACCACCTTGACCTTGTCCAGCGGCGTTGAATTGAGCGCATTGAAGATCAGCGGGCCCGGCGGATAGATCTCTTTGCCTGCAGCGTGTTCCTGACGCAGAAACTCGCGCAGTTCGCCCATGTAGGGCTTGTCGAACTCCTCGCGCAGAGCGTGTTTCCAGCTGGGTTCGAGTTTGATACGGTCGCCGTCGGTCATGATGAGGTCATCGAGTAAAAAACAATGGGCGAACCCTAGGAAAGCCGACCCCGCTTGTCAATTGATCTGACACACCCCCGGCACTTTCCCATGGAGCGATCATACTGATCCTTCACCTTCTGGATTGAGGTCACGATGAATCTGCACTTCGAAGAACTCACCGGCAACCACGGCGCCCGCATCGGCATCGCCAGCCTGGATGCGCAACCATCGCTCAACGCCCTCTCCCTGCCGATGATCCTGACCCTGGGCGAACGCCTGGATGCCTGGGCCAAGGACCCGAGCATCGTCTGCGTGCTGCTGCGCGGCAACGGCCCCAAGGCTTTTTGCGCAGGTGGCGAGGTGCGCAGCCTGGCGATGGCCTGCCGTGAACAACCTGGCGTTGTGCCCGGCTTGGCTGCGCAATTTTTTGCCGCCGAATATCGCCTGGATTATCGCCTGCATACCTACCCGAAACCGCTGATCTGCTGGGGCCACGGCTATGTGCTGGGCGGCGGCATGGGCCTGTTGCAGAGCGCGTCCGTGCGCGTCGTGACGCCGAGCAGTCGCTTGGCCATGCCGGAAATCAGTATCGGGCTGTACCCGGATGTGGGCGCCAGCTGGTTTCTGTCGCGCCTGCCCGGCAAGCTCGGGTTGTTCCTTGGCCTGACCGGCGCCCATATCAACGGTCGCGATGCCCTGGACCTGGGCCTGGCCGACCGTTTCCTGCGCGATGACCAGCAAGACGAACTGCTCGATGGCCTGTTGCAATTGAACTGGCAGGAGCAGACCGCGATGCAGCTCAACAGTTTGCTCAAGGCCTTGGCCCAGGAAGCCGTCGACCAGCTACCCGAGGCACAATGGTTGCCGCGTCGTGCGCAGATCGACGAGTGGCTGGATGTGGGAGACGTACGCTGCGCCTGGCGTACGTTGGCTCTGCTGCGGGATCACGCTGATCCGCTGCTGGCTCGCGCCGGCAAGACCCTCAGCGAAGGCTGCCCATTGACTGCCCATCTGGTGTGGGAGCAAATCCGGCGGGCTCAGCATTTGTCGTTGGCCCAGGTGTTCCAGATGGAATACACCCTAAGCCTCAATTGCTGCCGTCATCCGGAATTCGCCGAAGGGGTACGGGCAAGGCTGATCGATAAGGATCAGGCGCCGCGCTGGCACTGGCCGGACATCAATACGATTCCCGAAGCTGTGGTGCAGGCGCACTTTAACAAGGTATGGGAGGGTAGGAATCCTCTGGCAGACTTGTCCGACTATTGACAGCTTATCATCGAGCACCATTGACCGTGAATGCGCAGTTATCCGGTAAGTTGTCCTGGCATACATAAACCGGTTGATCGAATGAGATCCCGCCCTGCGCCCAATGCAAGCTGTCGGTCAGCGACATGCTGTTCGCGGCGCCCGAAAAGCACGGACGCAAGACCACCAACTCCTCACGGTGGTTTTTATAAACGCACTTTTCCAGATAGCCGACTTTTCGGTCACTCCCCTTCTCTGGCGCGAATACAGCGCCCAGGAAGCCATTTATGTATTCGTTAGGGTCTACCTTGGGCCCTCGCCAAAGCACTCCGTCCTTTTGGTATTGAAAGTAGCCATTGACGTTTCGGATCATCGATTTATCCGGGCAAAACTGCCTCGCCTGCGTTTGGCCAATGACGCAGCCAATCAGTAAAAGCACGCACATCAATTGTTTGAACATAGAGAATTTCCTTCGACAAGCACACCGCGCTTCCCGCAGTGAAATACAACTTGAGCCTCAAAGATAGCTGTTAAATCTGACAGTAACGACAAACGGCAGGCAAAAAAAAGCGGCGCATCGTGCGCCGCTTCGTTCAAAGCCTTTCTTCAACGGTGACCACCGCGGCCACCACCATGATCGCCACCGCGTCCATGACCGCCGTTGCCCCAACGATTTCCTCCCCACTCCTGGTTCGGATAGGACCGGTAAGCGGACCTTGGATAATAACGTGGCGCGGGCTGGTAATAACGCGGCGCCGAGTAGTAACGCGGGGCCGGATAGTAGCGCGGGGCCGGCGTGTAATAGCTGCGCCCGTAATAGCGGGGGCCGCCGTCGTAATAGGTAGGCGTCGGTGCGGTATAAACCTCGGAGCGATAGTAGGTGGCGCCTCCATCGTAGTAGGGCACGCAGGCTGAAAGGGTCAGGCCGAGTAATGCAGTGAGCAGCAGTCGTCGATACATGGCGGCCTCCTGGACCGCGGAAGAGCACCTCCAGCGACGCTGGAGAGCGGCATTCGGCTTGCCGCCGAATGACACAATATCTGACATCAAAAACCACACCTGGTGCGTTTCAGTAACAACTTGATACATCAATACCCAGCCCCTTTAGAGCCCCCCAGGCAGGCACTCAGGCGGTATCGTTTCAGTAGCCCGCCGCAGGTTGGCGCTGTATTGTGCAAGGCCACGCACACCTACCGACACAGCCTGCCCCTGCCATGACCATACCCACGCTTTGCCCCGCCTGCGGCGCCGTCAACGACTGCACCCTGGCCGACCCACGCACGGCTGACCAGGCTTGCTGGTGCTTCAATGTCACCATCGACCCAGCGGTACTCAAGGCGCTGCCAGACGAATTGCGTAATAACGCCTGCCTGTGCCCGCGGTGCGCCCACGTGGACGAACAGGTGCGAAACCCCGATGCGCCTTGACCGGTTCCTCAGCAACCTGCCGCGTTTCAATCGCAAGCAAGTACGCCTGCTGTTGGTGGAGCGTCGCGTCAGCGTGGATGGGGTGACGGTTAGTGATTCCCAGCATGAGGTCCGCGAGTTCAGCCAGGTGTGCGTAGATGGTGAGGTGCTGCAGGCGGGTAAACCGGCGCGCTATTTCATGCTGCATAAACCGCAGGGCTGCGTAAGCGCCACAGCGGATCTGCAACACCCTACCGTGCTCGACCTGCTCAATGAGCCCGACAAAGACACGCTGCATATTGCAGGGCGGCTGGACTACAACACCACCGGTCTGATGCTCATTACCAACGACGGCCAGTGGTCGCGGCGCCTGACCCAACCGACGACCAAGTTGCCCAAGGTCTACCGCGTGGAAACACAGCAGGAAATCGGCCCCGAATACGCAGTGACCTTCAAGGCGGGCCTGTACTTCGCATTCGAAGACCTCACCACCCAACCCGCCGAGCTGGAGTTACTGGGGCCGAACACCGCGCGGTTGAGCATCATCGAAGGCCGTTATCACCAGGTCAAACGCATGTTCGGGCACTTCAACAACAAGGTGATCGCACTGCATCGTGAGCGCATGGGGCCACTGCAGTTGGATACGTCCCTCGCTCCGGGGGAGTACCGAGCCCTGACTGAGGATGAAATCCGACAAGTCTGACGACCGTTCAGCCGCTGATAGCAAAAAACCCGTCAGGCGGCTTGCGACCTGCCGAGTCTGTGCTTGAATCAAGTTCACCGGCTCAAACATGACCGGCGAGTCACCTATAACCTCCAAGAAACACCTTGCCCCGCCCGCGCTTGATCAACGGGCTTTCCCGGCAAACCTCCCGCCCTGAAAACCGCTGTCGGCCCGCCGCAATCGGACCGACCTGGGCGCTCATCTTCCAGGCGTATGCCTACCTGTCATAAAGCTCGTGCAAAGTTGTTTGCGCGCCCTACCCGCTTGCCAGGAGTCTTACGACATGAGGCCAGAAATCGCTGTGTTGGATATACAGGGTCAGTACCGGGTTTACACGGAGTTCTATCGCGCGGATGCAGCTGAAAAGACCATCATTCTGGTCAACGGCTCGATGGCCACCACGGCCTCGTTCGCCCAAACCGTGAAAAGCCTGTACCCGCAATTCAATGTGGTGCTGTACGACCAGCCCTACGCCGGCCGTTCCAAAATCCACAACCGCCACGAGCGGATGCTGACCAAGGAAACTGAAGGCCAGATCCTACTGGAGCTTATCGACCGCTTTGCCGCCGAACACGTACTCTCGTTCTCGTGGGGCGGTGCCGCCACCCTCTTCGCCCTCGCCCAACGCCCGCAACGCGTTGAAAAGGCCGTGATCAGCTCGTTTTCTCCAGTGATCAACGCCCCCATGCGCGACTACCTTGAGCGCGGCGTCGATTATCTGGGTAACCTGGACCGCGACCGCGTCGGCCATCTGGTCAACAACACCATCGGCAAACATCTGCCGTCGCTGTTCAAGCGCTTCAACTACAAGCACGTAAGCAGCCTGGCCGAACATGAATACGGGCAAATGCACTTCCACATCAGCCAAGTGCTCAACAGCGACCGGCTGTGCTACCTCAATGCAGCCAGGCAGATCGACATTCCGGTACTGTTCCTGAATGGCGAATGGGATGAGTACACCAGTGCCGAGGATGCCAGGCTGTTTGGGCAACATATAACCAACAGCAGCTTCAGCACGGTTCAAGCGACGGGGCATTTCCTGGATATGGAGCATAAAGCGGCATGCCGGGACAGCCGGGAGGCGGTGGTAGGCTTTTTGAAAGGGCAGCGGGCGGTGAGCCGGTTACGGTATCAATCAGGTCAGACGCAACATGCATTTGCAGTCTGAAATGAAGCCCACTGCAGGAGCGGGTTCCTGCAGTGGTGCCGCTTATCGACAAGCGATGCGAGCGCAACTTGCGATTTTTTCGAAGAAAAACTTCAAATCCAGGTGAACATCTGGTACAAAGTCAGCCGCTTTGAGCGGGTATAGTTTAGTGGCAAAACGAAAGCTTCCCAAGCTTTAGTTGAGGGTTCGATTCCCTCTACCCGCTCCACTCATACTGGCTTTCCTGTCATGCCATGGCTGACACGGAGCGCATAAAGAACCGGTCCTTGTGGCCGGTTTTTTTATGCCTGGCATTCAGGGGCCGACAACGCTTTTCGGCGCCCCGCAGCAAACCTGTACAAATATTAAATTATGTACAAGTATTGATGTGTGAGCGCAGACACCACGCCTGACGCGATAGAGGAGCATGGCCATGCCACGTCTTCTGGCTTCACTGTTGTTGATGCTGAGCCTGTGCAGTTGCACGGGGGTCGGCGTCGAGCACTACGCCGACCAGCAACCGAAACTGGACCTGGAGCGCTTCTTCAGCAAACCGGTCAAGGCCTGGGGGATATTCGAAAAGCGTTCCGGCGAAGTGGCCAAGCGCTTTGAAGTGGACATTGCCAGCCGGCGCGAGGGCAATAACCTGATTCTCGATGAACGCTTCCTGTACAGCGACGGCACGCGCCAGCGTCGGGTATGGACGCTCACACCCGATGGCCCGCACCGCTGGCGTGGGCGCGCCGGCGATGTGGTGGGCGAAGCCATTGGCGAAGTGGCCGGTAACACCTTGCGTTGGCGCTACCGGCTCAATCTGCCAGTGGACGGTTCGGTTTACGAAGTCAGCTTTGACGACTGGATGTACCTGATGGACGAAGACACCTTGATCAACCGTTCGAGCATGTCCAAATTCGGCGTGGAATGGGGTCAGGTCACCCTGTTCTTTCGGCGCCAATGAATCCCTGAGTGAGGCTCCATCATGAACGTGCATAGGCTGAGCGAACTGGCTGTGAAAGGCGAAATTCTCGAACTGCAGTTGTTATCGCTGGAGGGCGGCTTCTACCTGGCGCGGGTCCGGCTGGAGGGTGTCGAGAAGACGCTGCTGGGCGATGATCAGCAGCCGCTGCGCATCCGCTCTACCACCCACTTGCGCGACCTGCTGCAGGGGTTGCCCGCGTGTCCCTGCGTGCTGGTGCAACACAGCGTGCACGATGAAATGTGCGGGGTACGCGAAGGGCCGATTGGTGGGTTGCGCATTCCGTTTTCGTTGAACGCGGCGCTCTAAGCTACATTTATGTCGGACCCGTTTGCCGAGTCTCCGCGATAGTGATTTTTAAGCAGCGTCCTATAGAAAAGGGCCGTCCAGACCAAGAGAATGCAGCAACTTCAGTCAGCAGCAGGACCTACAGGATGTCTTCCCCTGAGCAGGAAAATTCAAGGCAAGCGGTGAGAAAAGTCGTGGGGCTTGTGCTGATCATCCCATTGTTGCTGCCACTGACCCCGATCCCGTTCGGACTGGGTTCCATGGCAGTAGCAGCGACCCTCGTGGGTTCTGTCTACGGCGCCTGGTACTCTATGCGACACACCAGCCGAGGGGTAGCCTTCAGCGCTATCATGCTGGCCCTGTTCAATCTCGGCGCGTGGGTGGCAATGTCGGTCCCCTCGATCATCTGGTTGATCTTCTATGTCGCGGTGGCCTATGGGTCTGGCAATTGGATTCACTGGCGTTTTTAGCGTCGCAAATTCGACCGCAAGAAACCGGTTTATCCTACGACTTAGTCAGGGGATAGTTGCACCGTACAGCCTCAAGGATCAAGCCCATGCCATACGCCTACAAACTCATGCCCTCCCCCGTCGGCCGACTCACCCTGGTAGCACGCAATGGCAAGCTCGGCGCCGTGCTATGGGAAACAGAACGCGACAATCGAGTGCGCCTGGGTGACTTGCACGAAGCCAACGACAGCCCGGTGCTCATGGAAACAGAGCGCCAACTGGCGGAGTATTTCGCTGGCACGCGCAACCGTTTCGAGTTGGAACTGGATTTCTACGGCACTGATTTTCAGAAGCAAGTCTGGCAGGCTTTGCTGACCATTCCGTTTGGCGAAACCCGCAGCTACAGCCAGATAGCGCAGCAGATCGGCAACCCAAACGCCGTGCGCGCCGTAGGGGCGGCAAATGGGCGTAACCCCATCTCGATCATTGCACCCTGTCACCGCGTAGTGGGGGCTTCGGGAGCGCTGACGGGGTTTGCCGGTGGGCTTGAGGCCAAGCAGTACTTGTTGACGCTGGAAGATCGCGGCCAGGCAAAACTGGCCTTTTGATCCTGGGGTTGGAACAGGCCCGCGAATAAAAGAGGCACCGTCGAATAACCGTTGAAAACCCAGTCTTGCGCTCGAAATTGCGCGGCGCCGTAGGCCCGTTCCTGAAGCCCAGACGGAAAAACGCATACGTTGCCCAACCGCAAAGTTGTAAAAAGAAATTTCAGCGAGTGCCTGCGGTCAGAATTCTCATCACCCTTTACGAGGAAAACGGTCATGAAATTCTCCGCAATCTCCCAAACCCTATCGCGCTGGGCCGGCAGCCCCCGGACGTTCTACACAGCGGTGGCGTTGATTCTGGCGTGGAGCCTGAGCGGGCCGTACTTTCATTACAACGACACCTGGCAACTGATCATCAACACCTCGACCACCATCATCACCTTCCTGATGGTGTTTCTGATCCAGAACACCCAGAACCGCGACAATGACATCCTGCACATCAAGATCGACGAGCTGTTGCGTGTGTCCAAGGATGCGCAGAACGCCGTGTTGAGCCTGGACGGCCTGGACCGTAAAGAGCTTGAAAAACTGCGCCAGGAATATCGCGATATCGGCAAAGCCGGCAGCTTGAACCCCCACAGCAGTAGCGGCCCCGCCGCCGACGCTGCGCAGCACAAAACCGATTTGAACCAGGCATGAAAAAACGGCGGTTGGAGAGGATCCAACCGCCGTTTTCAGGTCAGGTGACAGCTTCAACCGTCGCCTTGGTGCCCCTTGCCGTACGTCGATGCCAGGGCGCGGGCTTTTTGCAGGCGCTCCTCCAGCTTGGGCAGCGTTTCATCCACCAGCGCTTTTATCTCTGGAACGTCCGATGCGGCCCCTTCCTGCTTGAACAGGGCGATAGCGTCTTCACTTTCCTTGACCTGCTGCGCGGTATAGGCGGCGTCGAAGGAGTCACCGTCCTTGAGTTCGGGCATCAGGGTTTCGGCCTTGTCGACGATCTTCTCGCGCGGGGCCACCGGCAAGTCGAGTTTTTTCGCGATAGCCGCCAGATGCTGGTTGGCCAGGGTGCGCTCGTTGATCACCTCAATGGTGTAATCCTTGATTTCCTGGGACGAGGTCTTGGCGTGGGCCATGCGACTGGTTTCGATATCGGCCATGCCTTTGGCCGAAGCCTGCTCGATGAATTCGGCAGGCGACTGGGCGAAAGCATTGCTGGCGCCGAGGCCCAGCAGCATCGCGAAACTGGCGGTGCGTAACCGGATAGCCATGCGGCTCATGATAGGTTCCTCCAGGGCAAAAATGAGTGCGAGGCAATTGCACCCCGTCCTGGATTCGAATTTTGCGCGGGGCAAAGGTTTAGAAAAAACTTTCCAGTGCGACGAACGGTCTTGCTCGACTCAGGCAGGCTTGCTGGCAAACAAGCCCGGCAACGCATGCGCCAGAGCATTGATGGCAAACCCGATAAACATCACGCCGCACAGTTTGGTGATGAGTATTTCGTGACGCTGATACAGCGTGCGCACACGTTGGGCGCCGACCACGCCGATCAGGATCGCGTAAGCCAGCAGGCCGCCGATAAAGCTAAGGACAATCAGCGCCGGCAGCATCGACCACGTCAGCAATTCGGCACGGCTGGAGAGCAATGCCGTGAATGTCGCCACCGCCACCGGGTACGCCTTGGGATTGGTCAGGCCGAACACAATGCCGTGCCAGAACGGATGCCGCGCCGCCCCCTCGGGCGCATCACTGCTGCGGCGCTGAGTGCGAATCGCGCGCCAGCCGAGCCAGAACAGATACAGGCCGCTGAGCACGCCCAACACATCAAACGCGCTGCTGCCAACTTCCCGCGCCCCCACAATCGCAATCAGCGCGGTGCTGCACCACACCACGTCGCCGAGCAAATGCCCAGCCAGGAAACCCGCCCCGGCACGACGGCCTCGGGCGGCGCCAATGCCAAACACCGCCAGCACACCGGGACCGGGGGTAATACCGTAGATAAACCCGGACGCAAGGACCGCGAGCAACAAGGAGGGAGTCATGGGCGTGGCTCTGATAGCAGTTCAAAGGTGCAGCGATTCTGCACCTTTCCAGGCTAAGGGTAAAACCTCATGCCGGCATAAGGCTTGGCGCGACAGGCCTGCAGCCGCGAGGCCAGGTCGCCCACATGAAGTTCGAGCTTATGGCCATCGGGGTCGAGAAAATAGAACGAGGCGCCTTCACTGCGGTTGTCGCGCCATTCGTCCACGCCGGCATCGTGCAAGCGTTCGACTACCCTGGCGAAATCATGCGCCTCGACGCTCCACGCATAGTGCGTGTAATCGGCCACAGGGGCCGGGTGACGCAACGGGTCGTGGGATAAACATAACCACAGCCCAGGCAGCGACAGGTAGGCGCCGTTATCCCAGGTGGCCTCGAGCCGAAGCTGCAACAGCCCATGGTAGAAACGGATGCTGCGCTGCAGATCGGTGACCGCCAGGGTCAGGTGGTTGAGGCCTGAGAGCATCGTGTTTTTCCTAGGGTTCATGACCAGACAGCACACCTTGCACCCGCCCACTCAACCACTGCAACCCTGCATCGCCACCGCGTCGCGCATGCCAGGCCAGCTCAAACGCAAACGATGGAATATGAAACGGCGGCGGCACGGCAATCAGATGAGCGTGATCGATATTCAGCAGGCCTCGGGACGAGACGGTCAGGATCAAGTCCGTGCCCTGAATCAACTGCGGCGCCACCCCCCAGTGCGGCAGGCTGACGGCCACATGCCGCCGCTCACGAATCGCGGCCAGCGCACGCTCGATTTCCGGCGTGCCGCTGCCGCGCATTTCCAGCAGGACATGGGGGCGTGACAAGTAGGTCGGCAGGTCCAGTACGCCCGTGGCCGGCAGGCTGTCGCGGTCGACCACGCAGGTGTAATGCTCTTCGAATAATGGCGTGGTGCGCAGTTCGCCAGGCAGGTCAGGGAAAACCCCGGCGGCCAGGTCCAGGTCGCCATTGAGCACGCCGTCGACCATGCCTTCGCGGCTGGCCTGGATGACCTGCAAGTCGATGCCCGGCGCTTCGCGACGCAACAGGCGCACCAAGCCTGGCAGGAAAATCGCCGCGCCGTAGTCCGACATCGCCACGCGAAACCGACGCTTGGCCGAAGCCGGGTCAAAGCGGTTCGGCGCCAGCAGGTCCTGCACCTGGGCCAGCGCCTCTGCCAACGGCGTGGCGAGTTCCAGCGCGCGGGCAGTCGGTATCAGTGAGCCGCCCTGGCGCACCAGCAACGGGTCCCCCAGCAGGTCACGCAAGCGTGCCAGCGCATGGCTGACCGCCGGTTGACTCAGGTGCAGCCGTTCGGCAGCGCGGGTGACGTGTTGCTCGCTGAGCAACGCGTCGAGCACCACCAGCAGGCTCAGGTCGACGCGCCTGAGATCATTCATCAGCTGCATGCTCGGCATAAGAACTTGGAATTTAAATTTGCGCGACGAATAACCTAGAGTCCAGCAAAACCTTTGGGAGATTCGACATGACCACATTGCATTGGCTGGGCTTGTTGCTGCTGGCGGTAATCGCCGGGGCCGTGGTGCCGTTTCAAAGTGCGATCAACGCCAACCTGGGTCGCGGGCTCGGCCACCCGCTGTGGGCGACGCTGGCGTCGCTGTTGGTGAGCATCATCGTGTTGCTGCCGGTGATCATCGCACTGCGCCTACCCTTGCCGAGCCTGGCGTTTATCACCCAGGCACCGCTGTGGATGTGGGCCGGTGGCGCATTCGGCGTGTGCTTTATCTCGCTGGCCCTGGTGCTACTGCCCAAGCTGGGCGCATCCGGGTTTATCGCCCTGGCCATGGCCGGGCAGATACTGGCGTCGCTGCTGCTCGACCATTTCGGGCTGTTCGGCCTGGTGCAGCGCCCACTGACAACGCCCCGTGTGCTGGGGGCGTTGCTGTTGATGGGCGGCGTGGCACTGATTCAGTTCAGTACCGCGCCGGCCCGTGCACTGGCACCGGCTGGCTGATCAGCCCTTATCCAGCGTGCGCAGCTTTTGCGGCAAGCCCCACAGCAGCAACGCCGCCGCCAGCAAGGCGCACACGCCGATCACATACAGCGCCGGCGTGGTGCTGCCGGTAAGGTCCTTGATACGCCCCACCATCAGCGGGCTGACGATACCGCCGAACTGGCCCAGAGTATTGATCACCGCAATCCCGCCCGCCGCCCCCGCGCCGGCACCGGCCAGCAATTTGGGTGGCAGCGTCCAGAAGGTCGGAATCGACGCAATGATCCCCGCGCCGAGCATGCCCAAGGCAATGATCAGGAAGGTGGTGTGGTCGGCGAAGATGCCAGCGCAGAAGAATCCCACCGCGCCGAGCACCACCAGCCCACAGACAAACTTGCGGCGCTCACCGGTGGCGTCCGACAAGCGTCCGATCACCACCATGCTGATCGCACCGCATATGTAGGGAATCGCCGTGAGCAGGCCGATCATCACCGGGCTCTGGGTGCCGGCGCTGCGAATCAACTGGGGTGCCCAGAAGTTCAGGCCGTAGGATGCCACCTGGATCAGAAAATAGATGAAGCCCAGCATCAGGAAACCGGGAATGCGCATCGCCGACCACAGCGAACCGCCGTGCTGGTTGGGCTCATGTTTGGCGATCCGGCTCGACAGCAAGGCCTTCTCTGTCGCCGTCAGCCAATGGGCGTCTTCAATGCGGTCCTTGAGCAACGTCAGCACCAGAAGGCCCAGGCCGATGCATGGCAGGCCGCCGAGCAGGAACAACCAATGCCAGCCGCGCATCTGCAGCACGCCGTCGAGATGCTCCAGCACCAGCCCGGAGAACGGCGCGCCCACCAGGCCGGCAAACGCCGACGCCAGGAACAGCAATGACGTGATGCGCCCCCTGAAGTGCTGCGGGAACCACAGCGTCAGGTAATACAGCACCCCCGGCGCAAACCCGGCCTCCATCGCGCCGATAATGAAGCGCAACCCATAGAACTGCCATTCGGCGGTGACAAACACCATGGCCGCCGTGGCCAGGCCCCAGGACATCATGATCCGCGCGATCCAGCGCCGCGCGCCGACCTTGTACAGCATCATGTTGCTGGGCACTTCAAAAATCACGTAGCCCACCACAAACAAGCCGGCGCCCAGACCGTAGGCGGTGTCACTCAGGCTCAGATCGGCCTGCAGCTGGAACTTGGCGAAGCTGATGTTGATGCGGTCAAAAAACGCGAACAGGTAGCACACCATGATCAGCGGCATCAGGCGCCAGGCGACCTTGCTGACCAGGGCTTTTTCCGCGTCGATCTCGGCGGCCGGACGCGCGCCGGCCTCTAACGTATTAGTGTCCATGTGTCTCTCCAGCGGACTGCTCACAGGCGTCCGATTGTTTTTGTTGTCTGGTACGGATTTACAAACCGGCGATGTATTCAGGCGGTGAATGCAGGTCACTGTTGCGCCCGGCCTTGGCCACCTGGCCGGGCAATGCATGGCCCAGCAGCGCGGGCAGGCGGCGGGACATGTGCAACAAGTGCGGCAGGTCGATACCGGTGTGAATGCCGACCTCTTCGCACAGGTTGACCAGGTCTTCCGTGCAGATATTGCCCGACGCACCCGGCGCGAACGGGCAGCCGCCCAGGCCACCGAGCGCCGCATCGAAACGCCGGGCGCCGGCTTCGTAGGCGGCCAGCACATTGCACAAGCCCAGGCCGCGGGTGTTATGGAAATGCAGGGTCAGATCGCCGGCCGGTATACGCGCCAGCACACGCTTGACCAAGCGTTCGACCTGCCGCGGGTTGGCCATGCCCGTGGTGTCCGCCAGGGTGATGCCCTGGATGCCCAGCTCACGATAAGCATCGACAATCTGCAGCACCCGGTCTTCATCGATCTTGCCTTCGAACGGGCAGCCAAAGGTGGTGGCGATGCTGGCGTTGAGGCGCACCGGGTGGTCGGCGGCAAACCGTGCGATATCGCCGAAGGCGGCCAGGGACGCCTCGCAGCGCATGCGCATGTTCGCCAGGTTGTGGGTCTGGCTGGCGGACATCACCAGGTTCAACTCATCGGCGCGGGACGCGATGGCCCGTTGGGCGCCCTTGAGATTGGGGATCAGCGCCACATAGATCACCCCAGGCGTGCGCTCGATGCCTTGAAAGACCTGCTCGCCGTCACGCAGGGCCGGTATGGCTTTGGGCGAGACGAACGACCCGGCTTCGATGCGTGAAAAACCGGCGCGGGAAAGCTGGTTGATCAGCGCGATCTTGTCAGCGGTGTCGACCCAGGTCGGCTCGATCTGCAGGCCGTCGCGCGGGGAGACTTCCTGCACGATCAACGGGTCGGAATAATCGGTGATCATTGCACAACTCCCGAGGTTTTCAGACGTTGGATATCGGCGCCGGTCAGGCCCAGGCCGACGAGAATATCATCGGTATGCTGGCCCAGCGCCGGGCCTTGCCAGTTCACCGCGCCGGGTGTTTCCGAGAGCTTGGGCACGATGCCGGGCATCTTCACCGACACACCGCCGGGTAGCTCGGCATCGAGCAGCATATCGCGTGCCTGGTAGTGCGGGTCGCTGACAATGTCCGCCACCGAATAGATACGCCCGGCCGGCACTTCGGCGGCCTCCAGGGCGCTGAGCACTTGCTCGATGGGCAGGCTGCTGGTCCAGTGGGTAATCGCTGCGTCCAGCAAACCACTCTTTGCCGCACGCCCATCGTTGTGGGCGAACTCAGGCGCCTCGGCCAGGTCGGCACGGCCGATGGTGGTCATCAGGCGTTTGTAGATCGGGTCGCTGTTGCCGGCGATCACCACATAGGCGCCGTCGGCGGTCAGGTAGGTATTGGACGGCGCGATACCGGGCAAGGCCCCGCCGCTGCGCTCACGTACATGGCCGAGCATGTCGTATTCGGGCACCAGGCTTTCCATCAGGTTGAACACGCTTTCAGCCAGGGACACGTCGACGATCTGCCCGTCACCCTGGCCAGTCTTGACCCGCAGCAGCGACATCAGCGCCCCGATCACCCCGTGCAGCGACGCGAGCGAATCCCCCAGGCTCACGCCGACCCGCGCCGGTGGCGAATCCGGGTTACCGGTGGTGTAGCGAATGCCGCCCATCGCCTCGCCAATCGCACCGAAACCCGGGCGGTCGCGATAGGGGCCGGTCTGGCCATAGCCGGAAATGCGCACCAGGGTCAGCTTGGGGTTGAGGGCGTGCAGCACGTCCCATCCCAGGCCAAGTTTTTCCAGGCCACCGGGGCGCAGGTTTTCGATCAGCACGTCGGCGTCGCCGAGCAATTGCTTGATCAGGCTCAAGCCTTCCGGCGACTTGAGGTCCAGGGCCAGGGACTTCTTGTTGCGCGACTGCAGGTACCACCACAGCGACGTGCCTTCGTGCAGCTTTCGCCATTTGCGAAGCGGATCGCCCTGCCCCATGGCTTCGATCTTGATCACCTCGGCACCAAACTCGGCCATCACTCGCGCCGCGAATGGCGCGGCAATCAGGGTGCCAATCTCGATCACCTTGATACCGCTCAGGGGAGCCGTCATCGGGTGTACCTCTTGTTCTTGGAATGTGCACCAAGGCTAGAGGACTCAAGCAGGAAAAATCCAACCGTCTGTTGGCAAGATGCGTTCGTTAAACGCGAACGCTCAAATGATCAAACAGTAACCGGCTGACTGGCGACAACTGCGCCTCATCGCGCACCACCAGGATCAGGCTGCGGTTCGACCAGGCATCCGTCAGCGGCACCGCATGCAAACCCAGCGCATGGCCGAACAGTTCATAGGCTTTCTGCGGCAGGATGCCGATACCCATGTTCGCCTGGACCATCCGGCACATCGCGTCGAACCCCGGCACATGGATACGCAGGCGCAGCATCTGGCCGGCCTCCCGTGCGGCGGCGTGGGTGCGCATATTGATCGAGCTGGCGGCGTGCAGGCCTACATAATCGCTGCCCAGGGTCTCACTGAAAGCCACGGCCTCACGTGACGCCAGCGGGTGATCCGCGGGCATCAGCACCACCAGTTTGTCATGGCGATAGGTCACGCTGGGCAAGCCTTTGGTGTCGGTATCACTGGAGCAGATGCCCAGGTCCGCCACGCCGTCCAGCACGCCTTGCACCACACCGTTGCTGGGGCGCTCCTCAAGGTCGGTTTTGACTTGCGGGTGCAACGCGCAAAAGTCGCGCAAGTCTTCGGGAAGGAACTGAATGATTGCCGAGAGGTTGGCCAGCATCCGCACATAGCCGCGCACGCCATGACTGTGTTCACCCAGTTCAAGGCCCATTTTCTCGACATTGAACAGCATCTGCCGCGCATGGTGCAGCAGGGTTTCGCCAGCCGCCGTCAGGTCCATGCCCTTGGCGCGGCGCACGAACAGGCTGACTCCGAGCACCTGTTCCAGCTCCATCAAGCGCTTGCTGGCCGCCGACACCGCAATCGCTTCACGCGCTGCTGCACGGGTCAGGGTGCCCTCTTCGAACACCGCGACGAACAGTTGCAGGGTGATCAGGTCAAGGCGGCGCACCAGACTCTTGTGCAGCATCAGCGACGCTCAGCCGCCAAGCGATTGATCTCGGCCTGCTCCACCACGGGCCGCGGCGCGCCATGGCTCACCGCCTGCAACATCGCACGGCCGACAGTCTCGGTGCTGACGACCCAGCTCGGTTTTATCCGACGCACAAACGAGAGCAACGGCCCGAGCACGCTGTAGAACGCTTGATACAGCGGCGTCTTCGAACGTACCCCGTGCAACGGCTGGATGACGCCCGGCCGGAACACATACACCGCCTTGAACGGCAAGCGCAGCAAGGCATTCTCGGTCTTGCCCTTGACCCGCGCCCACATCGACTTGCCCGTTTCCGAACTGTCCGTGCCCGCGCCGGACACATAAATGAACGTCATCTGCGGATTGAGCCGCGCCAGGGTGCTGGCGGCGACCAGCGTCAGGTCGTAGGTGAGATGGGTGTACCGGGTTTCATCCATTCCCGCCGACGAAACGCCCAGGCAGAAGAAGCACGCATCAAAGCCTTGCAGCAGGTTTTCCAGCGGTTGGAAATCCAGCATGTCGCCGTGCAGCACCTGGTGCAGCTTGCCGTGCTCCTGGGTCAACGCCGTGCGACCGACCGCGACCACTTCCTGCACATCGGGCGCCAACAGGCACTCGCGCAGCACGCCCTGACCGACCATGCCGGTGGCACCGAATAATAGAACTCTCATGGGGGACCTCAGCGGCAAGCCGCACGCATCATGCTCAGTTGAACGCAATCAGCGTGTAGCTTAACGCTTGCGGCTCAAAGCTGCCCCTGTCAAAACGCGCTGCGAAAAATCTCCTCGATCTGACGCTGATCCGCCCGCCGTGGGTTGGTCAGGCCACACGCGTCCTTCAGCGCATTGCTCGCCAGCAGGGGAATGTCCTGCAACTTGGCGCCGAGTTCGCGCAGGCCGGCGGGGATTTCCACGTCCTGGGACAGTGCACGAATCGCGACGATCGCGGCCTGCGCGCCTTCTTCCGGGGTAATCCCCTTGATATCGGCACCCAACGCGCGCGCCACGTCACTCAAGCGCTTAGCGCTGACACTGGCATTGAAACTCTGCACGTGGGGCAGCAACACCGCGTTGCACACGCCATGGGGCAGGTCGTACAAGCCACCCAGTTGATGCGCCATGGCATGCACGAAGCCCAGCGACGCGTTGTTGAACGCCATGCCGGCGAGAAATTGCGCATAGGCCATGTTTTCCCGCGCGGCGAGGTCGCTGCCGTCGCGTACGGCCAGGCGCAGATTGGCGCTGATCAGTTCGATGGCCTTGATGGCGCACGCGTCGGTGATCGGTGTGGCGGCGGTGGACACGTAGGCTTCGATGGCGTGCGTCAAGGCATCCATGCCGGTGGCGGCGGTAAGGCCCTTGGGCATTGCGACCATCAGGGCCGGGTCGTTGACCGACAGCAGCGGCGTGACGTTGCGGTCGACGATGGCCATTTTCACGTGGCGGGTTTCGTCGGTGATGATGCAGAAACGGGTCATCTCGCTGGCCGTGCCGGCGGTGGTGTTAATGGCCACCAGCGGCAGTTGCGGCTTGCTCGATTGGTCGACGCCCTCATAGTCGCCGATCCGCCCGCCATTGGTGGCGCACAGGGCAATCCCCTTGGCGCAGTCATGGGGCGAGCCGCCGCCCAGGGACAGCACAAAATCGCAGGCGCTGTGCTGCAGCAGCGCCAGGCCCTTCTCGACGTTGTCCACCGTGGGGTTGGGCCTGGCGCCATCGTAGACCACCGAATCGATGTCCTGCATCGCCAGCTTCTCGGCGATCAGGCTGGCCACGCCGGCTTTGCACAGGCCCTGGTCCGTCACGATCAACGCCTTGCGAAAGCCGTAGTTGCGGATGGCGATCATGGCTTCGTCCAGGCAATCGATGCCCATGATGTTGACGGCGGGAATAAAGAAAGTGCTGCTCATGGTCGATCCTCAGGGGCGTTATGGCCACAGAATCCACCGCTACCACTTGCCGCATCTTGATCAGGATCAACACCGGCTCGTGATAAAGTCACCGTCCAGCCGATTTCGAGTAGACCCGCCGCAATGAAGGATTTCCAGGATAGTGACGCCCACCTTGAAGACTGGAGCGCACTGCGCAGCGCCATCGACTTCAACGGGATTCTGATCGGCAATGGCGCAAGCCGCGCGATCTGGGAAGACTTTGCCTACGACTCGCTGTTCGAAAACGCCCGCACGGTGGAAGAAAAGCCACTGAGCCCATCCGAACTCAGCGTGTTCGATGCCCTGCAAACCCGCAGTTTCGAGCAGGCCCTGGGCGCACTGAAAACTACCAGCCGCGTCAACAAGGCCCTGGCCGTCAGCTCGGCGGCGCCGCGCAATCGCTACTACGCGATCAAGGAAGCGCTGATCAACACGATCCACGCCGTGCATATCCCCTGGCGCCTGGTGCAGCCCTCGACCCTGGCGACTATCAACACTGAACTGGCCCGCTACGCCACGGTGTTCACCAGCAACTACGACCTGCTCAACTACTGGGCGACCCTGCATGCGCCCGGTATCGACGACCTGTTCCGCAGCCCCGACGCCAGCTTCGACCTGCGCGATACCCGCAGCGACGCCACACGTATCCTGTACCTGCACGGCGGCCTGCACCTGGTGCGCAACCTCGACGGCAGCGCGCGCAAACTGCCGTCCACCGACAGCACCTTGCTCAGCAGCTTTGCGATCAACAACACGATCAAGACCCTGGACGATGTGCCGCTGTTCGTCAGTGAAGGCAAGGTGCAGGAGAAGCTCAAGAGCATCCGCAGTTCGGATTACCTGTCGTTCTGTTATGAACAGTTGCTCACCCACCAGGGCGCCCTGTGCATCTTCGGTCATGACCTGGGGCCGCAGGACAAGCACCTCGTGGACGCAATACGCCAGGCCAGCATTACCACCCTGGCGATTTCCGTGTCGGGGCGCAGTGACGGGTTTATTCGTCAGCAAAAGCGCCGGTATAGCGAGTTGTTCGACGGTAGCGGGATGGACCTGAAGTTCTTTGCAGCACGCACGCATGCACTCGGCGACCCGGCGCTGTCGGTACCGGTCGAGCGCTGATTGAAGCTGTGGGGGGGGGCTTCAGTTAAGCGAAAGTAGCCCACTGTAGGAGCGAGCTTGCTCGCGAAAAACGTCCAGGCAACGCGTTCATTCTGGATAAACGCGGTGGCCCTGAGTTCTTCGCGAGCAAGCTCGCTCCTACAAAAAGCCTTGACTGACTTGCTGCCTGCGTCATTCTTCTGCGCTGTGCACCACCACCAGCAACTGCGCCTGCGCATCCCCCACCGAGCGAATCCGGTGGGGCTTCTGCGCGTTGAAATGCAGCGCATCGCCACGCTCCAGGATCACTCGCTCGGTCATGAAGTCCACCTCCACCCGGCCTTCATGCACGAACAAGAACTCCTCGCCCAGATGCTCCTTGAAGGTCTTGTCCGTGAACTCTGCCGGCGGGTAGATGATGAACGGCAACAGGCTACGCTCGCTGACTTGATGGGCCAGCACCGCGTAACCCGGCGAGGTGTCGGGGCGTTCGTGGCGGCGTACCAGGCTGTAGCTGTCGAGGCTGACGCGGTCTTCGCTGAACAGTTCTTCAACGTTCACGTTCAGCGCCTTGGCCAGTTTCAGCGCAGCCGCGATCGACGGGGTATTGAGCCCACGTTCGACTTTCGACAGGTAGCTCTTGGTCATCCCGGATTTTTCCGCCAGGGCTTCCAGCGTCACGCCAAGTTTTTTTCTCAATAATTTCAAGCGGATAGACATGCGCTGCGATTAATCCCTGCAGAAAACGGAAAGCCATGCTTGCCAATGACACAAAGTGTCATATAGCATCTATTGTGTCATTTGCTCTCACCCAAAGGACACTCATATGGCCAAGACATTAGCACTTCCCAAAGACCAACTGGTCAAGCAAGCACTGATCCAGCTGCAAAACAGCCTGGCAGATAATACGTGGACCGACCGGCAAAAGCTGGCACTCACTTGCCGCATTCTCTTCGAACACGGGCACGACTCCGGCCTGGCCGGGCAGATCACCGCGCGCGGGCCGACGCCGGGCACCTACTACACCCAGCAACTGGGCCTGGGCTTCGATGAGATCACCGCCAGCAACCTGTTACTGGTCAACGAAGACCTTGAGGTACTCGAAGGCCATGGCATTCCCAACCCGGCCAATCGTTTCCACACCTGGGTGTACCGTGGGCGGCCGGATGTAAACTGCATCATCCATACGCACCCAACCCACATCGCCGCATTGTCGATGCTGGAAGTGCCGCTGCTGGTATCGCACATGGACCTCTGCCCACTGTACGAAGACTGCGCGTTCCTGCAAACCTGGCCGGGTGTGCCGGTGGGTAACGAAGAAGGCGAAATCATCACCAGCGCCCTGGGCGACAAACGCGCGATCCTGCTCTCGCACCACGGCCAATTGTCCACCGGGGCGAGCATCGAGGAAGCCTGCGTGATCGCGCAGTTGATCGAGCGCGCCGCCAAGCTGCAACTGCTGGCAATGGCGGCCGGCACGATCAAACCGATCCTGCCGGAGTTGGGGCGCGAAGCCCACGCCTGGATTTCCAAGCCCAAGCGCCACGGCGCCGCCTTCAATTACTACGCCCGGCAGAACCTGCGCCAACACGCCGATTGCCTGAACTGATCGCCTTTTTTCGAGCGGAGAACCCTTATGTCCAAGCCCACCCTTCACGGCATTATCGGCTACACCATCACCCCGTTCAGCGCCGACGGCCAGCGCGTTGACCTCGACGCCCTCGGGCGTTCCATCGACCGTCTGATCGACAGCGGCGTTCACGCCATCGCGCCCTTGGGCAGCACCGGCGAAGGGGCTTACCTGAGCGATGCCGAATGGGACGAGGTCAGCGCCTACAGCCTGCACAAGGTTGCCAGACGCGTACCGACCATCGTCAGCGTGTCCGACCTGACCACCGCCAAGGCCGTGCGCCGCGCCCGCTACGCCGAACACCATGGTGCCGATGTGGTGATGGTGCTGCCCGCCTCGTACTGGAAGCTCAGCGAGGCGGAAATCCTCGCTCACTACGCGGCGATTGGCGACAGCATCGGCGTGCCGATCATGCTCTACAACAACCCGGCCACCAGCGGTACCGACATGTCGGTCGAGCTGATCCTGCGCATTCTCAAAGAAGTCGAGAACGTGACCCTGGTCAAAGAAAGCACCGGGGACATCCAGCGCATGCATCAGTTGAAGCGTGAGAGCGATGTGCCGTTCTACAACGGCTGTAACCCGCTGGCCCTGGAGGCATTCGCGGCCGGTGCCAAAGGCTGGTGCACCGCAGCACCGAACTTGATCCCTCAACTCAACCTGGACCTGTATCAGGCCGTGCAGGCCAATGACTTGAACCAGGCGCGAGCGCTGTTTTATCGACAGTTGCCCTTGCTGCAATTCATCCTCAAGGGTGGGTTGCCGGCGACGATCAAGGCAGGTCTGCGCTTGACCGGGTTGGACGTGGGTCATCCACGCTTGCCGGTATTCCCGCTGGGCGAAGCCGAGACCGAGCAACTGAAGGCATTGCTGCGATAACACTGAGATCAAAAATGTAGGAGGGGGCTTGCCCCCGATTGCAGTTAGACAGCCGAAGAATCCATTGACTGATTCACCGCTATCGGGAGCAAGTCACCTCCCACATAACTAGAGACAAATGACAATAATTCTCGATATCATTCACGACCTTTTCCAAGCCGTGCTTCGTCAAGAAGGATATCCATGTCTCGTCCCAAGCCCGACCCGTTGTCGGCCGACGCCTGTCGCGGGTTTTATGCAAATATCCTGTATTTCCTGCGCAAACGCACGGGCAACGCCAGTGACGCGGCGGACATGACCCAGGATGTGTTTACCCAATGGCTGGACTACCGCGACCGGGCCAAGGTCGAGCAGCCTCGGGCGTTTCTGTTTCAGATGGCGCGCAACCTGTTGCGCGATCACTGGCGTAAGCAGAAGGTCCGCCAGAGCGCCCACCTCGATTCGGCCGAGGCGCACACCGAACCTGTCACCGACGAGCAAAACGAGCCGATGGCCGCCGCGCTGCGCAGCCAGCGCCTGGAACAGTTGAAAGAAGTCCTCGCCGAACTCTCGCCCCGCCGACGAGAAGCCCTTATGCTGCATCGCTTCGAAGGCTTGAGCCAGGCACAGATCGCCGCGCGCATGGGTATTTCGACGAGCATGGTGGAAAAGCACATCGCTTTCGCCCTGTTGCATTGCAAGCGACGTCTTCAACCTGAGCCCGGCACGGAGCAGCCACAATGAACCGCCTGAGCGACATCGATGCGCTGGATAGCGAAGCGAGCGACTCCATCGACGCCCAAGCCGCTAGCTGGTTTGCACGCAACCGCAACGACACGGGCCGTGCCGACCGCAAAGCCTTTGCCGCCTGGCAAGCCCACCCGGCCCACGCGCGCGCCTATGCCGAGTTCGAGCAATTGTGGGCTGATCTTGCCCAGTTGCAGCAACTGAACAAACCCGTGCCGCTGCCTCGGCGCACATCCGTGTGGCGCCCTGCCCTGGCGGTAGCGGCCGCTTTGCTCTGCGCGCTGCTTGCCCCCCATCTCGGTGCGCCCCGCGAGCTGTATCACAGCCAGGTTGCCGCCCATGCCAAGGGCATGCGTACCCTCAACCTGCCCGATGGCAGCACCTTGTATGTGAACGCCAATACCCGCATCCGCGTGGACTTCACCGCGCACCAGCGCATCCTTCACCTGGACAAGGGCCAGCTGTACATCGAGGTGGCCGCCGACAAGGAACGCCCGCTGTACGTGCAAGCCGGGCAGGCGAATGTGCGGGTGGTGGGCACCGGCTTCGATGTGCGCCGCAGCGAACAGCAGCTGGTGGTCAGCGTGGCCCATGGCCAAGTGGCGTTCGAGCCGGATGCAACCCATCCGGTGACGCTGCTCGACGCCAGGCAGCGCGCGATTTATCAGTACGCCAAAGGCACGTTGCAGCAACAAACCCTCAGCGCCGAAGAAGTCGCCGACTGGCGTGGCGGGCACTTGGCGTTTCGCAATCGCGAGCTGGCCAGCCTGATCGACGAGCTGAGCCTGTACCGCCCCCAGGCGCCGTTGCAGGTGAGCAAGGCCGTGGCGCAACTCAAGGTATCGGGCAACCTGGACGTGAATGACCCGGACGCCCTGCTCAACGCCCTGCCCGCGCTATTGCCGGTGAAAACCGTGACCTCGGCCGACGGCATCGTGCGAATAGAATCGAGCAAGTAATCTGCACATGAGAATATTTTGCATTTGCATATGTGGATTTCTCTGCCTGCGCCGTCTTCCTCCCGTCTGTGTTTGATACGCACACCTTTTTGGCTGTTTAGCCGCACCGGGGGATCTCATGTTTCGCGCGCCTTGCCCTGCTTCGCACCTGTTTGTTCGACCGACCCTGCTTGCAACCTGCCTGGCGTTCAGCGTCAGCGCCCAGGCCGAGTCGTTCAAGCTGCAATTGCCCGCCCAGTCATTGGCCACCTCCCTGAGCCAAGTGGCGCAGCAGGCGAAAATCCAGCTGCTGTTCGATGAAACGCTGCTCAAGAACGTGCAGGCGCCGGCGCTCAAGGGCGACTACAGCGCAGAAGTGGCGATTCGTACCTTGCTCAAGGACGGTGAGTTCACCCTGATCAAGGTCGGCAGCACTTATGTGGTGCGCGCGGACGCCGGCAAGACCACGCAAAGCAGCGCGATCCAGCTCGACACCTTGAGCGTGATCGGCACCGGCAACGAAGTGGACTCCAGTACCGTCAACCGCTCCACCCTGACCCAGGCCGACATCGACCGCTACCAGTCCAACAACATACCCAGCCTGCTGCAGACCCTGCCCGGCGTCAGCCAGGGCGGCTCGCTGAAACCCGGCGGCCAGACCATCAACATCCGTGGTTTCGGCGACGCCGAAGACGTGCCGATGACGGTCGATGGCGCCACCAAGAGCGGCTTTGAGCGCTACCAGCAGGGCACGGTGTTTATCGAGCCGGAGCTGATCAAGAGCATCGAGGTGGAGAAAGGACCCAACTCACCCTTCACCGGCAATGGCGGCTTTGGCGGAACGGTGAACATGACCACCAAGGATGCCCCGGACTTGCTCAAGGACGGTCGCAACAGCGGCGCCATGCTCAAGTACGGCTATTCGAGCAACGACCACGAACAGGTCTACAGCAGTGCCGTGTATGGCCGCACCGACGACGGTCGTTTCGACGCCCTGGCCTACCTGACCCAACGCGACGGCGGCGACATGAAGGTGGCCGGCAAATTACCCAACGAGAACAACCAGTACCCGATCAATCCCCAGCGCCTGCCCAACAGCGCCCAGGATGTGGACGGCAAGCTGTTCAAGATCAATGCGCACTTCACCGATGAGCACAATGTCGGCCTGTCCTATTCGCGTTCCCACAGCAACCGCTGGACGCCCTTTTCCGCCGCCAGCTACCCGACACCGCCGACGCAGGCCAACATCGACCGCTACGGTTACGAAGGTGCGCTCAAGCGCTTCCTGGCACACCGCGATACCGTCGACACCACCTGGTCGGGCAAGTATCAATACCAGCCGCTGGACAACCCGCTGGTGGACCTGACCGTCAAGTACTCCCAGTCCAACACCGAACAGACCGACGAGCGTGATGCCACCGCGTTTTTCCAGCTGGCCACCGGCGGTCGCAAGATGGACACCGCTTACACCGACAAGCACCTGGATATACGCAACGTCAGCCTGTTCGACACCGGGCCCTTGCAGCATGCGCTGACCGTCGGTGGGCAGGTCCGCAAGCACGTGCGCGAAACCGAGATGTTTATGCCCGGCAGCACCTACAATACGCCGCGCTATAACTACGGCCACTTTCAGCCAGGCTTCATGCCCCACGGCAAGGTCGACACCAACAGTTTCTTTATCCAGGACGCGGTGACCCTGGGCGACCTGACCCTCACCCCGTCGCTGCGCTACGACCATGTGCGTAACCGGGGCGAAGGCAATGATGCGCCGTACTACAACAACCCCGACCCTGCCGTTGGCCACGACTACAGCGACCGCACCTACACCGGCTGGTCGCCGCGCCTGGCGCTGTTCTGGACCGTGACGCCCAACGTCGGCCTGTTCGCCAACTGGAGCCAGACCTGGCGTGCGCCGGTGATCGACGAGCAATACGAAGTGCAAGGCCTCGGCAGCCGCACCGCCACCAGTGTCGACCTCGACCCGGAGCGCATCACCTCGATTACCCTGGGCAACATCACTCGCTTCGACAACCTCATCGCCCAGGATGACAACCTGCAACTGCGCACCACCTTGTTCCATAACAAGGTCGAAGACGAAATCTTCAAGGCCACCGGCGTGGGCTGCCAGAACCAGGCCATCAACGGCGGCACCATCGCCTCCGCCTGCCCGCCGGGAGCGCTGCCCAACTACCGCAATATCGGCGGCCTGACCATCAAGGGCATCGAGATCGAGTCGATCTACAACTCCACCTACCTGTTCGGTTCGGTGTCGTTCGCCTATGCCAAAGGCCAGCACGAAGGCGCCTACACCAACCCCTGGGGCCCGGACGTGCCGGCGCGGGATATTCCGCCGACCAAATGGGTGCTGGTGCTGGGTACTCACATCCCGGCCTGGGACGCCCAGGTGGGTTGGATGGGCCAATTCATCGGCGCCACCGACCGCCTGCCCAGCGACAAATATTCCGGCGGGCCGGGGTCGGGGGTTGGCGACCTGTTCTACGACCAGTACGGCAACAAGCGCTACAACACCCAGGGACTGTTCGCCAAATGGGCACCGCAGCAGGCGTACCTGAAAGGCACCGAGGTAAACTTCACCGTGGACAACCTGTTCAACAACAACTTCCGCCCGGCGTTGAGTGGCGACCGTGCCTACACCAAGGGGCGCGATGCGAAGATCAGCGTGACGCGGTTCTTCTGATTGCTACACCCGTCTCTCAGCGAAGTGGAGTCTAAATGTGGGAGGGGGCTTGCCCCCGATTGCAGTGTGTCAGCCAACAGACTCATTGGCTGATCCACCGCCATCGGGGGCAAGCCCCCTCCCACATTGGTCTCGTGCCTAGTTCAAGAAACCATCGGCGCGCAGCAGGGTTTCCAGGCAATGTTCGGTGATGTGGTAGAACGCCTTGAGTTCCTGGATCTTTGCCAGCAACTGCGTATTTTCCAAAGGCTCTGCGCGTTTGACCGCCAGGATCATCTTGTTCTTGTTGGTGTGCTCCAACGAGATGAACTCGAACACCTTGGTCTCATAGCCACAGGCTTCAAGAAACAGGGCACGCAGGCTGTCGGTGACCATTTCTGCCTGTTGGCCCAGGTGCAGGCCGTATTGCAGCATCGGCTTGAGCAACAGCGGGCTCTGGATCTGCAGGCGAATCTGTTTGTGGCAGCACGGCGAGCACATGATGATCGACGCGCCGGAACGGATGCCGGTGTGAATCGCATAATCGGTGGCGATGTCGCAGGCATGCAGGGCGATCATCACGTCCAGCTCGCTCGGCGCGACGCTGCGCACGTCGCCGCACTTGAACACCAGCCCAGGATGCTCCAGGCGCGCAGCGGCGGCGTTGCACAGGGTCACCATGTCATCGCGCAGCTCGACACCGGTCACTTCGCCCTCGGCCTTGAGCGTGTTGCGCAGGTAGTCGTGGATCGCAAACGTGAGATAGCCCTTGCCCGAGCCGAAATCGGCGACGCGCACCGGTTGGTCGAGCTTCAAAGGCGAGGACGTCAGCGCATGGCTGAACACTTCGATGAACTTGTTGATCTGTTTCCACTTGCGCGACATCGACGGAATCAGCGCCTGCTTGGCATCGGTCACACCCAGGTCGGCAAGGAACGGCCGGCTCAGGTCGAGGAAGCGATTTTTCTCGCGGTTATGTTCGGCTGACGGCGCCTCGCGCAACTGCTGCGGTTTGCTTTTGAACAGCGAACTTTTGTTTTTTTTGCTGTATTCCAGCTGGGCTTCGTCCGTCAGCGACAATAAGTGCGCGTTCTTGAACGAGGCCGGCAGCAGTTCGGCAACCGCCGCCACACCGTCCGCCTGGGGGAAATTCTTGGTGATGTCGCGGGTCTTGTAGCGGTAGACGAAGGACAGGCACGGCTGCTCCTTGACCGTCACCGGCTTGATGATCAGCCGCTGCAGTTCGGCCTCCGCGCCCACGTACTTGGCCAGCACCAGCTTGATAAAGGCGTTCTGCGCCAGGCTGGCGCTCAGCAGTTCGAGGAACTGGGCGTGATGATCCGGCGCAGGGCGGGCCGGTTGAGCGGTGACGGACATGAGCTAAAACGCCTCGGGTAAAGAATGCCGGGCATTTTAGGAGGGATGACCCGCCAGGGCACGGAGTTATTTGACCAATGGTCACTACAGTTCCAAATGTGGGAGGGGGCTTGCCCCCCCTCCCACATTTTTGTTCAGTGTTGGCTGTTCTATTCCAGTACGACCAGGCGGTTGGGCAGCTCGTTGCGAGCCTGCGTCACCGGCACATGCACCTTGAGCAATTCACCACACGCCTCGATGCAGGCAATGAAGCCGGCCAATGTCTGCCCCTGCTTCACCTGCTGGGTGAACGCCTTGACGATCCCATCCCAACTGCTGTCATCCAGGCGCTTGGAAATGCCCTCATCCACCAGGATTTCCACATAACGCTCCGCCTCGCTGACGAAAATCAGCACCCCGGTGCTGCCCAGCGTGTGGTGCAGGTTCTGCTCCAGGAACTGGCGACGTGCCAGGTTCGAGGCGCGCCAGTGGCGGACCGAACGCGGGATCAAGCGCGTGGTGACCTTGGGCAAACGGAACACCAGGCACAACACAATGAAGGTCGCCCACTGCGCCAGCAACAAGGTATACATGGTCAGGTAGCCCGACAGGTAATGCACCACACCGGGCACCACCAACGCGATCAGGCTGGCCCACAGCAACGGAATGTAGGCGTAGTCATCGGCACGCGCAGCCAGCACCGTGACCAGTTCGGCGTCGGTCTGTTGCTCGACCCGGGCAATCGCTTCGGCCACTTGGCGCTGCTCGTGTTCAGTCAGTAATGCCATGGTTGTAGATGCTCTTTTCTCGTTATTGTCATTACCAGCCGCCCGAAGCCCCGCCACCGCCGAAACCACCACCACCGCCGCGGAAACCTCCGCCACCGCCGCCCCCACCACCGCCCCGTCCGCTGCTGCTGAGGATTGCCAGCAGGATAGCGCCCACCGGCAGGCCCATGCGATTGCACAGCCACAACACACCGATCAACAGGATGAACAAACCGATGGAAAACCCGGGATTGTCCTTGGCGAAATTCGCATCCGCCACATGGGCCGGCACGGCCAAAGGTTCACCGCCCACCACCTGGATCATCGCCGCGACACCGTCACTGATGCCCTGGCTGAAATTGCCGGCCTTGAACTTGGGCGCGATCACCTGGTTGATGATCACCCAGGACTGCGCATCCGTCAGCACGCCTTCCAGGCCGTAACCGACTTCGATGCGCAACTTGCGCTCGTCACGGGCCACGATCAACAGCGCGCCGTTGTCCTTGCCCTTCTGGCCGATCCCCCACTGACGGCCCAATTGATAACCGTAGTCTTCAATCGGCACGCCCTGCAGGTCGGGCACGGTGACCACCACGATCTGGTCGCCGGAGGTCTGCTCCAGCGCCTGCAATTGCTGAGTCAGTTGCTCGCGCACCGCCGGGTCGATCATCTGGGCGTTGTCCACCACCCGCCCGGTCAGGGCCGGGAAGGTCAGGGCCGCCTGGGCAGAGCCCAGGCAGGCCAGCAGCCACAGCGCCAGGCCTATCCGTAATAAACGCATCGACACCTCAAGGCAGCGTTATTTGAACTTCACCTGCGGCGCCTTATCGGCGTCGGCGCTGGTGGCTTCAAACGTGGCGCGGATCGGCAGGTCGCTGTACATCACGCTGTGCCACAGGCGGCCCGGGAAGGTGCGGATTTCGGTGTTGTAGGCCTGCACGGTCTGGATGAAATCGCGACGGGCCACGGCGATACGGTTTTCGGTACCTTCCAGTTGCGACTGCAACGCCAGGAAGTTCTGGTTGGCCTTCAGGTCCGGATAGCGCTCGGACACCACCATCAAACGGCTGAGTGCACCGCTCAAGCCATCCTGGGCCTGCTGGAACTGCTTGAGCTTCTCGGGATTATCCAGGGTGCTGGCATCCACCTGGATCGAGGTGGCCTTGGCCCGCGCTTCAATCACGGCGGTCAGCGTGTCCTGTTCGTGGGCGGCATAGGCCTTCACGGTTTCCACCAGATTGGGGATCAGGTCGGCGCGGCGCTGGTACTGGTTCTGCACCTGGCCCCAGGCGGCCTTGGCCTGTTCGTCCAGGGTCGGGATGTTGTTGATGCCACAACCGCTCAGCACGCTGCTGATCAATAGCAATGCCGCGGCCTTGAAGCCCCAACGGTAAGTCTGTGCTGCTTGCATGGTGTTTCTCCTGCCCAATCTGGATGGAATTTGACGACTAACCCTATAAACCACGCGCTTGGGGCATAATCCGCCACCACTGGAATGCTTCGAGCCAATCAGCTACAAAGATGCCCAGCGCGAAAAAGAGTTCAGAGTGTGCTGCATTTATCTGAACAACACCCGAACAACAATAGTCGCTCCCCACATTTTGGCCGATCAGCCTGACCGCTGTGCAGTGAGCCGAAAAAGGATATTCATGAAGAAGCTGTGTTTGCTCGGCCTTGTTGCCACTCTGGCCAGCCACCCCGTATGGGCAGAAACAAAGCCTGCTGCGCTTAAAGACAAGGACGCCTTCGTCAGCGACCTGCTCAAGCAGATGACCCTCGATGAAAAGATCGGCCAGTTACGCCTGATCAGCATCGGCCCGGAAATGCCCCGCGAGCTGATCCGCAAGGAAATCGCCGCCGGCCGCATCGGTGGTACGTTCAACTCCATCACCCGCCCGGAAAACCGTCCGATGCAGGACGCGGCCATGCGCAGTCGGTTGAAGATCCCGATGTTCTTCGCCTACGACGTCATCCACGGCCATCGCACGATTTTCCCGATCAGCCTGGCCCTGGCTTCCAGCTGGGACATGGACGCCATCGGCCGCTCCGGGCGCATCGCCGCCCAGGAAGCCGCCGCCGACAGCCTCGACATCACCTTCGCGCCGATGGTCGACATCTCCCGTGACCCGCGCTGGGGCCGCACCTCCGAAGGCTTCGGCGAAGACACCTACCTGGTGTCGCGCATTGCCGAAGTGATGGTCAAGGCCTTCCAGGGCGCCAGCGCCGCGAACGCCGACAGCATCATGGCCAGCGTCAAGCACTTCGCCCTGTACGGCGCGGTGGAAGGTGGCCGCGACTACAACGTGGTCGACATGAGCCCGGTCAAGATGTACCAGGACTACTTGCCGCCCTACCACGCGGCGATCAAGGCCGGTTCCGGCGGTGTGATGGTAGCGCTCAACTCGATCAACGGCGTGCCCGCCACCGCCAACACCTGGCTGATGAACGACCTGCTGCGCAAGGACTGGGGCTTCAAGGGCTTGGCCGTGAGCGATCACGGCGCGATCTTCGAGCTGATCAAGCACGGCGTGGCCAAGGACGGGCGTGAAGCCGCCAAGCTGGCGATCAAGGCCGGCATCGACATGAGCATGAACGACACCCTGTACGGCAAGGAATTGCCAGGGCTGCTCAAGTCCGGCGAGATCGAACAGAGCGACATCGACAACGCCGTGCGCGAAGTGCTCGGCGCCAAGTACGACATGGGTCTGTTCAAGGACCCGTACCTGCGTATCGGCAAGGCCGAGGATGACCCGGCCGACACCTATGCCGACAGCCGCCTGCACCGCGCCGATGCCCGTGACATCGCGCGCCGCAGCCTGGTGCTGCTGAAGAACCAGAACCAGACGCTGCCGCTGAAAAAATCCGCGACCATTGCGCTGGTCGGCCCGCTGGCCAAGGCCCCGATCGACATGATGGGCAGTTGGGCCGCCGCCGGTAAGCCGGAGCAGTCGGTCACGTTGCTTGACGGCATGAACGCCGTGATCGGCGACAAGGGCAAGATCATCTACGCCCGCGGCGCCAATATCACCAATGACAAGGCGGTGGTCGACTACCTCAACTTCCTCAACTTCGACGCTCCGGAAGTAGTGGATGACAAGCGTGCGCCCCAGGTGCTGATCGACGAGGCGGTCAAGGCGGCCAAAAATGCCGATATCGTGGTGGCCGCCGTGGGCGAGTCCCGTGGCATGTCCCACGAGTCCTCCAGCCGCACCGACCTGAATATCCCGCAAAGCCAGCGCGACCTGATCAAGGCCCTCAAGGCCACCGGCAAACCGCTGGTACTGGTGCTGATGAATGGCCGGCCGCTGTCGATACTCGAGGAAAACCAACAGGCCGACGCCATCCTGGAAACCTGGTTCGCCGGCACCGAAGGCGGCAATGCGATTGCCGACGTACTGTTCGGCGACTACAACCCGTCGGGCAAGCTGCCGATCACCTTCCCGCGTTCGGTGGGGCAGATTCCCACCTATTACAACCACCTGAGCATCGGCCGGCCGTTCACGCCGGGCAAACCGGGCAACTACACCTCGCAGTACTTCGATGACACCACAGGTCCCCTGTTCCCGTTTGGCTATGGCCTGAGCTACACCACGTTCGGCTTGTCGGACATGGCGCTGTCGTCCACCACCCTGAACAAGACCGGCAAGCTCGACGCCAGCGTCACGGTGAAGAACACCGGCAAGGTCGACGGCGAAACCGTGGTGCAGCTGTACATCCAGGACGTGGCCGGCTCGATGATCCGCCCGGTGAAAGAGCTGAAGAACTTCCAGAAGGTCATGCTCAAGGCTGGAGAGGAGCGCACGTTGCACTTCACCATTACCGAGGAAGACCTGAAGTTCTATAACGCCCAGCTGAAATTCGCCGCAGAGCCGGGTGACTTCAATGTGCAGATCGGACTGGACTCGCAGGATGTGCAGCAGCAGAGCTTTGAATTGCTCTAAAGCTTGAACTCGGTCAAAAATGTGGGAGGGGGCTTGCCCCTCCCACATTTACCTCATTGTTCTTGTTAACCGCGCCGATCCAGCAGATTGACGACCAACCGATCAATCCACCCCCACACCCGCTGCTTCACCCGCCGCCACAATGGCCGCGCCTTCCAGGCTTGCAAACTGACCGCCTGGCTCTGCGCAAAATCACGCTCGAAACTGCCCGCCACCGCCCGCGTCAATTCAGGGTCCAACGCCTCCAGGTTGGCTTCCAGATTGAAGCGCAGATTCCAGTGGTCGAAGTTGCACGAACCAATGCTGACCCAGTCATCCACCAGCACCATCTTCAAATGCAGGAAGCACGGCTGGTACTCAAAGATCTGCACACCCGAACGCAGCAAACGCGGGTAATAACGGTGCCCGGCGTAGCGTACCGACGGGTGATCGGTGCGCGGGCCGGTGAGCAGCAAACGCACATCCACCCCGCGCCCCGCCGCACGGCGCAAGGCGCGGCGCACACTCCAGGTGGGCAGGAAGTACGGCGTGGCCAGCCAGATACGCGTCTTGCTGCTGTTCAGGGCACGGATCAGCGATTGCAAAATATCGCGGTGCTGACGGGCGTCGGCATAGGCGACGCGGCCAAGGCCAGGCCCGCTTGCAGGCACCTTGGGCAAGCGCGGCAGGCCGAAATGCGTGGCCGGTTTCCATTCCCGACGGGCCGCGTTGGCGTGCCATTGGCGGTCGAACAGTGCCTGCCAGTCGAGCACCAAAGGCCCGCTGATCCGCACCATCACTTCATGCCACTCGGCACTGTCCTGGCCTGGGGTCCAGAATTCATCGGTGACGCCGGTGCCGCCGACCACCGCGACTGCCTGGTCGATCAGCAGCAACTTGCGGTGGTCGCGGTACAGGTTGCGCATCCAGCGTCGCCAGCTCAGGCGATTATAGAAACGCAGCTCCACCCCCGCGTCGGTCAGGCGTTTGCGCAGCCCGAGGGTAAACGCCAGGCTGCCGTAATCGTCGAACAGGCAGCGCACCTGCACGCCGCGCTGCGCCGCGAGCACCAGCGCCTGCACCATCGCTTCGGCACAGGCGCCGGCTTCCACCAGGTACAACTCCAGGTCGACCTGCCGCTCGGCGCGGGCGATACCCACCAGCATCTGCGGGAAAAAATTCGGGCCGTCGATCAACAGCTCGAAACGGTTGGCGCTGCGCCACGGGAACACTGCGCCGCCCATATCAGCGCGCCGTGAAGATCAGTACCGCACCCACCGGCACCGACAAACTGATCGACTCAAGCCCTGCCGCTTTGCGCAGCGCCGCCACACCGGGCGACAGGTCGAAGTCCTGGGCGTGCACCACTACCGGCTCCAGGGTCACCACTTGAAAGCGTCGGTCGTCCAGGCGCGTGGCCAATAGCTCAGCGTTGTAGGTCTGGGTCTTACCGTGCAAGGTGATGCTCAGCGGCAGGCGCAATTCAATTTGCGCGCCGGGGGCCAGGTCATTGATCGGCTGCAGGTTGATCTGGGTGCTGATCAACGCTTCGGGAAACTGCTTGATCTTGAACAGTTCCTTGCGCATGCGCTCGTCACGCAGCGGGACGCCACTGTTGATCGACTCCAGCTCCACTTGCACCTGGGCCGCGCCGTTACTGTCGACCTTGCCGTGCAGCACGAGAAAGCGCTGCACTTCGGCGATTTCGGTGTTTTTGGTGGTAACGAACGACAGGCGTGAGGATTCGTTATCCAGGTACCAGTCGGCCTGGGCAGGCACGGCGGCACAGGTCAGCAAGGCGAAGACAAGGGGTTTGACGTTGAACATAAGGGCTCAGGGGCGAAAAATCTGCACGAACAGTAAGCGCAATGTCCCAACCGGCGCAAATCCAATGTGGGAGGGGGCTTGCCCCCGATAGCGGTGGGTCAGCAACTCATCCTGTGACTGACACGCTGCCATCGGGGGCAAGCCCCCTCCCACACGGGTGATGTGTGTTTCAGGGATTCAGACGACAGCCCTGGCGGTCGCCCAGCCACCGCGCCGTATGCGTGCGCCCCAACCCGCTCGCCGTCACTTCACTGCGCTCGGGATTATCATTGAAAGCGCTGGTCGGCACGTATTGCTTCACATAGCCACGGCAGTAATCGGCGGGTTGGTTTGCCACGTAGCGACACGAGCAATACTCCTTGGCCGTGTACGCCGCGATGATGTCGGGAAAGGCTTGCAGGTTGACGCGCTCGTGCCACACCCAGCCCAGCAACACGAGCAACAGCGCCAGCAAGACGCTGATAAACGGATGACGACGGATCATGAGCGCACCGCCGCCAGCACGCGCTTGAGCAGTTCGTTATGGCGATAGCTGCCGTCGCGGTCGTCGCCATAGCGCACGATGACCAGGTGTTCGCCCGGCAGCACGTACAGCGCCTGGCCCCAATGCCCCAGGGCGGCGAAGGTGTCGGGCGGTGCGTCGGGCCAGGGTTGGGGCGTGCCCTGGTTGAGCCACCATTGGCCGCCGGGCACGGCTTCATCCTGGCCCGCTTGGTAGTGGTCGAAGGGCCGGCGGTTGAACGCGACCCACTCCCTGGGCAGCAATTGGCGTTCGTTCCAGCGCCCATCCCGCGCCATCAGCAGCCCGACCCGCGCCAGGTCGCGGGCGGTGAGGTAGGCATAGGATGAGGCGACGAAGGTCTCATCGGCGTCGGTTTCCCAGGTCGCGTTACGAATGCCCAGCGGCTTGAACAACGCGTCCCACGGGTAGCTCATATAGGCCTTATGCCCGAGCATGCCTTTGAGCGCGGCGGACAGGATATTGCTGTCGCCGCTGGAATAGCGAAACGCCTGGCCGGGAGCATCGGCGGCCTCGGTTTTAGCCGCGAATTGCGCCATGTCGGCGCGGCCACGGGTGTAGAGCATCGCCACCACCGAGGATTTGAGCGGCGCGTACTCGTAGTCTTCCTGCCAGTCCAGGCCCGAGGCCCAGTGCAGCAGGT